>JBMOJB010000282.1:0-3545 GCA_049316985.1 Saprospiraceae bacterium | reverse complement strand
CAATTCCTGACCCAGCGAGGCGTAGGGTTTATTCGCGACACACAAAGAACTTCGCGTAAGAAAAACGAAATCATCAGCCCGCTGATTAATCCTACAGACTTTGAAGCTGATTTTACTTATTTTGAAGATCTCAAAGCTTACTCAGAAGAACTCGGATTGATCAAGCAAAAACTGGACGATAATATCCTGCTGGTCGGACAACAAGTGATGAGGCAGGCAAATGAAGTCTACAATGCCGTCAAAAGAGCTGCAAAATACGACAAGCAATACCAGCCCCTGTTCGAGGAACTTCGAAGCTTCTACAAGCGCAGTAAAAATTACAAAACAACCGTAACAAAATAAAAATGGATGATCTTAACGTAGTGCAAGCTGAAATGACGTAAATGCTTCCTCAACCTTCATGGTTTTGGGAGCATTTTTTTATGCGTTTTTACATTAGTATTCCGGCGTAAACTGTACTACTTATTCTGGTGTAAACTGTAGCAGTTACAATTGATGATTTGAAAACTATCTTTTAGGTACCCCCCTATGGCTGATCAGATAATCTCAAAGAATAAATTTGTTCGTTGTGTAATGAATGCTTTATAAATTAATTTACGCTCATCATTAAGAAAAGAGTCATCAATTAATGCGATCGCCTTTGTAAGCCAGGGTTTCAATTTTCTGTACACAGCATTGATCTGTTTTTCATTTAATTTCAAAGTCAACCCAAATCGTTCAAAATACCCCTTATTGAATTTTTTCTTTTTCCCTCCTAATAATAGTGCTGTATCTTCATCATCTTTGGGCAGAATAATCTTCACATTCAGTAAGTCATACGCTGGCGAAAGCACCCACCCCTGATCTGAACGCAACATCGAAAAGTTTTTTAAGTGCATATCATTATTTCCGATGATATAGTTGAATACACTCAATTCAAAAAAGCGCAATTTATCCATCAAAGTATTAACCGATAATTCACCAATGGTCTTCCCCAGATTTTCCATTGTACCCAGGTATTTGTCCTCCAGTTCCAGAATTTGCAGAAAATCAATCATGTGAATTTTGCTGCTGTCCGCTTTGCGATCAATTCGTCTGGTAATATAGCATAGTTCTCCCGATGTTAGACGGATCAAAGAAGAAGGTACTACTTCAATTTTAAATAATTCAGCCAATTTCATTGACAAATGCTCGTTTTCCGGCATTTGCTCGAACCTTACATTTGGAGGTTTAAGGATGTATGAACCATCTAAAGCATCCATAACTGTCAATCGACCATAGTGGCCATCTTGCAGTACATTCTTCAACCAAGCTACTGACAATTTCGGTTGAACTCCCGGTACAGTTACCGAAAACTCAACGGCTTGTTTTGCCAGTTTTTCCATCTCATCTAAGCGGTACGGGAATGCAGGTGGGTAAGCGGTTCCAAAAAACGCCACGGTGCATTTGGGATGGTAATCCGATCCCTCAGAACTGTCAATTTCCTGATAACAATGCAAACATTTACTCATTATCCTGTTTGATTAGCGGGTGAACACTTACCGCGCCGATGGTGCTTTGGCAACAAGCCAGCAGCAATCCCATTCGATCGCTTCTTTTGATTTTCCAGGTTTCTGCTGCAATATCCAACAACCAACCCTCCGGTATCAGCCCATCGAAAAAAGGGAATAATCTTTTACTCCTGTATGGAAATGGTAATACCGGCATCTTGAATGTTATAAACAAATGTGGATAATATTGAATATAATGTTGATCATAGACAAATTCGTACTCGCCATTGTCCAATTCACTTAAAATACCAGCTTTGATATTGTTGTATTTTACGACTGCCTGCCTCATTCATTTCTTTCAATTACCGGCCCAAGCACATGGCCGAACATGATCAATACTTGATTCACTTTTGATAAACTCAAATTATCTTTACCCTGTTCAATTTTTCTGATAACCGTTAAAGCTACACCCGATTTCAGAGCCAATTCTTCTTGGGTAAGCTTTAATTGTTTGCGCCTGTTCTTAACGAATGCTGCTATTAGATTCATTTTTATATGCATTAGGATATAAAAGTAACAAAAAATCAGAAACTATATGCAATCAGATATAATTTTTTCAATTTTAGCCAAATTATATCCAATTGCATATAAATTCCCTGGACTAGTGATCAGAAACAAGCCGCTCTACCTGCAATCCGCTGCGACATGATGCTACGAAAAGAAGTACTCCCACTGATCGCCCACTAAAACAATCTCTCCGCCCTCCAGCTCAATCAAATGACCACCCCCACCTATTGTAATGGGGCTTTTGCCGAATACCTTTTTCATAGTGTGATGCAGAGCTGCTACGTGAAGCCCCTGCGCATGTGAGCCGAAGAATCCTTTACGGGCGACGTCATTGTAGCGCTCTACCAGTTGTGCCATGCTAAAGTCTGAAAGCCTTTGCATTTCGGCTTGTGCGATTTCATTGTCGCCTCTGCGGGCAATATAAACTTGTGATTTGATCATGATAAGATAGTGAATTTAGTTAATAAATGAATCGGGAAACTGGCATCATAAGACAACAGCACGATTTGTTTGTATTGGGTCAACAGGGAAAAAGGAGCAGACTGATTACCCTGGGCATAAGCTGCACCAGCGAATAGTTGTTCGTCATCGAAAAAAAGCAGGAGTGTAGGACCGGAATTTGTCAGATCGAGCTGTGTATTGATCTGCTGATGCTCCAGCAAAAGCAATAACGCGTCAGCATCCAGGTTCAACAAATGAGGCTCAATAATAATCGCCTTGCTGTGCTGCACCTTGACATCAATGGTAGTAGTGGATTGATTCCGGAAATGAAAAACGAGTTTTTTGTTCATACAAATGTGATTTTAAGGTAAACCAAAAATGTATTTCGAAAAACAAAAACTCAGCTGATGAGAACGTTTATTTTGACCTATCGGGCCCGTATCATTTTACCACCGTGGTGACTTCACTCGGTTGGTATCACTTGCGTGATTCGAAATACGTTGCAAAAGTATGGGGTTTAAAATTAGGATGCAAATAAAAAATTCGCTTTTGGTGAAAATATTCAGAAGATTGGCAAATTCAAAGCAAGTAGGTACAAAATCAGTGTTTTTAATTCTAATAACTTTGAATTAATACGTCTGTCGGAATATTTAAACTTGTATGCAATTGTCTGATCATTTCGAGCGATAATTTTCTTTTTCTGTTTAGAATTTCACTAGCGCGACTCTTCAACCCGATTATTTTCGCGAGGTCATTTTGAGTATAGCCCATTTGTTCCATCCGGAATTTAATAGCTTCAATTGGATCTGGCAAGTCAATTGGGAAATGTTCAGCTTCGTACTGCTCAATCAATATACCCAGAAGCTCAAGTTCATCACCTTCCTCTGAACCTCTTTTTGCATCAAAAATCACATCAAGTCTCTCCAGTGCTTGATAGTAATCGTTTTCTGTTTTTATTAGATTTATGTTCATTTTCTATATTGTATTAGCATTGATCTTATCATATTCTGCGTGTGTGCCAATAAATCTTATCCACACCATCTTGAATTCAAAGTTAATTTTCACAAT
>JBMOJB010000281.1:0-3564 GCA_049316985.1 Saprospiraceae bacterium | reverse complement strand
AAAGGCAGACAAGTTCGTAATTCGTAATTCCCAATTCTTAATTCTTAATTCTTAATTATTCTATCGTTTTTTACTTGTCATTTATCTAATAAAATATGTTGCAACAGAATAAAATGACCACTTTTGAGTCTAAATAATCAACAAATAAATTAAAAAAGATGAGTACATTTTGGAAGATAGTGTTTGGTTCATGCCTCGGAAGTATATTGGCAGGAATCGCTGTATTTTTTATCGGAAGCGGAATTATAGGAATAATTGCCTCCGGCTCTGATAAAAAAGAGGTCAAAAACAACAGTGTTTTGGCAATTAATATGTCACCGACAACTGTAATACCGGAAAAAACCAATAATACCGACGCTCCTCGCTTCGACTTGAAAAACACGTCCATCATTGGATTGAGTGACCTGGTCAAGACGCTTGAAATTGCTAAAAATGATCCTGATATCAAGGGTATCAAATTGGAAATGGAAGGGCTGATGGCCGGACAAGCTACGACGAGCGTATTACGAAAGGCGCTGGAGGATTTTCGGAGCAGCGGCAAATTTATTGTAAGCTACGGAGTTGTCTATACGCAAAAAGATTATTTTCTGGCATCCGTTTCAGATAAATTATACATCCATCCAAATGGAATGTTCGACTTCCGTGGTTATGGTTCTCAGCTGACTTTTTTCAAAAACATGCTGGACAAACTGGATATCAAAGTGCAGGTTTTCTATGCCGGACAATTTAAAAGTGCGACAGAGCCGTTTCGCTACGATAAAATGAGCGATCCAAATAGACTTCAGGTGCGTGAATACCTCACGGGATTGTACAATGTATTTTTGGAGAGCATTTCGAAGTCCAGAAACATTCCTGCTGCAGATTTAAGAAAATATGCGGATGGATTAATGATACGCAATGCTGATGATGCCGTAAAATACCATTTGGTTGATGCAAAAGCTTACAAAGATGAGTTTCTGGAAGATATTAAATCCAGAGTTGGAGTAAAAGACAAGGAAAAAGTCAATTACGTTTCACTTGACGAGTATTATGATGCGAAGGTCAAAGACGAAAAAGGAAAGAGCGCAAAAGACAAAATTGCAGTTGTGTACGCTGAGGGAACCATCAATATGAGTAAAAAAATGAATGGTGAAATTGGTGGCGAAGCTTATTCGGCAATGCTTAGAAAAATTCGTCAGGATGAAAACATCAAGGCTATTGTACTACGCGTCAATTCCGGAGGAGGTAGCTCACTGGCATCAGAAGATATCTGGAGAGAATTACAGCTGGCCAAACAGGCAGGCAAAAAGGTCGTAGTATCTATGGGTGATGTCGCTGCATCAGGAGGTTATTACATATCCACACCTGCAGATACCATATTTGCTGAACCGAATACCATTACAGGCTCTATTGGAGTTTTCGGATTAGTGCCGGGATTGCACAATACGATGAAAAACAAATTGGGTATCACTTTTGACACCGTCCGCACGGGAAGATTTTCAACCGGATTCTCTTTGAATTACGATTTTAATCCCGAAGAACAAAAGTACTTCCAGGAAAATGTAGATCATATCTATGACAACTTCCTGGGTGTAGTAGCGGAAGGAAGAAAAATGAGCAAAGAGCAAGTCAATGTAATTGCACAAGGTAGAGTGTGGACCGGCACCAAAGCCAAAGAAATCGGGTTGGTCGACAGGTTAGGTAATCTACAAGATGCAATAGCATGTGCTTCGCGAATGGCCGGTATCAGCACTTATAAAATAAAAGAGTACCCTGCCAGCAAAGAACCCATTCAGCAATTCATTGATGAGATCATGGGCAACAAAGACGATGAAAATAGTTCCTTCAGCAGACAGCTTATTCGAACTGAAATGGGCACATTATACCCTTATTTCGAACAAATCAAATCATTGCAAAATATGTCCGGTATTCAGATGCGGATGCCGTATATGATCGAGATCAAATAAGCGATAGTCAAATTCCTCTTTTTCAAAAATGGCTTTGAAAGCATACATTCGTTAAGAATGGTGTTTTCAGAGCCATTTTTTTTAAGTGCGAGGCATTAATTTTTCAAAAAATAGTACAAAGCGCAAAAAAAAGTTTGTTGGGTAAATTATTATTTATAATTTTATCGTCTAAATGTTTGCTTATGAAAAATCTTATCCTATCAGCTGGGCTGCTTATAGCCTGCGGCATTTCATTAAAGCCAAAATCGCCGAAGTCAGTCCTTGTACTGCAACGCGCATCGATGTCATTAAGTCAAGTTTTACCGATCGAATGCCCAACCACATTGGAAAATCGCCTAATGTGTACCTTCCTTGCGGAACCGGTTCAACCGAGGATAGTCCCGAATATTGGAAAATACGACCCGCATACGATTCTTTTAGGTTCAGGGTCATTACCTAGCAACAGTTCCAGTGAATATTGCTAAAAGTCTAGCAATGGAACGTGCATTTTGTTATAATTTGCCGGGTCAATTGAGCCAAGCAAAAACTATAGAATCAAACGAAATATGGTTGAATCTGACAGGAATTTCAATGGACAATACATTTTGAAAGAATTTCTAAACGACAAGAAAAGCAAAAGCTCCTCATTGAATGTCCAACATTAAGGAATTTAATATTTTGTGAAATGTTTTACTCATACATAATGAAAAAGAGTAAAAAATCGAAAAACAACTATTTATTAACATGAAAAAATGATCACCAGTATGAAAAACGTAATCGCTATTGCCCTCCTATTCTTTGCTTTTGAAAAGATTCATGCTCAGCTGAAAGAAAATACACCCTGCACAGCTATTTGTGTGGACTACACGAAGTCCTCAATTAGCGGCAGACAACCCAATCAGGATGCTATTTCGCCTAATTTAAATTTGCCTTGTGGGTCGGGCTCATCTGAAGACAATCCATTCTGGTGGATGCTTCGTCCCAGTGGCAAGCAGCTGGACTTTCAGTTTACTACTTCCAATTGTGTGGCCGGGAATTCGTATTTAGGAGTGCAGCTGACACTATGGGAAGGAGATAATTGCGGCAGCTTGACTGCAGTAGATTGTGTCAAAGGAGAGTCGGGCACACTTAGTACCGCTGTAAATCCCTATAAATTGTATTACCTGCAGATAGACGGAAATGGAGAATGTCAGTGCAATTTTATCATTAGCTACGACAAAAATCAGTTGCTCTCGGCAATACCACCTCCAACAATCAGCGGCCCGCATCAAATCTGCAAAGCCAGCAACATCAGATACAGCGCATCTGTTGCTGCCTTACCCGGCCTTGCGCCGGATTCCTGGAACTGGACTTTAGAACCTGCAAATGCCGGCGTACTGACAAAGGTACCTGGTTCACCTGCAGACATTAATCTTAATTTTACGACAGCTCCACCCAATGGTAAACTAAAAATTTGCGCCCAGCCTGTCTATAAAAGCAAATGTTCGCCATCTACCCAAAAATCGTGTTACGAATTGGAAGTCATAGATTTGCAGCCGGCAACTTGTAAAGTAGAGATTTGTCCCCAAAGTTTGCCATTCAATCTTTCGCTTGCTGCTTGTGTATTAACAACTAATCCAAATTTTGGAAGGAGAATGAC
>JBMOJB010000280.1:0-3633 GCA_049316985.1 Saprospiraceae bacterium | reverse complement strand
AACGTTTCAGCTCACGCTAAACTGCAACTTATTCAATATTCTTTTCTTTTATTCAACCTTATTAAAAATAGCCTTGAAAAAAGTGGTGTCTTTATCAGAAAAGTAAATCCGCCGGTTTTCTTGATCCTTCAATTCAAATTCATCATTGATAGTAAATTTGACTTCAGTAAACCGATATCCTGTCAAAAAAGTGGCTGTCGCTTTGTAAATGCTATCTTTGACAACAGGCGCCATGTCAAGGCTACTGTCCCAGTTGAATGGCTTATCGTTGCCCCTGATTCCCACAGATTTTATGTTTGGAATAGCGCTAGTGTCCAATTCAAATACAATTGTTTTATAGTATGCTTTTTGAACACAGCTAATAGGAAGTATCAGCAGTCCGATGACAGTAAGGTTTCTAATTAACATCTTTGTTTTCATTTTCTTGTCAGTAAATAATCAATACCAAATCTTCCGCTACCCAAAATCATTCCATAAAGGGCGACCCATAGAAAGCCCGCAGCCGGCAACATATTCCAGGTTCCTGCATGAATTTGCTGCATAAAAATTGCGACCAGCATAGTGCAAAAAACCAGAAAAGAAGCTACTCTCGTTTGCAGACCCAGTACTAAAAAAATACCCCCTACTGCTTCACTAAATGCGCCCATCCAGGCAAAAAATACCGGAAACATCGCAAATATTCCCCCATAAGCAGCCACGTCATTTGGAAACCAAAACGCAACTTCAAAGAAACCAAGATTATTATCAGGAGGTGACCATGGCAATTCGAATTTGGCGGCTCCGAAATCGGACGTAAGGAGGAAACCACAAATGATCCGCGGTACTGCAGTCAATAAGTCCTGCCACCAGAATGGCAGAATGATGGGTATTGTTAGTTTTTTTATCATAGGTTAGTCTGTTAGTCGGTTAGTCGGTTAGTCC
Organism: Saprospiraceae bacterium; assembly: GCA_049316985.1. Lineage (GTDB taxonomy): Bacteria > Bacteroidota > Bacteroidia > Chitinophagales > Saprospiraceae > CANHEE01. The sequence goes on along the minus strand of JBMOJB010000280.1, from coordinate 2,712 downwards.
ATTGGTCTACTAGTCAGTTTGTCTATTGGTCTGTTTTGCAGGTGGTTTGATGATCATTGCTAATTTGTTTAGTCGACTATCTCTGACTAATTGACTAGCTGACCAGTAGACTAGCCGACTAATCGACTAACTGACCCTTCGACCAAAGATCTCTATATTTCCTATCTTTATCATAATCGCTGGCTTGTTTTTCAATATTGAATATTCTTTTCCCTCTGGGATCGTTTCCAACGCCGGCCAGATAAGCCCAGTTTCCCCAGTTGCTGCACACATCGTAATCGATCAATTGCTGTTCAAAATAAGCTGCTCCGTAGCGCCAGTCCAGTTGCAAATCATTGCAAAGATAGCTCGCTACATTTTGTCTGCCTCTGTTGCTCATGAATCCGGTGAGTTGGAGTTCGAGCATGTTGGCATCCACAAAATCACTTCCGGTCTGGCCATTTTTCCACTTTTCAAATCGTTTTACATGATGTGTGTTGAAGTCTGCAGACCCATTTTTAATGCCATTTTGCAAAAAGAAACGATGGCGGTATTTCTTCATCATAAATCGGAAATAATCCCGCCAGATCAGTTCAAATATCAGCCAATAGGTAGACTCATTGGCGGCGTACTGCGCTTCATATTTTTTTATTTCATCGTATATTTCTCTTGCTGAAATACAACCCAAACTCAACCACGCTGACAATTTTGACGAGTAATTGGCGCCAATCATGCCATTTCGGGTGTCTTTGTAAGTGGAGATTGCTTTCGTTTCAAACAAGTAGTGCTGAATTCTTTGTCTCCCGGCAGTTTCTCCCCCTTTAAATAAAAGTGCCGATCTGCTGTCCATCTCCACATTTACCAAGCCCAACTCCGCCATAGTTGGCAGTGAAATCGCTGGAATCTTCGGGGAGTTTATCGCTTTGGGTTTTGGAATGACCTCTCTGATACTGGTTTCCTTCTCGATCCGTTTTCTAAAACTGGTAAATACATCGGGAATGTCTTTCATGGCAAAGGGCAAATCCTGTGCATGGTACAAGGTGCTGGTACTGAACACTTCAAACAAACAATTGATTTTCCAAAGCTCTTTTTCCACACACTCCTGCGTTTGTATTTCCTCGTAAGCCACTTCCTTTTTCGCAAAAACCTTTTGTGCCTTAAACCTTCTGGCAACTTCGACAATCTCAACTTCAGGTTTTCCCTTGACAACGATCAATCCCGAACCGAGCGCCTTCAAGTTTTGATCCAGATCTGATAAAGATTCCAATAAAAACTGAGCCCTGAAGTTACCGGTTTTACTAAAGCCAAAATCAGTGGTTTTGAAATGTGCTTCATCAAAACAATACACAGGGATAATTTCATCGCTTTGGGCGATCGCCTGGACCAAGGTCTCATTGTCATGCAACCTCAAATCCGTTTTGAACCAAACTAATGTTGTTTTCATTTACAATTCGTTGATGTGTGTGAGATAATAATTCGCCTGTTCCAAAAGCGCGGTTTTTTGATCGCTTTGCATTTTTTGCCACACACTGTACATCATTCCAATGCGTGGATTTTTTGCCAATTTATTTTCGTGCCTGTTGTAAAAATTCCAGTACAAGCTATTGAATGGACATGCCCTGTCACCTGTTTTTTTTGATTTATCATAATAACAACCTGAACAATATGAACTCATTTTGTTGATATAGGAAGCAGAACTGACATAAGGCTTCGTGCCTACGATTCCTCCATCGGCGAACTGACTCATCCCTCTTGTATTTGTAATTTCCACCCACTCGATGGCATCGATATAAATTCCCAGATACCATGCATCGACCTGATCGGGATGAACACCTGCCAACAAAGCAAAATTTCCGGTTATCATAAGTCGCTGAATGTGGTGCGCGTAGGAGAATTGCAGCGATTGCTGGATGGCATTTTTCATACAATTCATTTTGGTCTCAGCTGTCCAATACCATTGCGGTAATTTTTCGATATGATTAAAATAATTGAGGTGGGCATATTCAGGCATTTTCAACCAATAAATCCCTCTCATGTACTCGCGCCAGCCAATAATTTGTCTTACAAATCCTTCCAACTGATGAAAATCAATTTCGTCCGGTCTTTTCAGGTATTCAGCTATTGCCCGATCCACTACTTCCTTAGGAGAAAGCAATTTGGTATTCATTGAAAACGATAGTCTCGAGTGGTAGATGGACCATTCATTATGCGTCATCGCATCTTGGAAAGTACCAAATAGCGACAAACAGTTTTCAGCGAAAAAATCAAGTAGTTGCAGCGATTGCGCCCGGCTAATTGGCCACAAAAAGTGCTCGCTGTCGACCGTTCCTATCGTCTTAATCCCTGCTGTTATGATTTCATTTTCAATTTCAGAAAGATTATTTTGAAATAGTAAAGGTGCAATCGGTTGGTGTTCTTTGGGTAGCTTTCGACGATTGTCCTCGTCAAAATTCCACCTACCGTTCTCAGGTTTATCTCCATCCTCGATCAATACATCGTGTTTTTTGCGCATGTACCGATAAAAATTCTCCATGAGATAACTCTTTTTACCCTTGAAAAAGTCGTCCAACTCCTCGCGGGTACTGTAAAAATGCTCCGAATCCACTACCTTGAAAGGAATTGAAATAGTGGTTGCAAATTGCGCTAGATGCTTGTCTACGCGGTATTCATCGGGTAATTGATATTCGAATCTGTTGTATTCACTGCTTGCAATCAATGCAGCACAATTTTCAG
>JBMOJB010000279.1:0-3692 GCA_049316985.1 Saprospiraceae bacterium | reverse complement strand
AATTCGTAATTCGTAATTCGTAATTCGTAATTCGTAATTCGTAATTCGTAATTCTCAACTTTCAATTTTCAATTTCCTTCTTCTCCAGTATTCCACCAGAAAAAATGGAGCAATCAAATCCCAGATTCCCCAGAATGCGGCGATCATCGCCATTCCACCAAGACCATTGAAGAAATTGAAGATGAGTAGTAATCCCAGACCAGTGTTATGCACTCCGGATTCAATGGCAATTGTACGGGTATCGGAAAGCGACAATCGAAAAAGCGATGCGGTGGTGTAGCCCATCAACAAAGCCAATGCATTGTGGATGACGACGATCCAGAATATCTTATCCAGATGTTGCATGACATTGTCGCGATTCGCAATAACTGCTCCTATTAAAAATGCAATGAAAATAACCAGTGAGGCGGTACTGACCGGTTTTTTTATCTTCTGAATGATAGCTGGAAATCGATTGGTGAGCAACATTCCCACTAATAATGGTAATACGATCACCTGCAATATGATCAATACCATGTCAACAAAAGGAATATTGATTTCCTGTCCCAATGATTGTTGGTTGGGAACAAATTTCGACCAGATGCTGTACACCAAAGGTGTAGAAATCGACGCAAATAATACGGTAATAGAATTCAAAGTTACCGACAAAGCCACATTGGCACCGGCCCTGTGCGTCAGGTAATTCGCCATATTTCCGCTTGGGCAAGCGGAGACGAGAATCATTCCTAAAGCAACACTCGTGGCAGGCCTCGCTACGTAAATAATCATCAAAGTTAGAAAAGGAAAAAGGAAATACTGACAGAGTATTCCAACCAAAACGGGCTTGGGTGTTTCCAAAACTTTCCGGAAATCCGAGATCCTTATATCAAGTGCTACACCAAACATCAGAAAACCTAAAAGTACGTTGAGCAACTTCAGACTTTGGGGATTAAAATGAACGTGAACCAGGTCAATTTCACTCATATTTCTCGTTTTGATTTACTAGTTAATAATTTATATGCTGAAAAATAAAAAAAAACAACCATATAAAATTTTTTTTTTGTACTTTTGATCGCCTCAAGACAAAACATCATTCGGATTGGTCTCTTTTTTGCACTAAAAGAATGTAAATCTATAGATTTAAAACAGCTGCCGAAAAAAAAATGAATAAAAGTTTTTCGGAACTCCGAAATTAGTTATCTTAGTACTTTGAATTCAACAGAAAGTTGGCAGCATAAACTTCATAGTGCCATTTACTGTTACATCTGAATAAAATAATCATCAACATGACAATCACAAACGAGCAGCTGTACAGTTCGCTCAGCAATTTTTTTGGATTCGATGCCTTTAAAGGCACTCAGGAACCTATAGTTAAAAGTATTTTAGCAGGCAAAGACACTTTCGTTATTTTACCGACGGGCGGTGGCAAATCTTTGTGTTATCAATTGCCTGCGTTGATGATGGAAGGCACAGCAATCGTCATTTCACCATTGATCGCTCTGATGAAAAATCAAGTGGATTCTATTCGAGGATATGGACAAGATGATGATGTCGCACATTTCCTCAACTCCTCACTCAGCAAAACTCAGATTAAAGAAGTTAAGCACGATATTACTTCAGGCAAAACAAAACTACTGTACATCGCTCCGGAAACGCTAACCAAGGATGAAAATATTGAATTCCTGAAAGGAGTAAATATCTCATTCGTCGCTGTTGATGAAGCGCATTGCATATCTGAATGGGGACATGATTTTCGTCCGGAATATCGCCGCATCAGAACCATGATTGACGCGATTGATCCCAACATGCCCATTATGGCTTTAACTGCCACTGCTACTCCAAAAGTACAACAGGATATTATTAAGATTTTGGAAATTAAGAGTGAAGATATCTTTATCTCTTCATTCAATAGAAATAATCTTTTCTATGAGGTAAGACCCAAATCAAATAAAGATTCTGCCATCAAGAGCATTATTCAAATTATAAAAGAACGCAAAAACAAATCAGGTATCATCTATGTACAAAGCCGTAAAGCAGCAGAAGACATCGCCAAGGTGCTTTGCGTAAATGATATCAAATCCGCACCATACCATGCTGGCCTGGATGCCAAATTGAGAGCCAAGACGCAAGATGACTTCCTGATGGAAGATATTGATGTTATCGTTGCCACCATTGCTTTTGGAATGGGCATCGACAAACCGGATGTCAGATTTGTAATACATTACGACATACCTAAAAGTATTGAAAATTACTATCAGGAAACCGGTCGCGCCGGCAGAGATGGATTGGATGGTGATTGCATCGCTTTTTATTCCTATCAGGATATTTCCAGATTGGAAAAATTCCTTCGCGACAAGCCTGTCGCGGAACGTGAAATGGGCTCTCTGCTGATGCAGGAAATGACCGCCTATGCAGAAACAACCTCTTGTCGCCGTCGATTTTTGCTTCACTACTTTGGAGAAGAATATGACGACAAAAAATGCAATTGCATGTGCGACAATTGTCGCCAACCTAAAGAAAAAGTGGAAGTTAAAGAAGAAATGGCCCTGGCTTTAGAAGCCGTTATTGAACTGAAGGAAAACTTCCCGATGAAGACGATGATTGATTTCATCTTAGGCAACGGTACTAAAGAAATGAAAGATTACGAATTTCACAAACTCGAAATCTTTGGCGAAGGGAAGGAAAAAGGAGATATCTTCTGGCAATCTATTTTTCAACAGGCATTACTGGCCAATTTCTTGCTAAAAGATATTGAGCAATACGGTACTATCAAAATAACAGATGCCGGCCGGGACTATCTGAAATCGCCAAAATCTTTTAAAATCGCTATTAATCGCGATTACTCTGGTGAAGGAAGTGCAGATTACGATGATTTGGATGAAGCACAAGGTAAAACAGCCGTTCTCGATGAATTATTGATGAATATGTTGACGGACATGAGAAAATCCGTTTCCAAAAAAGCAGGCGTTCCTCCTTATGTAATCTTCCAGGATAGCTCACTGGAAGATATGGCCACGCAATATCCCATCTCCATGGAGGATATGACAAAGATCCAGGGAGTTAGCCGAGGGAAAGCAGAAAGGTATGCCAAACCATTCATCGAACTAATTGGCAGATATTGTGAAGGACACGATATTCTTCGCCCATCCGATTTCGTAGTGAAGCAAGTGGCCAACAAATCTAAAGTAAAAGTTGCGCTGATACAGGGGATTGACAAGAAATTGCCATTAGAAGATCTCGGAGAACAGAACGACCTCAGCTGGGATGAATTGATGGAAGAACTGGACTCAATCGTCAACTCCGGCACTAAATTGAACCTGGATTATTACCTCAGTGAAAACATCGACGAGTACGTGCAACAAGACATATATAATTATTTCCTGGAATCGGAAAACGACTCGATTGATGAAGCTTTTCGCGCATTAAAAGGAGATGATATCCAACTTGAAGAGGTACAATTGGTACGACTAAAATTCCTTTCCGAAATGGCGAATTAATTGAATTTAATTACGAATTACAAATTACAAATTACGAATTTGGCTGCCTTCGGCAGATTATATTATAAAACAGGTTTGCAAAAACGCAAACCTGTTTTTTTATGCACTTCTATTTTGCCTACCCTCCTTACCAAAACTAGAATCAATTCGCAATTAAATATTGTCGTAATTCGTAATTCGTAATTCGTAATTCGTAATTCGTAATTCGTAATTCGT
>JBMOJB010000278.1:0-3704 GCA_049316985.1 Saprospiraceae bacterium | reverse complement strand
GATTTATTCATCACAACATTTTCTTTCTTGGATTCCACGGTTATAAAATTAAATGTTGAAAGTTGAAAATTAAATAAGATCATTAACGACCAATTTGAATAACTATGATATTAAATAGAAATCGATTTTATATATTAACAAAACATTAATACATCTGATCACTTTTTAATTTTAAAAACATTTTCAACTTTCAATTTTCAATTTTCAATTTTTCCCATCTTCTCATGCAACGCTCCGCACATTCCCGTGTCACTTAGTGCATACAAACATTCGAAAACAGCATTTGTCCTACGCAGAACCACATAAGGAAGTAATTGACGCTTGTCTTGCCGGTAACAGACAAGCACAATTTGAATTGTACAAGCTATATTCGAAGGCCATGTACAATGTGGGTTTGCGGATTTTGAAAAATGCGACTGATGCTGAGGATGTATTGCAAAATTCATTTATCGATGCTTTTTCCAAACTGGATACTTTTGCCGGACAGTCGTCATTTGGGGCATGGTTAAAAAGAATTGTAATCAACAACAGCATTAATTATCTGCAGCGGAAGCGCTTCAATTTCGATGAGTTTGACGCCAATACACATGCACAGGATGCCATTGAGAACCCCAATGACATTCCCTACGAGGCATTGAGCGTGGAAAAAGTACAAAAAGCACTGGCACAATTGCCGGATGGGTACCGAGTCGTTTTTTCACTCTATATGTTTGAAGGTTACGATCATGAGGAGATTTCAGAAATACTGCAGATTTCAGAGTCAACTTCAAAATCACAGTTTCATCGTGCAAAGAAAAAATTAAAAGAAATACTTGCATAGAAATAACAAACAATGGAAATTTAGAAAAATTTATCAGGGAAAAAAGAGAAGCATTTGATAATGCAGAACCGGATTTAAAAATCTGGGCTGCGATTGATCAAAAACTCGAAGCACAAACCAAGGATAAAACAGCAAAAGTAGTTTCAATGGGCACCAATTGGTTTCCCGGATTGAAGATGGCAGCGAGTGTGCTTTTAGTTCTGGCTACCGGAATTGGAATTGGTTTTTACATGAAAGCTGAATCCGAGCCACCAACGCTTGCCGATATTTCACCGGAACATGCCGAAATGGAACAATACTACGAGAAAGAAATTTCTAAAAAGGAAAAACAGCTATTGTTGGTGTCAAATACTAAACCGCCCGAAGTAAAGCAACATCTTGAAGAAATCGATCAAATCATGATGGAATTGCGGGAAGAACTAATCAATGCGCCGAAAGGTTCAAGGGAACTAATCATTCGCAACATGATCGAATCTTATAAAAACAAAGCTGATATTCTTGAACAAGTTCTTAACAGTCAGCACAATCATTCAAATTCAAACTTTTCAAAATCTATAAATAGTAATGAAAAAGATACGATTTAACTTATTTTTTGTCTTCACCAGCATTTTGCTTTTGCAGAATACTGCTTTGGCCAGGAAACAGGAATTTACCAAAATGATCTACAAAGAATTCAATATTGATCCGTACGGCACGACCCAACTTATCAATAAATATGGAAAAATTGATGCCAAGACGTGGGATGGTAATCAAGTTAAGATCAAAGTCACCATTATCGCCAATAGCAATAGTCAAAGCGATGCAGAAGAAATCTTCAACCGCATTAAGATTGACTTCTACAACGACGCTAAGTTCGTAAAAGCAGAAACCCATATCGGCGAAGCCAAAAGCAAATGGGTGAATTTTGCGTGGATTTCATTCGGAACCTGCGACTATAGTATCAACTACGAAGTGTATTATCCACGTGGCAATTACCTGGATCTGAGCAATAAATATGGTGATTCTTACATAGGCAATACCAATGGAGCAGTAAAAGCCAATATCAAATACGGTAATCTGCGAATGGAAGAAGTGAACAACAGTGCCGAGGTCAACCTTGCTTATGGCAATGGCAATATTGGAAATGTAAAAAACAACCTTAAAATGAACATCGACTATGGGAAGATTATCGTACGAAACGCCGCCAAAATGGATATCAATGGCGACTACTCAGAATTCGATGTGGAGTCCGGAGGAGATATCAAAGCAGATGGTGATTACACTACTTTTCGACTAGGCAAAGTCAATAGCATGAACGCTCACACTGACTATGGCAATGTAAAAGTCAGAGACGTAGAAAACATTACTTTCAATGGAGATTATTCCGATTTGATAATTTCTACCTTGGGTAATTTTGCAGATGTAAAAATGGAATATGGTGCCTTGAAAATTGACAATGTTGGGAAAGGATTTTCAGAAGTAAAAATTGATGGCAATTATACAGATGTAACTGTATCTCCGGAATTGGGTTGCGATTATCGTGTCGATGCAAGCACTTACTACTCCGGTATAAAGTTTCCAGCAGGATTCAGCGTCAATTCTGAAAGAAAAGGAGACACCAAAGGCACTTTGGATGGTTACATGGGTTCTCGTAATGCCAAAGGAATTTTTAAGGTAAACGTCAGCTACGGGGGATTCAAAATCCGTTAGAATAAAGCAGTATCCAGGTCCATCCTGATCCGAAAATGTGCGGGCAGGTAATTATTAATCCGATTGGGTAGAATCTTCATCCAACCCATCGATAATCCCTGGTATTTCGCCAATGCCCAGCCTCGAAGATCGGTATCTACAGAATGAAGCTCTTTTTTCAAATAAAAAAGGGCTTCATTTTTTTCCAGTTCAATGGAAACAAATGCAGATGAAACAATGGAACTCAAAGCCAGTTCGTGAGAAGGAATAAAGTCCTTGCCTTTAAATTCGCCGATCTCAACGCCGAAAGAAACCCTTCTCAATGCCGATTCTATCGCTGCACAATCGGGCTCGATTGCTTTTGACACGGCAGTAATGATGCCATTCCCCTTCTTATAAAAAGAAAGTGAATCTGGATCATCCACCCATTTGCGCAGTAATTCCAGTTCGGATTTTGATACCGGATATAAAGATGATTTCTTCTGAAAATAACTTGTACCGGTTTTTTCCTGACGATTTGTTCCCTTTCGCAAAACCGCAAAAAAGAAGCCTTCTCCTTTCACCAGATGCGGATAGCACTGGTATCCAAAGGATGCGCTTTCTTTCAATTCCACTACGCCCCAGTCGGCGGGCAGCTCAATGGGAATCGACTCGCAGCCAAACTGTTCTGTGATCCAAATTACATTATCCAAGTTTTCCTGAGCATTGTAGGTACAGGTAGAATACAATAGAATGCCTCCGTCAGTCAATAAATCTATCGTATTACTCAGTATTTTCTTTTGCCTTGCCGAACATAAGTTCACATTTTCCGGCGACCATTCTTTCTTTGCATTCTCGTCTTTGCGGAAGAGCCCTTCCCCGCTGCAAGGTGCATCGATCAATACTACATCAAAAAAACCATTCAATCCCCGAAAATCTTCCGCTTCATGGTTGCTGACCATCACATTCGGATTCCCCCATTTATGGATATTCTCCTTCAGTATGTTTACCCGCGTTTTGATTACTTCATTGCTAAGCAGTACGCTTTTATCATTCATCAACGATAGCAAAAGCGTACTTTTCCCACCCGGCGCCGCGCACAGGTCCAGTATACGCAGGTTTCTGTCAAAATCGACAACTTGCTTTAACGCATGTCCAATCAACATTGAAGATGCTTCCTGCACATAATAGGCTCCGGCGTGAAACAGTGGATCGAGGGTGAAGGATGGCCGTTCGG
>JBMOJB010000277.1:0-3711 GCA_049316985.1 Saprospiraceae bacterium | reverse complement strand
CTTGATAGTCGTCGCGGCAGACTGTCATAGTCAGTAATTAGGACTGTTAAGGCATGCGTGAACACCAAAGTAGTGGTGTAGCATGACTTAGAGGACGACAATTTACCTTGTAAAGGTCATCTCGACGTACTATTATCCCAGTCTAGGACACTCATACATGAAAGTAAAGTTAATTGATAAAGATCCGTGTCCCCCTGACACTTTTGATGGAATGCCCTGCTGCACTACATAAGCAAAAGCAAATCAGCTTAATTCGCCTAAATATGCGGCTGAAGAAGGATTACGATTAATTTATGATTTTATTTGTTAGCTGAACAATTGTCACTGTCTAAATAAGTTTACACTTTTTGACTGCACTTGCTTACCCAATGATTAATTCAAATTGTGCTTTCCGACAAGCATTTCTGAACATCGCATCCTTCGGAATCAGGATTTACAGGATTTTAGGATTTACATGGATTGTTGATCGTAGGGGCGACCCTTGTGGTCGACCTGCCTTGTGGCCGCCCTGGCTCAACAAAACGTACTATTGGTTTGGAAACCATAAATAAATGTTTAAGAACCAATGGTTCAGCATATTTTATGTGGATAGATTTCAATCCTTTCAATGTTCGACCCACCAATTTGTGTGCCGTAGCCACGCTACATTCTATATTACACAAATATTGCTAAGAGTACGCAAAGACCGCCAACTGGTATTTCAGCGAATTGAAAAATTAATTAATATTGTACAGATCTTAGAGAATATTCAAAAAAATGTGTCAAAGAAATTATTCAATAAAAAATAATAACTTTGATTACGAAAAATGCTGCTCAAATTCTGAACACCGATTCTACAGTCAATTATTAATTCTGGATTTCCCAAAAAAAATATTCTATTTTTGGGATTTAGAATTTTGCAAATGCAATTTTCTATAAATCTGATAAATAACATTAACAAAATGATTAGTAAAAAAATATTGTAGATTTAACTGCCAATTTATCCAAGTATTAGCTTGTATTTGTAAATGTCTTTTTACAGTAAATCTCGAAGTTTCCTCCTTGTTTAAAAACTCAATAAAAGTATTCCTCTTTATGCATAATATCGACGAAATAAAGCTCCTGATTAATGCCGGTGAAGGCTACAATGTAGAATTTAAAGTTGCAGTACCTAGTAAAGTAAAAGAACTAACAGAAGAAATCTGCGCGTTTGCAAATGCCGCAGGAGGTATTTTGTTAATTGGGGTGGATGATAACAACCAAATACGAGGTGTAGAGATTGATAACAACAAACGATCAGCTATTCAAAATAGCATGAATGAAATTACCCCTGCACTCCATTGTTCAATCGAACTCATACAAATTGAAGGAAAAGTAATTGGTGTAATCGAAGTTCCTTCTGGTCCGAAGAAGCCGTACGTGCTCTCTGGAGCTATTTATGTTCGAAATGGACCAAACACTCAAAAACTCACGACGGCAGAACAAATGCGTGATTTCTTCCAACAGTCCGATCGCATTTATTTTGATGAAGTTGCGTGTTCTGGCTTTCAACCTGAAACAATGATTGACGAGGACTTTTTCTTAATTTTTAAAGGAGAGTCTCGTCTGAGTACCGCTGTGCCAAATGAACAGGTTTTCAAAAGCTTGAAACTATATGCTGACGAGAAGACATTTAAAAATGGGGCTGTATTGTTTTTTGGCAAAAAACCAGAGGAACTCATGGATAAAGCTATTGTAAGATGTATCGCTTTTCAGGGCTCAGATAAAAGGTACATTATTGATGATAAAATATTTGGAGGCAACCTTTATAGTCAATATATGCAAGCGATGCAGTGGCTCAGAGGGAAGCTCAATGTGCGTTACGATATCGAAGGGCAAGGTGGAGGGCCACGCAAAGAAATGTGGGAAATACCTGAAACAGTTTTTAAGGAGGTCATCATCAATTCGCTTTCACATAGAGACTATTACGATAAGGGTGCACTTATTCATATCGAAGTATTTGACGATCGCGTAGAAGTAAGTAACCCAGGAGGATTAGTAAGTGCCATTTCCGAAGAAGAATTTGGACATCGAAGTCATTCTCGAAATCCGCTAATCTTCGGCCTCTTTGCTCGCATGCATCTCGTTGAACAAATCGGTTCAGGTATTAAACGAATTAACCAGCTGATGATTGAAGCTAAACTGCCTCAACCAATATTCAAAAAAGAAGGGATTTTTGTTGTAATTTTGAAACGACTCAAAAAGTCCGGATTAAAAACTTCGGAGAAAACTTCGGAGAAAACTTCGGAGAAAATCATGAAGCTCATTGCCACAAATGAAAAAATTTCAATACTTGAACTTTCTGAAAATTTAAGCCTTTCAACGCGAGCAATCGAAATGCAATTAAAATTATTAAAAGCTGCAAATCGAATTAATCGAATCGGTCCAGATAAAGGAGGCTATTGGCAAATCATCGTTCAAAAATAAAAATAGATTTTAATCATGTTATACAAACTTATGCACCAAAGATAGGGGGAAAATTGAAAATTGAAAATTGAAAATTGAAAATCTACCTGCAGGCAGGTTTGCAGGAAATGTGAAAATTTTCTGCACCTCTCAATTATTGGAATCAGGATTTACAGGATGTGTGCTGTGCGACGTTTGTAACGATGAACAATCATCGACCGGACTGTGCCCGACCATTGAACAGAATCAACTATTAAAATCGGGATTTCATTTAAACTCTGATAAGAATTTCTGCTGGAATATGCAATTCTTTATGTAAAATTCTGATTTGAGCAAGAGACAAATTCCTTTTGCCACTAAAAATTTCGGAAACTCGATTTGAACCCAAAATCTTGGCCAGATCTTTTTTATTTAATTTTAATTGCTCCAGTGCTTGTTCAATTACTTGCACAAGACTTAATTGAATATTTTTGAATTGGAAATGTTTAGCTTCATAAGCTTCTATCAATATCGTTAAAGCATCAAGATGAGCAAATTTCTTTTCTTCTTCGTCCTCATCGTCAAAAGTTAACTCATCTAAATACTCAACCCAATCACAAAACCTCATATATGTTTCTTCATCTGTTATTGGAGTAATTGGATATTTCGAACTTGGGAATTTTTTCATTTACGAATCTTTTTAGATGTTTGAAATGTCTTTAAATTTATCATATTCAGAATGTGTGCCAATAAATCGAATATAAACACGTTGCGCGCGTGCATGGCACTTAAACTTTGCGACCAAGCGGTATTTGTTGTGTGATATGTTAAAAACCAGTCTTTCATTTCCTACAAAATCGGCTGAATTAAATACTTGCGCAACTTCTTGGATGCTAAAAAAACTACTGCTACTAATTACATCGCTCCAAAACTTCAGCGAAGTCTTTGCATCAGGATATTTCTTGCAAAAATCGTCTAATCGCTTTTTGTAATGATTCTCATGAACACAAAAGTACAATAATTTTCCCAATTAGGGAAAATATTTATTCCTATTTCTCCATCCATTCTGAAAAATCAAAATCGCAAGAATGGAGATGCAATTGCACTTTCCGTCAAGATTTTCTGCGCACACAATCGTCGGAATCATGATTTACAGGATTCTAGGATTTACATGGATTGTCGATCGATTATCCAGTCCGTTGATCGTCAGGTTTACAATTGTAGGGGCGACCCTTGTGGTCGCCCTCATGCCACAAAATGTATGAATGATTCGGAATTTCGCCGTGACAAATCATTCATTTCGGCAAA
>JBMOJB010000276.1:0-3852 GCA_049316985.1 Saprospiraceae bacterium | reverse complement strand
CGATAATAACCAATTCTCAAGCTATTGAAAAATTGGGTTAACGGAGGGGACTCATTTTTTAATTATTAAATTAGAATGAAAAAGATAGGACACGCTGAAGTTGCTGTCATTGGCTCGGGAATCATGGGATTGGCAATTGCCTACGAAGCAGCGAAAAAGGGAAAAAAGGTAACCGTGTTCGAGCGGCACTCGTATCCAATCGGAGCTTCGGTACGAAATTTTGGAACCATCTGGCCGATTGGACAAAAAATGGAGAATTACGATCGAGCCATGCGGTCCAGGGCAGTTTGGTTGGAATTGTCTGAAAAAGCACAAATTCACATTGATCAAACCGGTTCTTTGCACTTGGCCTATTTTCAAGATGAAATGGACGTTTTTGAAGAATTTATCGAAAATACCAATGGTGCCTACCAAGCGAATATTATTTCGCCAAATGCAGTGAAAAAATACAGCAATGCGGCAGTATCCAAAGGTCTGAAAGGGGCATTATACAGCCAATCAGAAATGACTGTTTCCTCTCCGAAAGCAATCATGCAAATCATTCGTTACCTGAAGGAGCAATTCCAAGTGCAATTTGAATTCGATGTTTTCATCACGAATATCAAAATGCCGGTCATTGAAAGTTCGAACCGATTTTGGACCGCTGAAAAAATATTTGTTTGTACAGGATCAGATTTCGAAACACTATATCCGGAAATTTATGCAAATGCCGGTCTGATCAAATGTAAATTGCAGATGCTTAACACGGTAGCTCAACCGCAAGATTGGAGACTGGGAGCAGTATTGTGCGGTGGTTTGACTTTGCGGCATTACGCTTCTTTTGCTGATTGCAAAAGTGTCAATAAAGTAAGTGAAAGATACAATGCTGAGGAGCCATTGTTGGCAAAGTACGGCATACACATTATCTTGTCGCAAAACTCAGATGGTCAATTGATCATAGGCGATTCTCATGAGTATGGACAGACTTTAAGTCCTTTCGACAACGAGGAGGTCAATGAACTCATACTGACTTATTTGAAAAAATTTGCCGGTTTTCCCGAGCCAAAGATTAAAGAGCGCTGGCATGGCATTTATTTGAAATCCAATGATCAAACGGAATATGTTTCTCATCCTGAGCTTGGCGTTACAATCGTAAACGGACTAGGCGGGGCAGGGATGACACTGTCATTTGGCCTGGCTCAGGAATTAATTCAGTTTTGATCAAATGCAATTAATTTAAAATATTTTGCAGTTTTAAGATATCAATTGGTTGGAGGTATTGGAAAATCCAATAACTTGTTATGCTTGAATTGTACCATCCATAATCAATAGCCGGACTTTTTCCTTCAAAAAGTACTTTTTTACGTTATTCGTTGTACCTTTTTTCCCACTAAAAAAAATAATTTAATTTAGATTAGGGATAGGGTAGATGACATTCAGCCCAATGATGCTTTCTGTTGGCGTATTTTAAAATTATGTGAATTCAATATCCCAAATAAATATGGTAATTCAAAAAAAAAAACCTCAAAGCTTAGAAATTAATAGCTGCTAGGATTTTGCGTATACGGTGTATATGCCGATCAGGATGTTTGTGTAGTTTTCGATAGAAACGAGAAAGCTAAAAGTGCTTTTTGTAAATATTATTCGTCTTTTCTTGTCAACAATGCTATTTTACATTACTTTTATCAATAAAATTTGGACAGGGAAAAAGGATACTGCCAGCCATTTTGTCCTAATGCAATCAATGACTTCATCCAACGTGAATGTTAATACGGAGAAGAGATTGCTGGGCTGAAAAGGTTCATTTACTTCAGATTTAGGCATAATTTTATTTCATTTTTCAATCACCAAACAATGGCAACACTAACTATTGACAACTACTTAGACAATCATTACATTCACCGAAGCAATTGGTTGAGGGCCGCAGTTTTAGGTGCGAACGACGGAATTATTTCAATTTCAAGTCTGGCCATTGGAGTCGCGACGGCAAGTTCAACTAGAGAACCAATTGTGCTGGCAACTGTCGCTGGGCTCGTGGCAGGTGCGTTATCAATGGCTGCAGGAGAATATGTTTCTGTGAGTTCTCAAACCGACACAGAAAAAGCTGATATTGCAAGGGAGATTGAGGAGCTTAGAGACATGCCAGAAGAAGAGCTGCTTATTTTGGCACAAATTTATGAAAAACGAGGACTGAAGAAAGAAACAGCCATGCAAGTAGCCATTGAACTGACCGAAAAAGATGCTTTGGGGGCTCACATCAGGGACGAATTAGGTATCAATGAAATTAGTCAGGCAAATCCCATTCAAGCAGCGATTGCTTCTGGGGCGGCATTTAGCGTTGGTGGTGTTTTACCCCTTTTAGTAATTCTTTTTGCACCCATGTTGGGGATGGAATATTGGCTTTATGGATTTACGACTATTTTTCTTATTATTTTGGGTGCAACGGCTGCCAAAACTGGAGGTTCAAGCATAACAAAAGCGATCCTGCGCATTACCGTTTGGGGAACTATCGCAATGGCACTTTCCGCCTTAGTAGGATATATTTTCGGAGTAAATGTTTAACCAGAAATTAATGTTGTTAACGTAGCGCATTGGCATTTAGTAGTGAATCATTTACCGATCATTTTCCCCCTTCTAGGCAGGGTCGATTGGTTCTGATTATTGCATAAGTATTCCAAATATTCATTAAAAACTATAAATGCAAGCAATTAGACTTCATCTGCTTAGCTCAACTTCGAAAACACTTATGCTCTAAATATTAATTCCTTTCAGATTATCTTAAAACAAAGATATTGGTTCGACTCCAGAATCCGAAGGATTCAAATATTTATAGAAAATAATGGCAACACAATATTCGACCCGATCGGGGCCGTATAACAACGATAATCAAATGCTATAAATATTGAATCCCTTCGGGATTAATTTTAAAACAAAGTTTGTTAGTTTAATTGCGAATCCGAAGCATTTACATTTGTAAAGAAATTCATAGAATCAATCGACCCGGCCTACCAGGGCTAATTTCGCTTTTATGATTTTATTTTTCGCTAAACAAAGGGGAACAACAGGAGCTGAAATCAGGCAATTAGAAATCAGTAGTAAAAATAGTGTTCCGGCTACTGAAAATATCAACGCTGAAAAAGACGAAGACGATTAAAAAAAATGATAAAAACTGAAAAGCAAGGATTGATTCATCTGCTAAAAATAGCAACACCGTATATCGTCAGTACAACAATTTATACGGTTATTGTGCTTGGACTGGAAGAGTATTTTGGTGACCATATTTACAAAATATCCGGACAAATTGGTTCAGTGTTTGGACTTGCAGTCGCATTTTTCTTAGGTTTTCGAATGAATTCAGCTTATGATCGATGGTGGGAAGCAAGAAAAATATTTGGTGAATTGACAAACAATACAAGGAGTTTTGTGGCGAAAATCTATGCTTATTATGGAAATGAGGAAAATTTTAAAGTTAAAGCGCGATCTGATGTAAAGCTCAATGCTAATAAAATAATTGGTTTATGCATTTTATTTATCAGGCAGCTAAAAAATGAAATGCACAACAAGTCCAGACCCAAATTTGATGAACAATCAATCGAACTCTTTTCAGAATTTAAAATCAACATTGAAAATAAAATCTCAAATGAGCTGTTAGTTGCAATCACCAAAGAAATAGAAGACAAATTTGCTTCAACTGCCAGTATTGAAAAAGGAGATTTAATGCAACATATCAATCGGTTTTACGACATTCAAGGCAAAGCAGAAAGGATAAAAAACACGCCTTTTTTAATGATTTATAGTGCTTTCACGAAATTAATTGTGAGCTTTTATGTAATTCTGATTCCTTTATTTATTGGCGACATTGACCTGGGTGGA
>JBMOJB010000275.1:0-3853 GCA_049316985.1 Saprospiraceae bacterium | reverse complement strand
CAAAAATGTTGCAGGGGCAGTGAGCTGGAAATAGGAGTAGAGTCGGACATTTGACGACAACTAAAGTAATCAAATAAACTAAAAAATCATGTAATTCACAATTCAGACTATTTATGAATGGAATATGCTCAATTGGGTCTCAAAATTTGCTGCAGTTTTCTGCAAATTTGCTGCGTTGGAAACGCTCAGCGGGAAAATTAGATTAGAAATTTAACCTGACGCGATGTTTTTTTGTGGAGCAGGGGCTAGCGGATCTAAGGTCAACTTCTTATTCCAAAAAAACGCGGCCAACATTGGAGGCGAATGGATTGCATTTCATTTGCGCTACTTTATCATCGCCAATATTTTTTTCAATATATAATTAGCAATTTTTATTAAGAAACACTACTTTTGTCAGCACTTTATTTAAATTTGTATTTATTCTATAACCGACCTTACTCTACCAACATGCGAAAAAATCTTACTGTTCTGTTTTGCCTCTGCATAGTACTCCAGACCGGCAATCTATTGATAGCCCAGTCCACTACTTCTAAAAAAGAAAAAAAGCCGCATTTAGCCTGGGAATTGGGGGTGTTGGTTGGCGGATCACTTTCTCAAAACGACATGAACAATTTTGGACTTAAACAAGTGCATCCTGCAGGATCAATACTGCTTAAGAAAAATTTGAGCAAGACGTTTGCATTTAGGGCCAGTTTTGTAACTGGTTCTTTATCGGGAAATGACAAGAATCTGACTACTCATGCCGCCAGAGGGTATTTCTTTGAGACACCCTTTAATGAGTTTTCATTGATGGCCGAATATGATTTTATGGGCAAAAGTAGATACCCGGCCTCAGGCTTTGAAAAAACCTGGTCTCCTTATATTGGAGTGGGTGCCGGAATGTGCTTTACCCAGCCTGATAATACTTTTTACAATGAAACGAACAATGTCGCTCTTGGCAACTTGATTGCTCAGGATAAAATCAATACTAAGTCGAAAGAAAATCGCTTTATCACCACGCCCATAATTGTCGGAATTAAAAGAGATATCAACGATAAAATGATGTTTCATGCAGAAGCCGGTCTTCGCCTGGTGTATAATGATTACCTCGATGGTGTCAGCCTTTCCGGAAATCCAAGTAAAGACGATACTTATGCCTTCGGGGCATTAGGGATAAGTTTCAAACTTGGCGCAGGCAAAGATGCAGACAATGATGGTGTTGCCGACAATTTGGATGCTTGTCCTGAAGTTCCGGGACTTGCAGCTTTCAAAGGTTGTCCGGATACTGATGGTGATGGAGTAGAAGATAAGAAAGATCAATGTCCCAATGACAAAGGGCTGATCGAAATGAAAGGATGTCCTGATTCTGACAGCGATGGGATTGTTGATATGAAAGATGAGTGCCCTGCAATCGCAGGTTTGGCAGCTTTTAAAGGTTGTCCCGATTCAGATGGTGATGGTATCGAAGATGCCAAAGATGAATGCCCGACCGAAACGGGACTTCCCGCTTTAAGGGGCTGTCCGGATGCCGATGGCGATGGGATAGAAGACAATAGGGACAAATGTCCTAATGAAAAAGGTGTGGCATTAAATAATGGTTGTCCGGAGATTGTAGATATGGACAAAGATGGTGTTTTGGATAAAAATGACCTCTGCCCAAGCGTGCCGGGCTTGGCTGCATTCAAAGGTTGTCCAGATTCGGATGGAGATGGTGTAGAAGATTCAAAAGACAAATGTCCTTCAGTTGCTGGTACAATTGATAATAATGGTTGTCCCGAAATCAAAATGGAAGACAAAAAAATTCTCGAAGATGCCTTGTATGGTGTGAAATTTGAAACAGGTTCAAATGTAATTAAACCTGTATCTTATTTAATTTTAAATAAAGTTGTAGAGGTGATGATGAAATACCCGGAATACAAATTAACAATTGCAGGTCACACTGACAATACCGGTAGTGCAACGTCCAATCAAACTTTATCTGAAAATCGTGCCGTTTCATGTAGCAATTATCTGGCAAGTAAAGGCGTGGCTGCGACTCGAATGACTCAAGTTGGCTATGGGTCAACACTGCCACTTGCTGAAAATAAAACGGCAGCAGGAAGAGCGAAAAACCGTCGGGTTGAGTTTACACTGAGCGCCAAATAATTATACTAAACTTAGTTATTTAAAGAATAAAAAATGTGCTGTTGGGATTCAAACAGCACATTTTTTGCTTAGCTTAACCGCTTGCACCGAATTAATTTTTTTAATATTTTTTTATTTTTTTAGCATAAATTGAGAGAAATCGCCTAACTTTGCACCTTATTTTAAAAATTTGGGTTGTAGTGCACTAAAAATGCAGATTCGTTATTTTTTGAGATTTTTTTTTCATTTTTTTTCCTTTAGGCAAATCCTTTTGGTTTCATGCATTAAAAGACCAATTCAACTGTAATATTTTATGAAAATAGGCACGATTAAAGAGTCACGAAAAGATGAAAATAGGGTTGCTCTTTCACCTAATGTGTGCAAACAATTTATTAAAAGTGGTTTCGAATGTTTTATCGAAAGTGGAGCAGGAGCCAATTCTTATTTCCTGGATGAACATTATGCCGACGCCGGTGCACAAGTAGTCAGTGCCGACGAAATATTCTCAAAAGCAGATGTTATTTGTAAAGTGAATCCATTGAATGAGGAGGAAATTGCCCGATTGCGCTCGGGTGTTGTAGTACTCTCCCTGGCCTTTCATTTGGTGAATCAAGAAACCATTGAGAAAATAAATGCTCGTTGTGCTACTTTATTCAGTATGGATGCAATTCCGAGGATTTCACGTGCTCAATCTATGGACGTACTGAGCTCTCAGAGCAATCTTGCCGGATACAAAGCCGTAATGCTTGCGGCAAATGAGTCAAGTAAGATCTTTCCTATGTTGATGACTGCAGCCGGCACAATTACTCCCGCTAAGGTGGTGATATTTGGAGCGGGTGTTGCAGGTTTGCAAGCGATAGGAACGGCGAAAAGATTAGGCGCTGTTGTTGAAGTTTCAGATATTCGTCCACAAACCAAAGAGGAAGTAGAATCACTCGGCGGGAAATTTATTTCATTTGATACCGGTAATGTCGTGATTGAAGGTGGCTATGTAAAAGATGCAGGAGAAGATACCTTAGCCAAGCAAAGGGAAATTTTGAAAAAGCACCTGGCACAAGCTGACGTTGTAATTACGACAGCATTAGTACCCGGTAAAAAAGCACCGGTATTGGTTACTGCTGAAATGGTCAACGTCATGAAGCATGGTAGCGTAATCATTGATATGGCAGTTGAACAAGGCGGAAATTGTGAACTTAGTGAATTAGGTAAAATCAAAGTTGTAAATGGGGTGAAAATTGTTGGTTATGCCAATCTGCCATCCTTGTTACCTTCAAACTCAAGCGAGGCATACGCCAAAAATATTTATTCATTTTTAACCCATCTGGCAAGTAAAGATGGCTTTAAATGGGATATGGAAGATGAAATAACCGTCGGCACATTGATCTGTAAGGATGGTAAAATGTTAAAATCATAATCTGATTTATTATATGGAATCAATTTTTCAATTTATTGCTGAGAATCAACTTATGATCTATTTGGTCATCCTGATGATTTTTGTAGGTATCGAACTTATCGAGAAAGTTCCTTCTGTATTGCATACTCCTCTAATGAGTGGAGCAAATGCCATACATGGAGTGATTATTATTGGGTCGATTATCATCATGGGACAGGCAGAAGATATCTTTGCAACCGTTTTGGGATTTATTGCAGTATTCTTTGGTACACTGAATGTAGTTGGTGGATTCGTAGTGACCGATCGAATGTTAGAAATGTTTAAAAAGAAAAAATAAATGTTACTCAAAAATATTCT
>JBMOJB010000274.1:0-3878 GCA_049316985.1 Saprospiraceae bacterium | reverse complement strand
TACATGTACCGGGTGGTCCTGCTGCGGCTACTACGCCTGCAGTTTTGGCTCAAACTGGTAACAATGCCATTGTTGACTGGGTATTTGTACAATTGCGTCAAGGTCCATCAGGAGCGACAACGGTTGTTCGTACTGCTGCAGGTCTATTGCAAGCAGATGGCGATATCGTAGATATGGATGGTGTAAGTCCACTTGGATTCCCTGGTTTGCCTGCCGGTAGTTACTTTGTAACTGTTCGTCACCGCAATCACCTGGGCTTCAGAACAGATGCAGATGTTCCTATTACGTCTTCTACACCTGCTATGAATTTCACTGATGGCACTACCTTGTTGTATGGTTCTTTCCCTGTAACGAATGCAAGTGGTTCTACTACCATTTTCGTCATGAATTCAGGCGATGCCAACTCTGATGGATCAGTAGATGCTACGGATACAGTAGTTTGGGAAACCTTCAACGGTTTGTTCGATAATTATTTATACAATTCAGATTACAACCTCGATGGTTCAATTGACGCGATTGACTCCATCAACTGGGAGACCAACAATGGTAAGTACGAAGAATTGGATTAAGATGATTTGAAGTAAATTAACTATCGGGTAAGTAAAAAGTGCTTATCCGATAGTTAATTTTTTAAGAATGGAACAAAAACCAAATTAAATACGTTATTGTTATATTGGTTTAATTATAAAATT
Source organism: Saprospiraceae bacterium (assembly GCA_049316985.1). Classification (GTDB taxonomy): domain Bacteria; phylum Bacteroidota; class Bacteroidia; order Chitinophagales; family Saprospiraceae; genus CANHEE01. The sequence continues at coordinate 3,186 of JBMOJB010000274.1, read as the reverse complement.
ATTACGATGAGAAAAATTTTATTCTTTTTATTTATTTGTGCAGGTTTTACTGCATTTTCGCAAACCGCAACCATGAGTTTCACAGATGCTACTTATGATGCAGGAACCGGAAAATTTAGAGCTTCGTTAAACATAATGAATGCTTTGCCGGGCACACCATTTCAACTCGGTAATCATAATCTAAGATTCAATTATCCGATAAATACCCTGTCAAATCCAACAATTTATACCAACCATTTAGTAGGTTCAGGTTTTAGTTACGGAAGTCCTACTACAACTGGATCTAATTTGACGACGGGCGTTATGAGCTATAATATAATCCTTCCGAGTGCAACTGCAGGTATTTTGATTCCCTCAACTGCTCCTGGTTTCAATATTCTAACCATCGAATGGACGGTTATTAGTGTGCCAGGATTAACAAATCCAGCCAATAAACTGGAATGGAGAATTGGTACGGGTTTTCCAAACCCTAGATTAGCGATTACAACATCAACACTTTCTCCGGGTTGTCCTTCGGGATGTGCTTTGTTGTATCAAGGGCAAACTCCGCTGCAACCTCTACCTATTGAGATTAAATCTTTTACCGGTAAAGCAAATGGTGCCGTAAATACATGTCGTTGGGAGTTGGCTTCTCAAAAGAATACCAGCCATTTTATTTTGGAGCGCTCTAATGACGGGGTGAATGGTTTTCGCAGAGTAAGTGATAATATCAAAGCGGCAGGTACTACCAATCAATTGATGACCTACACAACTGATGATAAATCGCCGATTTCAAGAGGATTCTATCGTTTGGCATCTTACGACTTTGACAATAGTGTAAATTATTCCGCTGTTATTTCTATCGATCGCAGAGATTCTAAGTTTGGAATCGTTGAGATTGCTCCTAATCCTACTTCAGGTCAGGTAAGAGTGAATTATGAATCTACTCAAATCGGACAATACAGTATTATCGTTACTGATGCATTGGGTCGTGTAGTAAAATCTATGACAATTGATGCTGTAAAAGGTAACAATAATGCATTTGTTGATATCTCAGAATTGCCAATGGGAACCTATTTCCTGGCTTTGAACAGTGGAGATTTTCAGTCTATAGAAAAGATTGTTAAGCAATAATTTTTTCAAATTACTGCAAACTGAATTCGGTTCTAAACCCACAGACAATTTATTTAGTCTGTGGGTTTTTTGTTTTTAATAGTTTTAACATTATTTTTTAATGTGATACTGATAATTTCGTTGAAATGTCAATACCTTTATATAAAATCTAATAGGATGTCCATTTTTCGATTTTTTGGTGATAGTAAAGGTAAGAGGTTTTGTCGAAAACAAATTTTCAGTTAATTTTGTACTTAGTTTAAAGCATATTAAAAATATTTAAAATGATTATTTTTTCTCCCAAAAAAATGGTTTACCCTCAGACCTTAATTTTGATTTTTGTTTTTTTCACTATATCATTTTGCGAGGCTCAAACCAACTATTATTCTCTTAACGGTGCCACTGATTTTTCCAATACCGGTAGCTGGACAACAGATGTAAGTGGGCTTACAAGTGTTTCGCCTCCTGCGGCGCTCAGTAGCTCTGATAATTTTACCATACTTAGTGGATCCTCCATGGTATTGAATGCGAATGCTTCGGTTCGGCAGTTGGTGGTTTTGGGTTCTTTGTCCGTTTCTGCTAATGTTCTGACTATCGAAAGACTCAGTGGAAATCAGGCGATCATGGACGTCAACGGATCAGCTGTACTTAACTTGAATGGAGGCACAATAAAAGTTAAAGGTTCAGTTTATTTTAGTGGAAGTTCTACTTTTAACCAAAGTAGTGGTGATTTGTATATTGATGGCAATAGTGGAACATTGGGCTCTTCAAGTAATCCGCTTCGCGCTTTATTGGGATTAAATTCAAGTATTCCCATTAATATTAGCGGTGGGTCTTGGACTTTTCCGGATCCACAAGGCAATACTTCCACTTCATCCGGAGTGCAGGAGTGCATTTATTACAATAATAGCAATCATATTAATTTACCGTCATCTCACACTATTCGATTTGGAGATGGAATTTCTGTGCAAAACGGTGGTTCAGTAAATGGATTCAGAACGAATCTCTGGGCTGGTTCAGGTTTTTTAAGATTAGGTTCTGTTGTTTTCAATGGCGTTAATTCAGCGACTAATCGCTATTCAACGCACTCCTGGACACCAGCCATCAATGGAGATTTGAGTGTATTATCAGGCGAAGCGCGTTTTACTACTTTGTGTGTAGCGGGAAATATAAGTGTAAGTCCAGGAGCCATTTTAACAGTATCGACTTTAAATATGGCTTTCACTTCACCCGGCACTGCTTCCGGAAATGCTATGGTTTCTGTTGCGCAGTTTATTAATAATAATGGAACTATCAGGAGTGCAGCAACTGCGATTCCCAATTTGCAAATTGCAAATTTTAATATTGCCAATAGTTCTGCTTCCGGTGTAAGTCTAAATTGCCCACTGAATGTTGGTGCGTTTGCCTGGACTTCAATCGGTGGTGCATACAAAGGAATAGTTAATACAACTACAAGCAATGTTCTGAAAATTGTTGGTTCAACCGGAACAGGAGTAGCATCCTCTGTATTAGGAACCGATTTAACTTCAGGAGTTAGTGGTGACAATGATGCCTACGTTAAAGGTCCACTTCAAATTACTTTTAGTACGGGTTTTAATAACACAAATTACATCAGTGGTTTTCCTGTCGGTGCGAGTGTGTTTAATCCGCTTTCGTTAAGCGGCATCAGTGCAGCGCCCACGCAAGCTACCACGATTCAGGTAGAAGCATTTGATGTCAATCCCGGAATGTCAGCTGCCGGAGTATCACAGTTACCATCGAAAAGATGGGATTTGTCAGTTGTTGGAACTAATGGACTTCCTTCCTCGGGTTTAAAACTAAGGTTAAGTGATGTTTCTATTGCGTCTACCAATCTGGTAGTGCGCTCTAGTACCCCAAATGGAACTTATTCTTCTGCTACGGGCTCAACAACTTTTACCGCAGCACCGAGTGGAAATTACAGCGTGAATTCGATACAAACGACGACTAATATTAGTGCGACAAGCTTGGCTGGAAGTTATACTTTTGCCAATTTGGCTAGTGTTCCTGCTTGTGCTTCCTTAATTGCGCCGACAAATGCAGCTGTGCTTAATTTGACTCCCACTTTAAGTTGGT
>JBMOJB010000273.1:0-3925 GCA_049316985.1 Saprospiraceae bacterium | reverse complement strand
TTTTGTCGTCACAGTTTTCACATTTTAAGTGTAAACCTTTTTCAGGTGAGGACAGATTGCATTCCAGAAATTTAGTTATATTTTTTGAAATTGGCAGTTCGAGAAAACTGCCCGCCACCTAAAAACTTCCACACCTAAACACCTACACAACTAAACAAACCAACAAACCAACCTACCAACCTACCAGCCGACCAATAGACTAGCCGACCAACCGACCAGCCGACTAATAGACCAACCTATTCCCCTCCCCAACGATAGCTATCCGTTTCAAATCCGGCAAGGTCCAATACCCGGTCTATGACCGTTGCGGCTAATTCTTCAAAAGTATTCGGTCGACTGTAAAAGGAAGGAGTAGCCGGGCAAAGAATCGCACCTGCCTCGGTAAGCGTTTTCATGTGCTGAATATGTATCAGACTATAGGGCGTCTCTCTCGGCACAATAATTAGTTTTCGTCTTTCTTTCAGAATGACATCTGCAGCTCTCGTGACCAAATCATTTGAAACTCCTGTTGCTATTCTGGCCATTAATCCCATTGAACTTGGGCACACAATCATCGTATCAAAACGAGCAGAACCCGATGCAAAAGGAGCGAAAAAGTCCATTTTATCGTAAAAATTGAAAGGGTAATTCAAATAATCTGCATTATTCAATTCATATTCCCAATTCTTTTTTCCATTTTCCGACATTACTACAGCGATGGCTGTGGTTTGATCTTTCAATTGAAGCAATTTGTCAAAAAGCACTTTCGCGTATATAGACCCACTGGAGCCTCCGACCGCAATTACTATTTTTTTCTTCATAAAATTTCAAGAATAGATAAACGCTATTTTTTTCAATGAATAATATTATATCTTTGCGAACTTAACAAAAATATAATCTAAAATGTTGAAATATTACTTTTTTCTGTTCTTTCTATCGATTTCAATTTCATTAAGTGCACAAAAGGGAACAATTAGGGGAAATGTTTTTGACGACAAAGGCACTCCTGTTGGATTTGCAGATGTATATTTGGTAAACATTCAAAAATCGACCAATACCGATTTAGATGGTTTTTTCAACCTGGCAGAAATTGTACCGGGTAAGTACAGATTAGTTGCTCGATTAATTGGATATGATAGTGCATTCGTAGATTTGCAAGTAAAACCGGGTTCAATTACCTACCAACGGATTACTTTAAAGGAAAATGATGGATTCGCTTTAACTGAAGTGAGTATCACTGCGCAAAAAAAGGAAATTGCAAAATCAGAAATACAGGTTTCGAAATTAAGTGTTACGCCTAAAGAAATTCGCTCATTACCGTCAACCGGTGGAGACCCGGATATTGCGCAGTACTTACCGGTATTGCCCGGAATTATTTTCACGGGTGACCAGGGCGGACAATTGTACATTCGAGGTGGATCTCCGGTACAGAATAAGATACTACTGGATGGGATGACCATCTACAATCCTTTTCACTCAATAGGTTTTTATTCTGTTTTCGAAACAGAAGCCATCAAGAGTGTTGATGTGTACACCGGTGGTTTCAATGCAGAGTATGGAAATAGAATCTCTGCAGTGGTCGATATCAAAACCCGTGAAGGAAATAAAAAGCAATTTGCAGGTATCTTGTCTGCAAGTCCTTTTCAAACGAAAGCGCTGATCGAAGGACCACTATTGAAACTCAAAGAGGAAAATGGAACAAGTGTTTCATATCTCTTTACGGCCAAGCAATCACTTATTGACAAAACTTCACGCTCCTTGTACAAATATGCTGCTCAGGATGCTGTTTCAGGTCTTCCCTTTAGTTTCCGAGACCTTTATGGTAAGGTATCCCTTGTTGCTGGCAATGGAAGCAAAGTAAATCTCTTTGGTTTCAATTTTACAGATGACGTAAATTACCAGGGTGTCGCAAGTGTAGGCTGGAAATCCAGTGGAGGCGGATTGAATTTTACTTTGATTCCACCACTTTCTAACCTGATTGTCAGTGGAAAATTAACATTTTCCGATTATCAATCGATGATCGATGATGCCGATAAAAAACCTCGCTTAAGTGGTATATCCGGGTACAACGCGTTATTGGATTTTACTTATTATGGTGACAATAAAGAGGTTAAATATGGTGTGGACCTCAATGGATTCAGCACTAATTTCAAATTTGTAAATGTGGCTAATCTGACTTTCTCGCAAGAAGAAAACAACACGGAGATTGCTGCTTTTGTAAAATACAGACAGAAAATCGGACCCTTGGTTATTGAACCCAGTCTGAGGATGCAGTATTATGCTACCTTGAGCAATTTTCAGCCGGAACCACGCTTAGGTATCAAGTTGAATATTTTGGATCGCTTGCGCTTCAAAGCTGCAACGGGTTATTACACCCAGAACTTGTTGAGTTCAGTCAACGAAAGAGACATTGTCAATTTGTTTGTAGGATTTCTGGCAAGTCCGGATGCAGTTGATAAATTCAATACCAAGGAGCAAGTAAGCAGCAGAATTCAAAAAGCATATCATGTAATTGCCGGTTTTGAAATTGATGTGAACGAACACCTCGATTTGAATGTGGAACCATATTTCAAAAGATATAGTCAGTTGATTGGAATCAACAGAAATAAGACTTCAACCGATGTGGCTGATTTTAGCACAGAAACAGGTAAAGCGTATGGTATTGACTTTTCAAGTAAATACCAGAATAAAAATGTCTATTTGTGGTTGACTTATTCCTACGGATTCGTCAATCGATATGATGGTATACAAACTTACCCTACGATTTTTGACAGAAGACACAATATTAATGCTCTCACCACCTACAGCTTCGGAAAATCTAATTCCTGGGAAGCTAGTTTGCGTTGGAATATGGGTTCCGGATTTCCTTTTACACAGACACAGGCTTACTACGACAAAAAGGATCTCGATCAAGGAGTCAGCGCTGACCCTTTGACTAATAACGGTGAAATCGGTATAATTTACTCCGACAAACGGAATGGAGGTCGATTGCCTTATTATCACCGTCTTGATGGATCGTTAAAAAAGAAAATCCAGTTCAGCAAGCGCAGCAAACTCGAATTAATAGCAAGCTGTACCAATATGTACGATAGAGCCAATATTTTTTACTTTGACAGGGTAAGATATACCCGTGTCAATCAACTTAGGGTCTTGCCTACGCTTAGTGCGAATATTAGTTTCTAGTCACCATTTATACTTCAAAAAATAAAAAATGCATGCTGATTTCTTTCAGCATGCATTTTTTTGTCATTGATTGAAATGAGTATTGTCAATATGAATGTTGATATTACGCGCTAATTTTAGGCGCAATTTTCTTTTTTGACTAATATCACGATATGATGAATCCGGCACACTTACATTTGATTGTTAATCACTTTCCACTAATTTCGCTTATTCTTGGATTTTTAGTTATCTTGAGTGGTTTGATTCTGCGTTCAGAAACAGTGAAAAGAACGGCATACTGTATTTTTATTTTTGCAGCAGCGATGGCATTGGCAGCATTCTTAACAGGAGACGGTGCAGAACAAGCAATTGTAAACGTAGCCGGCGTTGAGGAGAATTATATTCATACGCATGAAGAAATGGCTGAGACTTTTGCCATTCTTTGTTATATTTTGGGAGCATTTTCCATACTGGGTCTTTGGGCGAGTTTACAACGACATGCTATCAGCTCATTTGTTGTTTTAATGTGCACCGTTTTTAGTGTCCTGGTCATCAATTTTGGAGTCAAGGCGGGTACGAGTGGTGGTGAAATTCGTCACAGCGAGATCAGGCAAGAGCAATTGATACCCGGATCAACGAATTCCGATAAAAATGAAAATGATCGGGACTGAATTATTTCATCCTCAATCAGGATAATGAGATTTGGAAATAATCAAACTCAATGCTAATCTATTAACCTGAGTTCGATTATTAAAATAAGCAAATTTGATTAGAATTCGTCACG
>JBMOJB010000272.1:0-3940 GCA_049316985.1 Saprospiraceae bacterium | reverse complement strand
AACGATGTAATGAAAAATTATAATTCAAGAAAATTTATATAAACGTTCTGTTCCAGAAGTACTAATTTTAGAAAATTTATCGGGATATAATCGTTTGAAAACACTAGTTTCAGGTTTTTTATCAAAAACTAGACGTTCCAAATTATAGGGAAAGGTACGGACGACTATTCATGATTTTGAGTTTTACAATGAATCTATCGTTAGCACAAAGTTAAATCAAAACTTCGGAAAATAGTAGAATAAAATCGAAGCAAGTTGATTGACCTAAGCATTCGAGATCAACATTTTTTCAAGTAGTAGCAGCATCCGTCCTGAAAATTATCATTTTTCCCATCAAAAAAGAGGTCAATAGCGTCGAAAAATTTATCCAACATCTACTGACCACCTTTAAAATATTTTGACAATTGTCAATTGCAAATTGTTAATTGTTAATTGTTAATTGTTAATTGTTAATTGTTAATTGTTAATTGTTAATTATTAATTGTTATTTATGATCAGCAATCGCTACCATCTTGTAGTATTCATCTAAAATCTTCTCATCAGCCAGCAATTGTATGATATCGTGAGTAGTAACAATACCAACCAACTCATCATCTTTAACCACCGGAAGCGCATGAAAACGATTGTCCTTGAAAATATTTACTGCCACGTCTATGCGATCATCCGGCTCTAATTTGGCCAAACCCTTCGTCATGATGTCCGCGGCTTTGGTATTCAACAATCTATGCATTTTCACTTCTTTTTCTTCATAGGTATCCATCCCTTTTACAAAATGAGAGAAATCAGAATAACTGATTATTCCCAATATTTGCTTTTCGGCTACTACGGGTATATGGTGAATTTGATGTTTTTTAAATATCTCACTCACCGCATTAAGGTTGTCCTCAGCATTTACAGTGAGTAACTGAGTACTCATAATAGAAGACACAGGTGCAATAACGTTCATAACAGGTTTTTTATAGTTAATAATGCTTCAAAATTACTAAGCTTGATTTTAAAATGGCATGATTACAATCACCGCAGCATATGATTGTGCGAATGCTATTGGACACGACCACTGCACATCGGAATCTCATGATGAACATTGTCAAAAGGGGAATATGGCAGATGCCTATCTATGTAAATACTTCGTATGATCAAGAAAACGCCCAAAACAACTGAAGTAAGCGGATAAATTTTTCTCAACTTGTTTCGCCAGGAAAAACTGGCAACATGACCAAATACAGATAATGCAACGAGTGAAGGCATTACACCCAAACCAAAGAAAAACATGTACAACACCGAATCACTGAAGGTTCCAAATGAAGAAGCACCTAATATGGCTATGTACACCAATCCACAAGGAAGAAGTCCATTCAAAAATCCAATCGAATAAAGTGAAGTATATGAAAAACGCTGTATGAACTTACCCATCTTTCCTTTGAAAAAGACCATTCGCTGCTCCAGATAAGATAGGATATTGTATTTACCAGTGAGACTTCCTATTCCAATCAGCAAAAGCAACACACCCAGTAACAGGTTGTAACTCTTTTGAAAGCCCAACAATGAAATGCCCTTTCCTAAGGTACCAATCAAAATACCCAAAAGGACATAAGCACTAATTTTTCCGAATTGATAAGTAAAATGACCCAGCCACCTGGCAAAATTGCTCTTTGGCGACAATGGCAAGGACAAAGCGATAGGACCGCACATGCCTACGCAGTGAAAACTACCTAAAAATCCGAGAAGAAAAGCCGAATAAAGCATCTTTTTGATATAATATTAAGGCAAAAAGAGATAAAACTCCTGGTAATAGGCTTTGTCTCCGCTTGACCAACTCAGTTGTGCATTGTACTTCCCACTTTTGCCTGCCGGGATGGACAATTTCTGATTTCCATCTGCATCCAATTGCAAGGCCTGCTCGAAATCACCCGTTTTATCTGAGGGTTTATAAAATTTTACTTTGCCCGCAGGATTAGCAGCCATCAGCTCTTTGGGAAAATTGACCACCACATCAGCATTACTAATGCGAATCACCGGCTTGTTTTCCAAACGATTCGTGTTGGTCATATCATCGATACGGGTCTGGTATTTCAGTTCTTCACCGTAATAATCTTCAGTGACGAGATCCCAGCTGTGGTACGTACTTTTGATCACCAGAAATAAAATTCCGACCACAAAGGCGGAATAAAAAATAACAATTCGTGTTCCCCAATTCATATGGTTTATTTTAGATGTTGCGACTATCCTGGTCCTATAAAACTAGTTTTTATTTCTTTTACTTTTTTCCCGGCTGCGTAAATCCCGACTTTCAATTCCGTATTGCGCTTACGAAGTGATGCTGCCGGAATAATGATGAACACTTCGCCGACCGCAAAATCTCCTTTTTCAGCCTGTAAAGGATGATTGCCAATAATTTGAATCTTCGCCGCCGGCTCATTTTCAACCTTCATCTCAAACGCCAATGGGTAATGAGATTTGTTGAGAATTTTCACATTGTACAAATTGCCCAACGTAACGCTGTCAATTTTTTGATACATCATACCCGGCGTGCGCAAAAAAGTCGCATCAACAGAACTACGGCTTGTAAACAAAATCAAGAAAGTACTCAGCAAAATTAACAATACCACTGAATATCCGATAATACGGGCAGAGAATTTAAATGGCTTATTTTCTTTAATGTTTTCATCCGACGCATATCTTACCAGGCCTCTTGGGAGCTTGACTTTGTCCATTATCTCGTCGCAGGCATCAATGCAAGCAGTGCAATTGATACATTCCAATTGAGTTCCATTGCGAATGTCAATTCCCGTCGGGCACACTTTCACACACAAGCCACAATCGATACAATCTCCTTTACTTTTTGTCTCCTGAGTCAACTGCTCCACCTTATTCTCTTTGGACAATTTGCCCCTTGGTTCGCCTCTGATGTAATCATAAGCCACTACGATGGATTTTTTATCCAGCAATACTCCTTGCAATCTACCATATGGGCATATGAGTATGCATACATTTTCGCGTACATAGGTGTAAACAAAAAAGAAAACCAGGGAGAAAAAGAAGAGTCCGAAAAATAAACCCCAATGCATCGATATTGGCTCCCGAATGATCTTACCCAGTTCATCTACACCAATAATATAGGAGAAAAACATATTGGCAATTAAAAATGACATGATAAGAAACAAGCCGTATTTAGTTACCCTTTTGAATATTTTCTCATTGTCCCATTCCCTGTTTTTCAATCTTCTTTGTTCGTTGGCATCTCCGTCAATCCAGTATTCAATTCTTCTGAATACCATCTCCATGAATATAGTCTGCGGACAGACCCATCCGCAAAACAAGCGACCAAATATCGCCGTAAATAGCACTATGAAAACAATAAAAGTCAGCATTGCCACTCCGAAAAGTGGAAAATCCTGAGGAAGGAACAACATCCCGAAAAATATAAATTTGCGCTCGATGACATTGAACAAAAAAAGAGGTTCTCCATCGTATTTCAAAAATGGCAACCCAAATAGCACAATTAAGAATATATAACTTAAGTACTTCCGATAATTAAAAAACCTTCCCGATGGTTTTTGCGGATATATCCAAATTCTTTTACCTTTTTCATCGGCCGTACTAATATGATCTCTGAATTGATCCTGATCCGTCAAATGTGCACTCATTGCAAATATTTCTTTTGTAGTATAAAATTGCGTCTCCTAAATTGACGCATGAAAGCACTGTATATTAACTGCAAAAGTAGATTGATCAAACAGTCAAAGATATGACCATCATTGCCCAAACCACTGATATTTCTCATAAATGAAGCCCCCCTATTCCTCCCTATAAATCTAATAATATGGAATTTTAATAACTATAAGATAAAGTATGTATATCGTCTTATACAAAATTTCTGCTTTCCGACCTGTCAGAGCTAATTTCCGACTTGTCGGAACAAACTAAATCTTCAAATCAT
>JBMOJB010000271.1:0-3992 GCA_049316985.1 Saprospiraceae bacterium | reverse complement strand
GCAAAACGCTGATCTTCTATCATGTATTGACTATTGGTACGACTGGATATTCCACCAACGTAAGGTACTGGTTTATTTGGGTCACTAAGGTACTCATCAAAACCTGCTACCACGTATGGCTTATCAAAAGTCAAACGCGCATTGGCATCAAAATAAATTTTGAATTTAGCAGCTTTTGCGTGTGGCCATGAAGAATAAGAAGGCCATTTATTAGATCCGACTTCAAATATATTGGCTTCCTGAACCAACATTTCTCCTTTATTTTTCAAATAATAATTAAAAAAAGGAGTTTCGATAATTTCCTGATAATAGGCATTCATATTAGATCCAAAATCATAGGTTCCAAATCTTGACCAATCAGCGGCAGCCCATGCACCGTGAGACCAAGGACCCATCACCAGATAAGATTTTGTATTCGGAGATTGCTTTTTTATGGCTTCATAAGCCTTTAGCGGACCGTAAAGATCCTGACAATCAAACCACCCACCTACAATCATTACTGCCGGCTTGATATTTTTCAAATGAGGAAGAATATTCCGGGCTTTCCAGAATGCATTGTAGGTATCGTTTTCCACTACTTGGTTCCAGATTTTCGCATTCTTTCCGAAATATTCTGATTTCATTGAATTTGCAATTCCACCCATTTTAAGGAAAAAGGTGTAAGCATCTCTGTATCTTCCACCATAAACCATCTCGTAATCTTCCCCGTCACTGTTTTTTCTGCCATCAAAATAGTTATAAAAATTAAAGTTGTCCATCAGAAAAAATGCGCCATTGTGGTTGCAATCATCTCCGGCAAATTCATCTGTGACAGGAGCCTGTGGAGAAACAGCTTTGATCGCCGGGTGTGCATCCGGTAAAGCAGCCAGTGCATAGAAACCGGGATAGGAAATACCCCAAAGTCCTACATTGCCATTGTTGTTGTCAATATTTTTTAGCAGCCATTCGACCGTATCATAAGTATCACTGCTTTCATCGATATCTTGATTGGATTTCTTAATGTCAATCGCCGGAGTCATTTCCTGAAATTCACCTTCACTTTTGTATCGGCCACGTACATCCTGGTACACAAAGATATACTTCTCTCGCATCAGCATTTTATTCGGTCCGAGTCCATATTTCCTGAGGTTCTTTTCACCATAAGGATCGCAGCCATAAGGTGTGCGCGTCATCAAAATAGGGAATTTTTCATCAGAACCGATTGGAATATAAATCGAGGTAAATAACTTTTTACCATCTCTCATTGTAATGTTCCGCTCGATTTTAGAATAGTTTGTTGCAATGTAGGCAGAATCGGAATAGAAGCTCTGCGCAAAAAACTGCTCAGGTATTACAAGGAAAGCAACTAATAAAATTAAAAGAAACAGTTTACTTTTTATCATAGGTTCTATAGTGTACAAATACCAATTTGCAAACCGGCGACTGCCGACCACTGGTAAGTTTCCCCAAAAGTAAAAATTTTATAAGAAATGAAAAGAGATGTACTTTGATTTTTAAGCAAAATAAACTGCAACCTGCTTTAGGAAGCTGAATCAACAGTATTTTTGTAAAATACTTTACCTACCCGATTAATATGATCAATCAAACTATCTGATTTTAAAAGATGAAAAACGGAAATATCATAAAGATAGGGAGTATTCAAATCATCAATGTCCAGCCAAACATCGGAACATGTGCGTTCAGTAAGCTCTTTTCCTATAAGCGTAAGATCAATATCACTACCCTCCCTGTAGGTATCTCTGGCACGAGATCCGTAGATTAGGACCTGTTCAATTTGAGGATAATTGGCGAACACACGCTGAATTTTCCTAATTGTTGTTTCGTTTAATCCAAATTTCATAAATATTGCTTCATGGTATTTTCAAAAGTTTCAAACAATGGAAAATAAGTAAACTTAATGAGCAAGTACTCTTTTTCCAAAATGTCATGCTGGTAAGTGTGAACTGTTCTATTTCTACTCTCAATCATGTCCATCCATATCTGTCCTTCAACAATCAAACCTTTGTTAAATGCCTCCCTTGTCGCGGTTCGCGATCCGGCAATTCCACTTATACCTTCATATTCAAGATAATCCCTCATTACTTTCCATGCCAGTTCATGTGTAAATTCAAACCTTTGAATAGTACCTTCTTTCTCTAAATCACTTGGATTTTGTGTATTGAGCACTGCGTCTTTGAGTTGAGAATATGCACTACCAAAGTTTTGAAATCTTTGTTTCCATCTGATGTCTTGTTCCATGCTTTAAATTTTAGGTAAAATTAGTGGCAATTTTTTATGTTTTCACAGATTGCCTACAATTCATTGAAAATACCATCCTTTCTCAATGAAAATAGTAAACATTCAAAGTCAGCTTTGCAAATTTAGAACCATCATTTATCTATATTCAGACCGCTATCAGGTGCATCCAATTTCCTGGAAGAGGATGAACTCACTACAGGAATACCCGTCTTTTCTTCTATTTCTTTTCTGGTATTTCCCGCGATTGTACCACCTTCTATTGCAACAGCTACATTTTCATCGAAATTCTCAGGTTTTTTCACTTTACTTATTTCTGTGGTTGTAGCTTCCGCCAACATATTCAAGACCAATTCCATATTAGTCATATTATCACGCAAGTTTTCTTTTTTGAGTTCTTTGTGATTTTTGTATTCTTTCACAGTTAATCCACTCCAGACTTTGGTAATTTCGTCGGTAAGAATAGCAAACTCATGTCCTTTCTTCACCCCACGATTTTCCCACTCATCGCACAGTTCTTTTCGAACTTCGATGCTTTTCAATCGTTGGTTGATCCACTCTCTTGTATATCCCTTTTTCAGATAGGTTTCCATCAAGCGGTCAATTCCAATTTCCGGGTCTTCTAATTCATCGATCCGTTCACGAGCTACTTTGGCTATCCACAATTTAAATGGCTCAGCTTTGGGTGATGGAACGGATTGAATCAATCGAAACAACTGTTCTGTATCGGCAACGTCTGTTTCTCTCATTTTACCATCTTCTGCAATTAATTTCAACCGGTTACAATTTGTAACCGATTCATTTCCTTCTTTGACCAATCTACTTTTTAGGACTTTCCAATAATTCCTTGCTCCTTGATGATTTAACTGACCTGTAAGCACAGCTATCACATCAACAATAGAAAAATACCATTTTTCTTCATTTTCATCCCACAATGAACGAACTTGTTTTTGCTCAAATAATTTAATAGAGGTTTTGCTTTCCATAATTTTGAAAATTTAAAAAAGTTATAAATATTTTGATGATTGGAAACGTTAGTGATTTAATCTCAGATTAATGAATGTTATCAAGTGCTATTACACTATTTCGACTTTCCAATTATATTGTATTTTATTTTTTCCTCTGCAACTTGTATTGCTTTCAATGCCAGTTCTTCATCCTGTAATTCATAGTATAATTTATCACTTAACCAGGCAATGATAACATCATTTTTATGCTCCTGGTAAAATTCAGACAGTGCCTTTACCTGTTCTTTTGTGGGCATTCTTTTGTCCATTTCGATTTTACTCAACAGAGTAGGATCCAAAGACAAAGCAGCACCTACTTCCCTAAGTAATAAATTTTTTGATTCTCTCAATTCTCGCAATGTAATTCCAATCGATTTCATCCTGCTATTTTTTGACTTGACAATATTTGGCAAATATAGAAAAAATACGGTTGGACCCGATAAAATAATTGCTAATGTTTTACCTCCAAAATGTTAAAATTAAAACTTCAAAGGCCGGTTCCTACAATTTATAAATTAATTCAAAACCAAACCCATACACAAAAAAAATGCCGCGAAAAGTGGAAGTCAATTTCCTCTTTTCGCGGCATTTATATTGCATATCTTACAACTTTGATTAAACTTCTTCTCTACCTAGTTTCTTAATTTTGAAGATTTGTAAAACGAGATAAATTATAGTACCCCACACAGCCAGAATAATACCATTTGAAGCAATTAATAACCAAATGGGCACATTTGCTCTTGAAGCCCA
>JBMOJB010000270.1:0-4048 GCA_049316985.1 Saprospiraceae bacterium | reverse complement strand
ATTACGAATTACGAATTACGAATTACGAATTACGAATTACGAATTACGAATTTGATTTTCTAAACACCTTAACAACTCAACTACTAAACATTTGGCTAACCGACTAACCGACTAAAATAATGGCTAAACAGTACGATTTTCCTCCATTGATGGTATATCAGATGCAATATGAAGACGAGATGAGCTTCAATATTGAGATAAAGACTGGTGCTCCCGGCTTTGAAAAAGCTGAGGAACTGTTCAGAAAATATGCAAATATTCCTGATGGGGAAGGTTGGGATGGTTTGGTGACTTATATTATCGAAAAGGAGTTGACTACACTTCTGGACAAATTTGATCTGGATTATTGGGGAGAAACCTTCGTGGTGACTTGTGAGAGAAAAGCCGACATGACGACATTGGCTACATTGCTTCAGTCGATAATTCAGGACGAAGCAAAGCTTGAAAGCTATTTAATGGAATTGCCAGAGGAATATAAGAGTGAATAAAATCAAGGAGGTCTTATTTTTTAAGTAAGTAAGTTTGATTAAAATTTATATAAAATAACTTTAACAGATATATGCAATTAAGCGAACAAGAAATCGTACGCAGGGAGTCCCTCGCCAAAATGAGGGAAATGGGAGTAGATCCCTATCCAGCCGAAGAATTTATTATAAGCAGTACTTCGACTGAAATCAAAGAAGGCTACCAAGAGGAGATTCTGGATGACGGCACAAAAAACAGATTGAATTTTCAGGAAGTCAGTATAGCGGGTCGCTTGATGGCCAGCAGAGAAGCCGGCAAGGCGATGTTCTTAAACATTCAGGATAGCGAAGGCCGCATTCAGCTATACATGCGTCGTGATGATATGATGGATGGCGAAGATGCAACTTTCTTTGATCTTGTTATCAAAAAATTGCTGGACATAGGAGACTATATTGGGGTGAGTGGTTATGCTTTTAAAACGAAGACCGGAGAAGTTACGGTTCATGTCAAGACATTCAAAGTGCTTGCGAAGGCACTTAGACCATTGCCAATTGTCAAAACTGATGCTGAAGGAAACGTTTTTGATGCCTTCAGTGATCCGGAATTGCGTTATCGTCAGCGTTATGTCGACCTGACCGTTAATCAAGGTATCAAAGACATTTTCATTAAAAGAAGCAAACTGGTAAAGACCATCCGCGATTTTTTAAATGATCATGGAGCCCTGGAAGTTGATACACCTGTGTTGCAAAATATTCCGGGTGGAGCTGCTGCCCGCCCCTTCAAAACCCATCACAATGCACTTGATGTGCCATTTTATTTGCGCATTGCAAATGAATTGTACTTGAAGCGCCTGGTGGTTGGCGGATTTGATTTTGTGTATGAATTTTCCAGAAACTTCAGGAATGAAGGGATGGACAGGACGCACAATCCTGAGTTTACGGTACTGGAGTTTTATGTTGCATACAGGGATTACTTCTGGATGATGGATTTTACGGAGCGTCTTTTAGAAAAAGTTGCAATTGAAATACACGGCACTACGGAAGTTCAGATGGGAGATAATATCTTAAGTTTCAAAGCTCCCTTCAAGAGAATTGGAATTCTGGATGCGATTCAGGAGGCTACCGGAATTGATGTCAGCAAGATGGATGAAGATGAACTGAGAGCTACTTGCAAGAAATTACACCTTGAGGTGGATGCGACGATGGGGAAAGGCAAATTGATTGACGAATTATTCAGTGAAAAATGTGAGAAGAAGTACACGCAGCCTACTTTTATCATCGATTATCCGGTAGAGATGTCACCGTTGACTAAAAAACACAGAAGCAAGCCGGGTTTGGTTGAACGATTTGAACTGATGATCAACGGGAAAGAAATTGCTAACGCTTATACAGAGCTGAACGATCCTATCGATCAACGAGAACGATTTGAGGAGCAAGTAAAGTTAATGGATAAGGGCGATGACGAAGCGATGTTTATCGATCACGATTTCTTGCGGGCAATGGAATACGGCATGCCGCCAATGTCAGGAATCGGGATTGGAATTGATCGTCTTACGATGTTGATGACCAATCAGGCGTCCATTCAGGAGGTGTTATTTTTCCCGCAAATGAGACCGGAATAGGTTTGCATTTTGCGATTTTGAACTCTTTGGTGTATGAACGGTTTCATTTGTATGAGTTTATCCACCTTTTGAAGTAGGTTAAATATTTTTAAAATGCTCATTCCTTTTTATAAATACCAAGGTGCCGGCAACGATTTTGTCTTGATAGATCAGCGCGATCAACAATATCTGAACAGGCAAAGTCGCGAGGAGATATCGTTTCTCTGCGATAGGAGGTTTGGAATTGGTGCTGATGGACTGATGTTGTTGCAGAATATCGAAGGTTACGATTTTGAGATGATTTATTTCAATGCTGATGGCAGAGAAAGCACGATGTGTGGCAACGGTGGACGTTGCATAGTTGCCTTTGCACAGTTTCTGGGTATTGTAAGCGAGAAAAGCAGATTTCTGGCTATCGACGGAGCGCACGAGGCCAGAATTAATCCTGAAGGCAATAGGGTCGAATTGCAAATGAGTGATGTCAGGCAGATAGAAATAGGTCCGGATTTTTATGTTCTGAATACCGGTTCGCCTCATTATGTAACTTTCGTGCCGCAACTTGAGCATTTTGATGTTTTCAATGAGGGTAAAAAAGTAAGGTATAATCAACGTTTTTCTGCAGAGGGCATAAATGTTAATTTTGTCAAATCTACTGAGCAGGGAATTGAAGTGGCAACCTATGAAAGAGGAGTAGAAGATGAGACACTGTCTTGTGGAACTGGTGTAACGGCATCTGCCATTTCATTTTGGTTAAAAGAGGGAAAATCCGGAAAAATTGAAGTACCGGTAATCACTAAAGGAGGAGAGCTTTCTGTTCGCCTTGAATCCGATGGTTACACCGGTTGCAAAAATATATGGCTTATAGGGCCTGCGATGCAAGTTTTTGAAGGGAAGATAGCGCTATAGAAAAATCAAATAATTTGGAACTATCTTCCATAGTTTTGGGTTTTGATGGATGGTTTTAAGTTTGATAGCAGTGATAATAACCGAATGCCAAAAACAAACCCCAACTTATTTTTTACTTATTGACTATTTGCGCTACCTTTGATGTAGCATTTTATAATGAAAAGAATAGAATTAGAAATCATTGCCTTGTCGCACACCTTGTCTCAATCACACAATTATGCTGTGATTTTGCAGGAGCGCAATGGCAGCAGAAAACTGCCTATCGTCATCGGAGGATTTGAAGCACAAGCAATCGCAGTAGCTATGGAGCGGATGAGCCCCAACCGACCTTTGACCCACGATCTGTTTAAAAGTGCATTGGATACTTTCGAAATAGATCTCAAAGAAATTGTAATCAGCAATTTATTGGATGGTATTTTCTTTGCCAAATTGGTGTGTATGCACAATAGCGAATCACATGAGATAGATTCACGGACTTCAGATGCATTGGCTATGGCTGTGCGATTTACCTGCCCTATTTATACCTATGAGTTTATTCTCGAAGCAGCCGGCGTAGAAATAGAAGAAGAAGAGGCTGAAACTAAAACTCGTCGTCGTCGTGAAAAACAAGTTGTAGAAAAAAGTACATCCGGTTTTGGAAGCTATTCTGAAGATGAACTAAACCAGAAACTGGAAGAAGCTTTGCAGGAAGAAAAATACGAACTGGCTGCTAAGATCAGAGATGAAATAAAAAAGAGAAAAGAAAGTAGCCAATAGTATGATCATAATTCTGCGTTCAACTGATAGGTGTCATAGTTGGCTGTAGCAGGATACCCTAGTTTTGTCGATAAAATCTCTAATTTTGCTTAGATTTGTCATATTTACTTTATTGTTTGCGATTATTCTGCAAGTATGTGGAAGGTCGTGGATTGTAGTGTACTATGAATGCAATAAAGATTATATCGCTAAAAACCTTTGCGAAAACCGAGATAGACCTGATTTGAAATGCCATGGAAAATGTAAATTGATGAAACTGATGGAAAAAGAGCGCCAGAAGGAGAAATTTCCACTTGGCAATGTTTTTGAAAAAACATCAGA
>JBMOJB010000269.1:0-4058 GCA_049316985.1 Saprospiraceae bacterium | reverse complement strand
ATAGCATTCAAATGACCATAGCAGAACTAAAACATACACTCAACTCACTCTGCAATCTTACGGCTGAGAATGAAATTGTGGAGTTTAAAGAAGCCAAAAACAGCTATGACTTCACAAAATTAGGCAAATACTTTTCTGCTCTCAGCAACGAGGCCAATCTAAAAGGCAAACCTTATGCTTGGCTAGTCTTTGGTGTGGAAAATAAAAAGCACGGTATTGTGGATAGTCAGTTTCGACCACAACGAAAAGACTTAGATAGCTTGAAAAGTGAGATTGCCAATAAAACCACTAACCGAATTACATTTATTGAAATCTATGAACTGAATGAACCTCAAGGTCGTGTGGTGATGTTTCAAATTCCTGCTGCCCCCAAAGGCTTTCCTATTGCTTTTGAAGGACATTATTATGGCAGAGACGATGAAGAACTCTCCCCATTGAATTTAGAAGAAATAGAACGCATACGCGCACAAGCCAACACGGAAGATTGGAGTGCTGCTGTTGTTCTAGATGCATCACTTGAAGATTTAGATGAAGAAGCTATTGCTTTAGCAAGAAAAAACTATAAGAATAAATTCTCTGATAAAGCTGCTGAGATTGATGGCTGGGATGATGTTACTTTTTTAAACAAAGCAAAACTCACCATTAAAGGAAAAATTACCAGAACGGCTATTATCCTTTTAGGCAAAGAAGAAGCCGAACATTTTATCAGTCCTTCCGAAGCAAAAATTCGTTGGCTGTTGAAAGATGCCAATGGAAACGATAAAGATTATGCCATTATTGGCTGTCCCATGATTTTGGCGGTTGATAAAGTGTATACAAAAATCCGCAATCTGAAATACCGCTACATCAAAGAAGGGACACTTTTCCCTGATGAAGTAAATCAATATGAGCCATATTCTATTCGTGAGGCTTTGAACAACTGTATAGCTCATCAGGACTACACCAAACAAGGAAGAATCAACGTCGTTGAAATGGATGACCAGTTGATTTTCACCAATCTTGGCTCTTTCATTCCCGGCAGTGTAGAGAAAGTAGTTAAAGACGATGCACCGGAAGAACACTATCGAAATCGTTTCCTGGCAGCGGCTATGTTCAATCTCAAAATGGTAGATACTGCCGGAGGTGGAATCAAAAAGATATTCAACTTCCAACGGGAACGCTATTTTCCTATGCCGGATTACGACCTTTCCGGTGGCAAGGTAAAGGTTACCATTTCAGGCAAGATCCTCGATATGGAATATGCCCGCTTGTTGGCCAGAAATGAAGACCTGACTTTAGAAGATATTATCTTGCTGGACAAAGTTCAAAAGAAACAGGTGTTAACAGAATTAGAAGAAAAACACCTAAAAAGCAAAAAATTAATTGAAGGCAGAAAGCCCAATTATTACATTGGATTGAAATTAGTTGAAAAAACAGGTCAGAAAGCTCATTATTCTAAGAACAAGGCTTTTGATAAGAGTTATTACCTGGATTTGATAGAGAAAGCAATCAGAGAACATAAGAGTTTAGAAAGAGGTGAAATAGATGATTTGCTCTGGAAAAAGTTGCCAGATTGGATGGATGAGAAGCAGAAGAAGATAAAGATAAACAACATATTATCAGAAATGAGAAAGACCAACAGAATTGTAAATGAAGGAACGGATACTAAATCTAAATGGGTTCTTGTTGCTACTAATAATGGCAAGTCTAATTAGAGAAATATTAGAGATTTAATTAGAGATGCTATTAGAAGAATTATCAGAAAACTTATTAGAAGAAATGAATAAGCAACTAATTGTCTATATGGCAACAAAGATTCTCTGGATCCTAAAGATAAACGAGTTAAAGAAGATGCTGAAAGAAATGGAGCTATTCTTTGTATTGCAGCTACTGGAGATAGTCCTGTTCATAGGGAATACTATCAAAAAACTGAATTCCAATAGATTATATCGACATTCGCCTGAATTTCTATGCTCTGTATTAGGTTCCGGATTTCTCTTTATTTGTTACAGATCCGGGCATTTTCGATTCTCATTATCGGGCATCCGATTCTTTTAAAAATTAGAAAATAATGGACACACCAAGTTTTAAAGAAGACCATATCAGCCAGATTCCTGCATTGCAAATGCTGGTGAATTTGGGTTATACCTACTTAAGTCCGGCAGAAGCTGAAAGGCAAAGAGGTGGTAAAACTTCCAATGTATTGCTGGAAGATGTATTGCGAAAACAGTTAAAGAAAATTAATGCTGAAAAAACGATAAGTTCTACAAAATCAACTTATATAAGCGATGCAAATATAGAGAATGGGATACAGATTTTAAAGAATCTACCCATGAACGAAGGCTACATTGCAGCCAGTGAAAAAGCATACAACCTACTCACTTTAGGTCAGGCATTGGAACAGAGTGTAGATGGCGACAAAAAAAGTTTTACACTTCAATATATCGACTGGAAAAACATCAGCAACAATGTATTTCATGTAACCGAAGAATTCAGCGTAATGCGAAGCACCCGTAAAGAGCATTACCGACCCGATTTGGTATTGTTCGTTAACGGCATTCCACTTTGCATCATTGAGTGTAAACGACCTGACATGAAAAAACCCTTGAAACAGGCTATCAGTCAGCATTTACGTAATCAGCAAGAAGATGGAATCAGAAGTTTGTATGTGTATTCGCAACTCACTTTAAGCATTGCGACACAAGAAGCAGCTTATGCTACCAACTCCACACCAGAAAAGTTTTGGGCTAAATGGCACGAGAAGTTTAATAGCGATGAAGAAGAACGCAAATACAAAAATAAATTACTGGAATTCAAAAATAACCCGCTTCCGATTTCAATAAAAGAATCAATATTTTCTGACCGTTTCAAATACGTTCGTCAATATTTTGATGCATTGGAACAGGAGAAAATTCTTCCAACCGAACAAGACATTTATTTATATGGCCTATGCCGACCTGAACGATTGATGGACATTATTTTCAATTTTGTTCTGTTCGACGATGGAAAAAAGAAAGTAGCCCGCTATCAGCAGTTTTTTGCTATAAAAAAATCCATTCAACGAATCAAACATGTTGAAAACGGAAAACGTAGAGGTGGTGTAATTTGGCATACCCAGGGAAGTGGAAAATCATTAACGATGGTTATGTTGGCACAAGCCATTGCCATGGAACCGAGCATTCGCAATCCAAAAATCGTATTGGTTACCGACCGAACAGATTTGGACAACCAGATTACAGGCACATTTCGCAAGTGCGGCAGGTTTGTAGAAAATGCCACTACTGGGCAACGTTTAGTTGAGCTATTGGAAAACAAAAGTGATGCAGTAGTAACCACTATCATCAACAAATTTGTTGCGGCTGTTAAGAAAATTGTCAAGCCTTTAGAGAGCCACGATATTTTTGTTTTGGTAGATGAAGGACATCGAACACAACATGGTACATTTAATATAGACATGCAAAAGACCTTGCCGAATGCCTGTTTCATTGCCATGACAGGAACACCGCTTTTCAAGAAAGACAAGAGCACAGCAGAGAAATTTGGCGGAATGATTGATGCCTACACGGTTGACCAAGCCGTGAAAGACAATGCAGTTGTACCACTATTGTATGAAGGAAGATTGGCGTTGCAAAATGTAAATGCCAGCCCAATCGATACGTTTTTCGGAATGGTTTCAGAACCATTAACCGAATACCAAAAAGCAGACATCAAAAAGAAGTTTGCACGAAACGACCACTTAAATTCTGCCGAACAAAAAATGCGAATGATTGCCTGGGACATCAGCTATCATTTTCGTGACAACTGGCAAGGTAGAACACCATTCAAAGGACAGTTGGTTTGTGATAAAAAAGTGAATGCTATCAAATACAAAGAGTATTTAGATGAAATAGGCATTGTAAGTTGCGAAGTATTGATTTCATCCATTGACGAAAGAGAAGGCGAAGAAAGTGCTTACGAAAAATCAATCGAAAAGGAGCATCAGTTTTGGAAAAAAATGATGGACGAACATGGCAATTCAAAAAGCTATGAAAAAAACATCATCAGTCGTTTCAAAAATCAGAAAGACCCAGAAATAATTA
>JBMOJB010000268.1:0-4109 GCA_049316985.1 Saprospiraceae bacterium | reverse complement strand
ATGCAGCTTCTATTTTTATTATACCGGAAAATGATCTCCGGCAAGTACAAATAAGATTGTCTGACTTTTCAGGGAAAACCATTCAGCAGTGGAATTTAGATTTAATTGCAAGTAATATTTTGACTAGTCTAAATTTGGAATCTTTGCTTCAGAATGGAACTTATATTTTGACTGTTGAAAATTCAAAATTGCATTTTGCAGATAAAATACTGGTTTTCAGATAAGAATTAAACAAATTATCTTACTAAAGCAACCATATTTCAATCTATTGGGACTACTGATAATAGTACTAAAATTTGCACATATTTGGTTAAAAACGATAGTTAAATTATATCGATTAACTCCAAAATGTAAAATGAACGCTTTCTTTATCACACAAGTAATTCCAAAACTGATTTAGGGTAAAATGGGGATGATTTCCAAGCCCAAAAAAAATGAAATTTGTAAAAAAGTATGATTTTAGACAATAAAATGAAGCCCCTTAAAAAATTCACCTGCCTATTTCTTTTTTTCTTACAAATGGGTGCGATCGGCAAAATCATTGCTCAAAGCAACACCATCATTCTTGGCAGACCTACTGACAAAACCATTACCGCCTCAGTTCTCTTTGATCAGAAAGTAGATTTTTATATTGAATTCGGAACAAAGTCGGGCGACTATCCGAACAAAACCTCCACAATCAGCAATCTGTTAAAAACACCAGACAAAGTTTTGATTGAAAAATTATCTCCGAATACGAAATATTATTACAGATTGCAGTCGAAACTAAGTGGTGCTCCGAATTTTACTCCCGGCCCGGAGTATAGTTTTCATACACAAAGGTCGGTCGGTGAATCTTTTAGCTTTACGATTGAAGCAGACGAACATCTTTACGATAAAAAGGGGGTCAGAAGTCTTTATCAAATTACCTTGGCGAATCAACTGAAAGACAATCCGGACTTTATGATCTCTTTGGGTGATACCTTTGGAGATGATCATACTCCAGCTGAAACAACCAGCGCAGATATGGAGGCTTTGCACAAAGATTATCTTCAGTACCTTGGAAAAATCTGTCATTCGGTACCTTTTTTCTTCTGTCTGGGCAATCACGAAGGAGAAAATGGCTATTACCTGAAGCAAAATCCACCTAACAACATCGCAGTCTACGGTTCTGTATGGCGCAAATTTTATTACCCAAACCCCTATCCAAATACTTTCTACAGCGGTAATATGAATAATGAAGGGTTCGGAATTGGCCAACCTGAAAATTATTATGCCTTTGAATGGGGAGATGCCCTTTTTGTAATTCTGGATGTGTACAGACATTGCGACGTAAATGAAAAACCGCAGAAATGGGACTGGACTTTGGGCAAGACTCAATACGATTGGTTAAAAAGTACTCTTGAAGATAGCAAGTCAAAATACAAATTTGTCTTCGCTCACCATACGCGCGGACAGGGACGTGGCGGTGTCGGTACAGCGAAAGGTTATGAATGGGGCGGATACAATGGTGATTCAGGTTCAAACTATCAATTTGATATCTATCGCCCGGGTTGGGGCTTGCCAATTCACCAACTGATGAAAAAAAATGGTGTTAATATATTTTTCCAGGGACACGATCACCTTTTTGCAAAGGAAGAACTGGATGGCCTGGTCTATCAGGAAGTACCAATGCCTTCCGATACTTCCTACCAGATAGGAATGCTTGCCAATGCTGACGCTTACACGGATGTCACTATGGACGGGTCCGGACACATGAGGGTAAGCGTATCGCCTTTTTGCGTTAAAGTTGACTATGTCAAAGCTTATCTCCCAAAAGATGAAAATGGAACCCGTAAAAATCAACAGATTGGATATTCTTATACTGTTGGAAGCTGTGTTACTTCAACAGAAGATGAAATAGCAGACGATTTGATTAAAGTATTTCCAAATCCCGGCGATCAGATGCTAAACATTCAGATACAAGACAATGCTGAATTAGAAAAAGCCACACTGTATAATTCACTTGGTCAAGTGCAAACTATATCTACTTCTGCTGCTATGAATACTTCCAATGTACCTGATGGAATTTATATGCTTGAAGTAGAATCAGGCGGAAAAAAAATCACAAGAAAAATTATGATTCATCACTAAACAAATAGCATTTTTTAATGAAAAGTTGCTTGATATATACACATCTGTTCCTGTTTTTGGGATATAATGCGAGATCCCAATCATTGAAATATACGGAGTTGTTGGGCAGACCAAAAGACAAAAGCATCACAGTCCAGGTGTTTTTTAATTCCCCTGCAGAAATCTGTGCGCAATATGGCACCACAACCAGTCAATATTCAAACCAGACTTCCTGGCAGCTGTTTGGAGCCGGGGACCCGGCAGAAATCGTGATCGACAACCTAAAACCAAATACAAAATACTTTTACCGTGTTTGTTACAGGCAGCCCAATACAACATCAATTACTTACAGACCTGAGTATACCTTTTTTACACAAAGATCTGTGGGAAACAGCTTCACCTTTACTGTCGAAGCGGATCCGCACCTGGATGAACAGAGTGATTCGGCAATTTATAAACTCTGTCTGCAAAACCAACTCGACGATAAACCGGACTTTATGATCGATCTTGGGGATTTTCTGATGTCAGATAAATTAAAAAATAAGGCTGGTAAAATTACGCGAGACACTGTCATTTACCGCTCAAACCTTTTTCGTTCTTATTACGACAACATAGGTCATTCCGTCCCAATCTTTATTGCTTTAGGCAATCACGAGGGAGAATCAGGCTGGAATCTGAATAATACTGCAGAAAATCTCGCCAACTGGAGTTCTTTGGAACGAAAAAAGTACTTTGTCAACCCCGCACCTGATAATTTTTACAGCGGTGATGCCACAATTCATCCATTTGTGGGTCAGCGTGAAAATTATTACTCGTGGACTTGGGGTGATGCTCAATTTATTGTGATCGATCCCTATTGGTACACGAAGACCAAACCCGATGCACAAAATGGCTGGAGATGGACGCTCGGAAAAACACAATACGACTGGCTCAAATCCACTTTGGAAAACAGCACTTCAAGATTTAAATTTGTTTTCGCGCATCAATTGGTTGGCGGTGACCCAAATGGCCGCGGAGGTGTTGAATTTGCGCATTTGTACGAATGGGGAGGGAAAAACCTGGATGGAAGTGATGGTTTTGCGACCAATCGTCCTGGCTGGTATAAGCCAATTAAAGATCTTTTAGAAGAAAATAGGGTCAATATCTTTTTCCACGGGCACGATCACTTTTTTGGTAAACAGGAGAAAAATTGCCTGGTCTATCAGGAAACGCCGCAGCCGAGCCATCCAAATTTCCAAAGTACCACTTATGCTACAGATTATGGATACAAAGAGGGACAGATACTTCCCAATTCAGGCCATATCCGGGTAACTGTTGATCCTGAAGGTGTAAAAGTTGATTATGTTCGGGTGTATCTTCCCAAAAGTGAAACGGGAAATAGAAAAAACAAAGATATATCTGCTACTTATTTTATTGGAAAAAAGAACTGCTATGATCTCACTGCTATTAGTACACCTGTGCTTTGGAACAGCAATTACAGTGATGAGCTCATTTATCCAAACCCATTTTCAAATGAAACCAGAATTGAATTTAACGTACTTCAAGCAGAACACCTCAGTATCAGTATCAGCAACGAGCAAGGTCAAAAGGTCAGAACGCTGCTGAGTACTAATTTGGTCAACGAAGGGAAATACCAGATCATCTGGGACGGAAAAGACAATATCGATCGAGATCTTCAAAATGGCGTCTATTTCTATACCATTGAAGGAGACAGAGGCAGCTGGACTTCCGGAAAAATAATGTTACTCCGCTGATTTATCAATACATATAACCATTATTAATATTTTCTTATTGATTAAAAAAGTTGAAAATGAAACAGTTGACCAAATGCACAATACTTGCCATATTTTTTCTGTCACCATTTACCATATTTTGTCACGATCTCAATATGGCTGCGATTTCAATCCGGGAATGGCATATGTCCGACAACAAGCGAATCAGCGCTTCCTTGCTTATGATTAAGAATGATAAGGTCTTTCTTGAAAACGAAGATCATTCAATCGTCTCTTTTCCGATAA
>JBMOJB010000267.1:0-4113 GCA_049316985.1 Saprospiraceae bacterium | reverse complement strand
GAATCAGATGCTCCAACAAAGATGTCTGATCCGGCTCAAAGATATAATCTGCTTTCTTCTTTGACAAAGATTCATCAACTTTTATTTTCGCAACCGGCAAAAATTGTTCAGTTTCCGGAAATTGCATAGCGGCATTGCGGAAACGACCGTAAGAAATCTCTACCGCATCGAATTGTTTGTTAACAAACGCATCCATAAGTTGTTGAGAAGCACGTGCTACATTATCTGACTTCAAATTGCTGAACATTTCGATATAATCGGTAATGACTGGCAATTTTGGATAGCGCTTGCTGAAAAAATCTGCTCCACGTTTTCCAACCGGCATGATGGTAATTTTACCTGCTGCCAACTGTGCTGGATATTTTTCATTCATCGTAGCAATCGCTGATTTGATTACATTTGAATTGAAAGCTCCGCAAAGTCCACGATTGGATGTTACTACAACTATGCATACATTTTCAACTTGACGTTCAGTACCGAAAGCAGAACTTGCATCGCCATCGATATTGGAAAGCAAATTGCTCATCATCGCATTTAATTTTTGCGAATATGGGCGAAGCTGGACAATCGCATTCTGAGCTCTTCTGAGCTTAGATGCTGATACCATCTTCATTGCTTTCGTAATTTGTTGAGTCGAGCTTACAGAAGCAATCCGAGCACGTATTTCTTTTAAGTTTGCCATTTCATCGAATTAGAGATGAGTATAGGGTTCGTGATTTTTCGAAGCTTTAACTAAGCGAATTTGAAAATTTGAAGATTTGAAAATTTGATAATATTTTCAAAATATTAAATTATACTTCGGTTTAAAGTTCTGAAAATTCAACTACCCATTACTCATCAAAATAGAGCTTTATTATTTTACTGTATTGATTACTTCTTCAGCAACTTTTTTCAATTCTGCCAAGTCAGCTTCATCTAATTTTCCTTTACGGAAGTTTTCAAGTATATTCTTGTGACGGGCGTCCAACACTGCGAAAAATGCTTCTTCAAAAGCACGAACTTTATTAGAAGGAAGATTACGCAATAGGTTGTTTACACCCAAATAGATGATTGCTACTTGCTTTTCAACAGATACCGGTGAGTATTGAGGCTGCTTAAGGATTTCCACGTTGCGGATACCTTTGTCCAATACTGATTTTGTAGCTGCATCCAGGTCAGAACCGAATTTTGCAAACGCTTCCAATTCACGGAATTGTGCTTGATCCAATTTCAATGTACCTGCAATCTTCTTCATCGACTTGATCTGAGCGTTACCACCCACACGACTTACCGAGATACCTACGTTAATCGCAGGACGAATACCTGCGTTAAACAAGTTGGATTCAAGGAAAATCTGTCCATCAGTAATCGAGATTACGTTGGTTGGAATATATGCCGACACGTCACCCGCTTGCGTTTCGATGATTGGAAGAGCAGTCAAACTACCACCACCTCTTACGATACCTGCTTTTTTCAAAGATTCAGGCAAGTCATTCATATTATTTGCGATTTCATCATTTGAGATGATTTTCGCAGCACGCTCCAGCAAACGACTGTGTAAGTAGAATACGTCACCCGGATATGCCTCACGTCCCGGTGGACGACGAAGCAACAATGATACCTCACGGTAAGCTACAGCTTGCTTTGACAAATCATCATAGATAATCAATGCAGGACGACCAGTGTCACGGAAGAACTCTCCAATCGCTGCTCCAGAGAATGGTGCGTAGAATTGAAGCGGAGCTGGGTCAGATGCTGACGCTGAAACGATACATGTATATGCCATAGCGCCTGATTCTTCCAATGTTTTGGCAACCTGAGCTACAGTTGATGCTTTTTGACCAGAAGCGACATAGATACAGAATACCGGTTCGCCACGATCATAAAATTCTTTTTGATTAATAATTGTATCAATTGCGATGGCAGATTTACCAGTCTGACGGTCACCGATGATTAACTCACGTTGTCCACGTCCGATCGGAATCATTGCATCGATTGCTTTGATACCTGTTTGCAAAGGTTCATTAACCGGTTGACGGAAAATCACACCCGGCGCTTTGCGTTCGATAGGCATTTCGTACATGGTTCCGGCAATTGGACCTTTGCCATCAATCGCCTGACCCAAAGCGTTCACAACGCGACCTACAAGACCTTCGCCTACCTGAATAGATGCGATACGTCCGGTACGGCGCACTTTTGAACCTTCCTTGATCTTATTTGAAGCGCCTAGCATTACGACACCGACGTTATCTTCTTCAAGATTCAATACGATTGCCTGAACGCCATTTTCGAACTCAACCAACTCACCTGATTGGGCCTTGGTCAAGCCATAAACGCGAGCAATACCATCACCTGCCTGGAGAACGGTACCTACTTCTTCTAATTCTGCAGCTGTAGAATGACCTGCGAGCTGCTGTTTTAATATCGCTGATATTTCTTCCGGTTTTACCCCTACCATGATTTTGTTAATTTAGTCTCTTCTAAGTTTTTGACGCCGAAAAGAGTTTAATATGAATAATATTTACAATTTTTATTTTTGACTTCGTGCTTTTCACGATTGTTATTTCGCTATAATCTTACTAATGTACTCATTGTCATCAAAACGATCTTTGAGCTTATACAATTGACGACTAACGCTGGCATCATAAGAATTTCCATCAAACTCCAGCACAAAACCACCAATCAAATCAGGATCGACAGCAGTAGACACCTCCAATTTAGAAGAAACTACTTTATCTGCAATCAGCTTACTTTTGATTGATTCTATTGCTCCATCGTTAAGTGCAGTTGCAGTGGTCACCTTGATGGTAGAAATTCCATTCAATGCCCTGTATTGGTTCATAAATTCAACTGCAATTTCAGGTAAGAATTGCTCGCGGTTTTTTGCACAGATCAGGTTCAAAAAAGCAATTGACAATTTGCTGAATTTGTCACCAAATATAGCTAAAATGATTTGTTGCTTCTTGTGAATATTTACAATCGGGCTTTTAAGGAGCATTTTCAGGTCGTTGTTTTTACAAGCCTCCTGAAAAATAGCCATATCACCGTGAACAGCTTCTAACTGTCCTTGCTCAGTTGCCAGGTCAATAAGTGACTTGGCATATCTTGATGCTAATTTGGTAGCTGACATAGGTTATTTTACAATTTCGGATCAAAATGCAGAGTAAAGGTTATTACCTACAAAATGATTCCAAATATTTCTAATTAATTCATTTTCATTTCATTCACCAATGCGTTGGCGAAATCTACTTGTGCACCGTCTTTCGACAATTCTTTGCGAATTACTTTTTCAGCAATAAGGATAGCCATTGTTCCCACTTCATTTTTGACTTGGGTCATAGCGGCTTTTTGCATGTTAGCAATGTCAATTTTTGCAGCATCAACCAAACGACCAGCTTCTTCCTTTGCTTTCTCTTTTGCTTCAGTCACAACGCTTGTTGCCAAATCTTTTGCATCTTTCAACATTACGGCACGCTCTTCACGCGCTTGTTGTAATATTTTCTCATTTTCAGCTTTAAGGTTTGCCATTTCAGCGCGAGCTTGTTCAGCTTGTTTCAAAGCCAGATCGATTGAATCGCTACGATCTTTAAGTGCTTGAGCGATAGGTTTGAACGCAAATTTTCCAAGGAAGAACCAAAGCGTTGCAAATATAAGTACCGTCCAGAAGATTAATCCCGGATCCGGTTTGATGACAGAAAATTCAACTAAAAACAACATACTTCAAAAAATATTTATGGTTTCAGAAATTCAGCTTTAGCAGCTGCACGTCTATAATGATTTTTTTAAAATTTCCTGAGCCACAACCAACCGTTGCGCACTCAGGAAATATTTTTTGGTTATGCGATGTTATTACAACAACGCGATAACGCAGGCAAAAAGGGCAACCGCCTCAACAAACGCTGCTACGATAAGCATGTTGTTACGAATATCACCAACAGCCTCAGGCTGACGAGCGATAGCGTCCATTGCGTGTCCACCAATTTGTCCGATTCCGATTCCTGCACCGATTGCAGCTAAACCTGCACCAATTGCTCCGTACATAATGTATGAATTTAAATATTAAAAAAAATTACTGTTATAAATTAAGAATTAAGAATTAAGAATTAAGAATTAAGAATTAAGAATTAAGAATTA
>JBMOJB010000266.1:0-4116 GCA_049316985.1 Saprospiraceae bacterium | reverse complement strand
GCTTATTTTTTCTGTTCCATGTACAAATCGAGCAAACGGGCCACATATTTTCCAAATACGTCAAATTCAACATTGATGACGGTGCCTTCTTTGAAATTATGGAAATTGGTTACCAAATGCGTAAACGGAATGATGGCTACCGAAAACATACCCGGTTTAGAATCCACTACGGTTAAACTTACTCCATTCACAGAAATTGAGCCTTTTTCAACAGTAATATTCGTTTTGGATGCATCATAGGAAAAAGTATATTTCCAGCTTCCGTCAGTTTCTTCTACTTTTATGCAAGTGGCCGTCTGGTCTACATGACCTTGTACGATATGCCCATCGAATCTTCCATCCATGCGCATCGAACGTTCTAAATTTACTTCATAACCCACGTACCAGGTACCCAGATTGGTTTTGTCCAGGGTTTCCTGTATAGCTGTTACTATATATTGTTTTTTAGCGTGATCTACTTTTACGATGGTTAAACAAACTCCATCATGGCTCATGCTCTGGTCTATTTTTAACTCATCGGCAATTTCTGTTTCAATGCAAATGTTGAAATTGCTTTTGTCTTTTTCAATACTTACTACTTTCCCTGTTTTTTCTACGATTCCTGTAAACATATAAACTTATTATTTAATTATTTATCTTAATATAGTGATACTTCCATGCAATTGTCGGACATTGATTCCTTTAAGGCGAAGTTCGTAAACATCGCATACATAAAAGTATACCCCTTCCGAACAATCATTGTTGGTGTTTTGTTCTTTGCCATTCCAGTTGATGTCGGGATTGGACGTTTCAAATACCATGCTTCCCCAACGATTGAATATCGTTAGTCCTATTTTTTCTACCCCCTGATAAGGTAAGTAAGGCCTGAACACATCATTGATACCATCACCATTGGGTGTAAATACATTGGGTAAATGGTAAAAGGCACAACTATCGATATCGATACACACCAGATTGCTCAATATTCCAATATTGCTGTTTGAATCAACCGCATTGATAGCATAGCAACCTGCAACCGTTACGATATTCGTATGGATATATTGCTTGATGGTAGGATTGTCAATGGTTTGCAGCTTATATAAACTGCCGTTGAGTGTGGGTGTATACCAGATATAATATTTTAATAGGTCGTAAGCACATGAATCGTTGGTAATCCAATCTAAAGTATTAGCAGGAATCCTGCAATCGGGCCTAACTGTTAATTGAGGCGGACAGGGCGGTTCCAGATCAATAGGGATGCCACATGCTTCCTGAGATAGATTGATGATAGGGCTGATAATGCTGCTGATGCTATAGTTGCCGACAGATTTCACATAATAGCAATAATTGGTCCCATTCATCAGGTTTTTATCGGTATATTGCGTTGAAGTAGCAATACCTATTGAATCAAATGCTGCAGTTAATACATTCTTTCTATAGATGATATAATACGTATTCACCCAGGGAACATTAAAGTTCCAGTTGAGTTTCATTTTGCGGTCGCCGGGCGTAAGACTAAGAAATACAGATGATGCCACATGGGTAGCACCTATTTTAATACGATTCCCTATTTGATCGTTGTAAAAATCAATACGGTAACTATAAGGAAACCCAAGGGTATTTATTCCAGTATTGGCATATATTGTATCATTGATATCAGCCAAAGAATCTATCAGTGTGAAATTACTCCCGTTAAAATCGGCAGAGCGATAGATAAGGTATTTATAGGGGCCTGGAAGCTGTATGGTATCCAGTTCTGTAGGTTTCGACCATGCTACTGTGTCAGCTCCATTTATAGCATGGGTTTGGGTAATAGTAATATTGGTAATAATAGGCACATCCCGTTTAAGTGCAGCACAGGCTTCCAGACACGCATAGCTTTCCGCACCATCCGGATAATAAGCAATAACAATATAGCAATAATCAATTCCATGCAACAATCCACTTCCATTGTTATTGTCCAGATATGTAGTATCATTTATATTCGTTTTGACAGCCAAGAGGGTATATCCGGTATAAGCAGGAACACCTGTTTCGCAATAGCCGTGGAAGTAACCATAGTAGCCATTGCGGCGATAAATTTTATAGCCTACGGCGTTGGTACAAAAGCTTTTATTCCACATCAGTGTCATAGCATTTCCTGTAGCAATTACAGTAAAATTTTTGGGTGCCGGACCTACTACCCGAATAAAGCGATTTCTGTATGCAGACAGCATAACCGGGCTTCCATTGTCCACCGCTTTAAAACTAACCTGGTATGCTTGTTTGCGAACATGCTCGCATTTGGTTTCCCAATAAAATATACTATTGACCACTGGTGCTGCAACTGTAGTTGGAAAAATTGCCGGACTATATATTAAAATCAAAGGACTACCGACTGCTGATAAGGTAATGGTATTGCCATCGGGATCCGAAGCATGTACATTAAAAACCAGGGTATCTCCGGCTTCGACACAGGTATCGGGTAAGGGATCGATGACGGGTGGATGGTTGCTGCATGCTGCTATGATAATTTGCATATCGCGGGTGATGTAGCCAATTCTGACTCCATTCCGCCATTCTTCTATTAAAATGGCCACGTTAAATTCGCCTTGCATCATCGGGTTCTGCCAGATTAAGTCGCCAGTAACAGGATTGATAGAAAAGGAAGTACTTGCCTGAGGAAAGCTATATCCTGGTATTTCGAGTCCCTGTGCACCACGGCATTTCACCAGTTTATAGGAAAGACTGTCGCCATCGGGGTCATAAGCACCAGGATTATGCACAAACAAATAACCCACACAACCCATATCCAGCGGAGGATTGAGCAATTGAGGTGAATTATTTTTTGGATTGATAAAGGGGCTGATGATGAGCATAGTTTCTACAAAAATAGGGACATTCACCGAATTGGGAATATTGATGACCCCATTGTTTCTGTTGGGGTCCTCCATGCTGATTCTGTATGTACCATCGCCGGGATAAGTATGGGTAGTTACGTATTCGTTTCTGGTAATATCTCCGGGCAAAAAAGCTTTTAAC
This sequence comes from Saprospiraceae bacterium, assembly GCA_049316985.1. Lineage (GTDB taxonomy): Bacteria > Bacteroidota > Bacteroidia > Chitinophagales > Saprospiraceae > CANHEE01. The sequence continues at coordinate 1,116 of JBMOJB010000266.1, read as the reverse complement.
GTCCGTTGAACCTGGTCGGAACTACCATCGCCCCAGAGTATTTCCAATTGAGGACGATCAGCTGGGCTGGGCGTATAGGTATAGGTAACTAATTTTATTTCGTACTGGAGTGAGGTGTTAGATATACGTCGATAGGTAATTTCGGCAGCCCTTTCGTGTGTGGCGAAAGCTGATAGCAAGAAGAAAAATAAAAGTACAAAAACCAGATATATTTTTTTCACTTTTACGAAATTTGTATCTATATAACAAAGCGATTACAAAATTATTATTAATTGCTCAATTTTGTTGTTTTTTTTATTAAATAAACACAAATTCCTGCCTTATTGACCGTTTCAATGAATTTGAATGGGGCTAAAGCCCAGTCGGCGAAAAATGATTTGTTTAGTATCGCCTGAATTTAAAATGGTTCGCAATAAGAGGCTGCTTTTTTTAGATTGTTCAACAGCTTATTTCCATCAAACAATAATGTTTCCAGACCTTTTTTTTCATAGAGCCATTCGTTGGTCTCAAGTCCTATAATTTTCTTTTCCTTTAATTGATAAAGAAGGGGCATATAATCATTTTGAATAATCAGTTTGAGGGGTTGAAGCTTGTTCATGCATGCCAACATCAATTTCACATCTTCCTCTTTCAACAATTGGGATGGAGTCCATGCTGAGGAGGTAATAGTGAGGGATTCATCAATGTAAGGTATCCCTGTTTTCCGTTTATTGAAAGTTATCAATTGGTCGAGCCAGTGTTTTTTAGAGATTTTACACTCAGCAACAGGCATTAAATCTATGGGAGAATAGATACCCGTAAAACTTAATGAAGAATTGGCTTTTGTACCATACGAATCATACGCAAGGAAAAAACTTGCATCGATTTTCGCTACGACATACTTGATATTCAGGAGTCTGTCGCTTCCCGGAACCAAAAAGTTTCTGTCTGAAATATGAGTAAATGGTTTGAAACCTAATTCAATCAGTATATCAACAAGTATATCAAATGCAGATTTAGTATCCATATTGTTAAGTTTTTATAGCTAATCTTTTTTATTTTCTGATGTTAAATTGTATTTATTTACTAAGTACATGACAAAAATTTATAATATTGATTAATTTTACTTATATCTCT
>JBMOJB010000265.1:0-4123 GCA_049316985.1 Saprospiraceae bacterium | reverse complement strand
CGGAAAATTGGCAGCAGCTTTTGTCAAATTAATATTTTAACCCTTAATTCGCATAATTAATAATTATTAGTGAATAATGATAAATGAATAATGATCAATGATCAATGATCAATAAATTCAAATTCGCAATCATTTTTAGCTCGTATGCAGAATCATAAAACAAAATATTTGAGCTCGAAAAATCATAAAATCGCAAAATCAACAAAAACTTAACAACTTAACAACTAAACACCTAACCAAACTTAACTTCTCAACAACTAACCAACCTTCGGATCATAGTGTCTATAGAGCAATTCCGCAATGGTATTCCCCAAGATAGTGAAAACGGCGGTGAGGATGACTACGGCAAACAAAATCGGAAAATCTTTATTGGCTATGCTTTCCACCGTGAGTTTGCCCATCCCGGGGATATTGAATATATTTTCAACCAAAAAAGAACCGGCAATCAGGTCGGGGACAGCAGTCCCTGCCATAGTAATCATCGGAAAAACAGCATTCGGAAAAATATGCCTCCTCATTATTCGTTTTTCATTCAGACCTTTGGCTCTCGCAGTCCTGATGTAGTCTTGTTTGGCAACTTGCAAAGCCGAACTTCGCATTTGCCTGATTACCATACTTACACTTCCTAAAACAATGCAAATTACCGGTAATAGTAAATGAGGGAGCGCATAGAGCAGCTTAGTGGAGAAACCAGCATCATAAGGAGCATTTCCTAAACCTGTTGAAGGAAATATTTGCAAACCGTAGTAATTATTTGTAAAAAAGATCATCAGTAGCGTTGCCAGCCAGAAAGTCGGAATTGCATCCAAAACAAAACTACTATTCAATATAATTCTGTCTATCTTACTTCTGTACCGGGAGGCACTTTCCATTCCAAGATAAATCCCAAGGAAGAAAATCAGAACCAAGGAAAATCCATTAATAAGTAAAGTCCAGCGAATAGCTTCCGACAACTCCTTTAGAACGGGTTGTTTTGTACGGTATGAAATTCCAAAATCACCCTGAAATATTTTTTTTACCTTTGTGGCATATTGATTATTAAATCCGTTCCATTGCAAGCCATTTTGTGGATTATGTCCGATAAAAAAAAGAGGAAGGTCGAGCCCAAGTTCTTTAGCGTAACGCTGATATTGCAGATTGTAATCTACGCTATCCATACCATACTTCCTTTGAGGCATAACATATGTAGCTTCAACAGGGTCGCCGGGAAGGTATTGATACAATAAAAAAACGATTCCAATGACGACAAACAGCAGCGGAATGGCCCTGAAAATGCGGTAAATCAGAAATTTTATCATCATAGCAAAGGTAAACAGTAATACGGACAATCCAAAATAAGGCTCTATGTTGAATTGTGTGCGTATTTGTTTTTTAGAAGCTTTTGGTAGTTGAAATTTGATGATTTGATGATTTGAAAATTTGAAAATAATTTTTCAAGAACTTCGTTGATTTAATTCGTCGTAAAGATTTCCAAATTATCGATGTTTAATGGTGAAAATTTGATTGTCGTTTCAAAAGCAAGTCATTGAATATGGAACAAAGCAGTAAATGGGTCTAAGAAAGAACTCCGAAGGAGTTAAAATATTTTCAAATCATCAAATTTGGCTACTGCTATCTAGAAAAACCTAATCATACACATAGCACAACATCGAGCCTAAAATAATTCAAATTCACAATGGTTATCAACCTCAAACACCAATCAAAAAATTACGCGATCGATCTATCCCAACCACTGGATATTTCAATCCCGCTCCAATCCGGATTTGACAATCCCAACTGCTTTTATGCCCCTGCCCCTGAATTCGAGCCTGTACGATCAGGAGACTGGGTTGGTGCTACTGCAGAAGGTGGTATCGTCAATTTCAAAAATGTGCGATTCAATCCGCATGGCAATGGTACCCATACCGAATGCGTAGGTCATATCGCCAAAACGTGGTATAGCATCCAGGGCTGTCTCGACAAATATCATTTTATTGCCAAATTGATTACGGTCTACCCCGAAATGAAAGAAAACGGTGATCGAGTAATTGAAAAACATCAACTAGAAGAACTGATTCAGATCGGAGAGGTCGAGGCCATAGTTATCCGAACTATGCCCAACGACGACTTTAAACAATGTACCAATTACTCCCATGCCAATCCGCCCTATATTCATCATGAAGCCATGCGATACCTGGTGGATTGTGGAATCGAACATTTTTTAATCGACCTACCTTCTGTCGATCGCGAACACGACGAAGGTAAATTACTGGCACATCGTGCATTTTGGCAATACCCAGAAAACGTTCGTGAAAATGCTACGATTACCGAATTGATCTATGTGCCGAACTATATCAAGGATGGAAAATATTTTCTGAATATTCAAATTGCAACTTTTGACCTTGATGCCAGTCCAAGCAAACCACAATTGTACGCGTTGACTGAAATTTCTTAAAATTTATAACAAGGGTCCGATCTATTTTGATAGTATAAATTTCTGCTAATCCACCTAAACATAAACGATTCTCAAATTACAAACAATGATAAGCACTAACAAAAATTATTTTTTTTACTTTTTTGCACTATTATCTTTGATCACAGTTTTAGCATCTTGTTCCTCCTGCTGGAATAAGGGTGGGGATAAAATTCCCGATGTTTCTGATATCAAACTGGAAGTAAAAATTAATCGCTTCGACCAGGATCTCATGGCGATCGACACCAACAACATAGAGGCTGGAATTAGCAATTTGAAAAGCAAGTATCCGATGTTTATGGAGATCTATCCACAACTTATCGCCGATCCCAACCATAAAGACGAGACGATGGAATCGCAGCTGGCAGATTTTATCAAACACAAACAAATCCGAAATCTTTTTGACAGCTGCCAGTTGATTTATCGGGATATGAGCGAATACGATAAGGAATTCACACAAGCCTTCAAATACTACAAATACTATTTTCCGAAAAAAGTAACTCCGCAGGTGGTTTCGTATATCAGCGAATACGGCGTTGGCGCTTTTCCTTATGGCGATAGTCTATTGGCAGTTGGTGTAGATTTTTTTCTAGGAGAAAACCATCTCGGCTATGGCAACCTCGATATACCGCGCTATGTGCTTCGAGGGATGAACAAAGAACACCTCGTCGCCCGCACCATGGAGGCTTTGGTCAACGGAATGATCGATGAATCAGCAGTCGGCAAACGCCTAATTGATGTGATGATTGACAATGGCAAAAAATTGTATATCCTCGACAAATTGTTGCCCTTCACGCCTGATAGTGTTAAGCTGGCTTACACCCAAAAGCAAGTGGATTGGTGCAATAGCAATGAAGCGGAACTATGGTCCTATGTTTTAAGCGACAACCTCCTGTATTCTGTAAAAAGTGAATCCTGGTCCAAACTGGTCAACGCTAGCCCTAGTGGTACAACCAAAATGCCCGCAGATTCTCCGGGCCGTGCAGGCAACTGGCTAGGGATGAAGATCGTCAAAGCCTATATGCAACGAATGCCCAATACCTCTTTTGAACAATTAATTGCATTGAAAGACGCGCAGAGTATTTTGGATAAATCGAAATATAAACCAAGGAGGAAATAATTGAAAATTGAAAATTGAAAGTTGAAAATGTTTTAGGCTGACGCTTAACTTTTTTTCTTAGCAGCAACTAAATATACAGTTTACTATTTACAAAATTCGTGCGCCCAGAACGGCCTATTCATTACTTAATTTGAGAATACCATATTATCTGGCGACCAACTGAAGTTATAAATTCATAACATTTTTAATCATTTTCAACTTTCAATTTTCAATTATTTTTTCAAGTTGTCTTTCGAAGTTTTGACAATACTTGCTAATAATCTTACTAATTCAAGACTGTCAGCGTTTAAAGAGATGTAACTTCGCTCGTTGAGGTAATGGCTATCTTTCAAAAGCATCAACCAATATTCGGACTCAGTGGCTTCTTTTAATGCAATATTCATTTTGTTGATAAAGTCTGCTTTAGATTGAGCGTGCTCTGCTTCTCTGATTAATGCGCCAATACTCGTACCGCAACGCAATAATTGCTTAGATAAAACAAATTCATTTTGATTTGATACCAAATCTTTACATGTTTTGACAATTTTTAGCGCGAATGAATAGGATTTATT
>JBMOJB010000264.1:0-4131 GCA_049316985.1 Saprospiraceae bacterium | reverse complement strand
CCATCAAACGCGCGAAGCGCAACAAACGGCGAAGCCATCAAACGCGCGAAGCGCAACAAACGGCAAAGCCAACAAACGCGCGAAGCGCAGCAAACGGCGAAGCCAACAAACGCGCGAAGCGCAACGAACGGCGAAGCCAACAAACGCGGGAAGCGCAACAAACGGCGAAGCCATCAAACGCGCGAAGCGCAACAAACGGCGAAGCCATCAAACGCGCGAAGCGCAGCAAACGGCGAAGCCAACAAACGCGCGAAGCGCAACAAACGCGCGAAGCGCTAAACCTCCTTCATGCTCAAAAAAATGCGCTTTCTTGGGATATCCACTTCAGTGATTTTAACCGTGACTTGCTGCGTTAATCGGACAACTTCGTTGGGATCTTTGATGAAGCGATTGGCCATTTGGCTGATGTGTACGAGACCATCCTGCTTGACTCCTATATCTACGAAGGCGCCGAATTTGGTGATGTTGGTGACAATACCGGGTAGGATCATGCCGACAGTTAGATCTTCCATGGTATGCACATCTCCGAACTCAAAAGGAACAGCTTTGCCGCGGGGATCCAATCCCGGTTTTTCAAGCTCTTTGAGAATATCCTTTAGTGTTGGAATCCCTACAGTGTCAGTAGCGTAGTTTTTCAACTGAATTTCCTGTCTTTTTTCTCTGTTTTGGATTAGTTCGCTAATATTACAGCCAAGATCTTTCGCCATTTTATTGACGATATGATAGGATTCAGGATGCACAGCGGTATTGTCGAGGGGATTCTTTCCTTCACGGACACGAAGAAAACCTGCTGCTTGTTCAAATGCCTTTTCACCCATGCGAGGCACTTTTTTCACGGCGTCGCGGGTTTTGAATGCTCCGTTCTCTGCGCGATAATTGACGATGTTCTGCGCCAGAACTGGGCCTAAGCCTGAAACATACGTCAGTAAATGTTTGCTTGCGGTGTTTAGATTGATACCTACCGCATTTACACAAAGTTCAACTACCCTATCCAGACTTTCTTTCAACATTTTCTGGTTGACATCGTGCTGATACTGTCCAACGCCAATTGATTTGGCGTCAATCTTTACCAGTTCGGCAAGCGGGTCTGATAATCTGCGACCAATACTCACCGCTCCGCGAACCGTAACGTCCTGATCCGGAAACTCTTCGCGAGCTACTGCCGAAGCTGAGTAGATGGATGCTCCACTTTCGTTGACCATAAAAAATTCCAATGCACGTGATACATTCAGGTGTTTTAGAAGATCCATAGTTTCTCTACCCGCCGTTCCATTTCCGACTGCAATGGCTTCGACATCGTAAGTCTCAATAAGATTGCGAAGTTTATGCAAGGCTGCTTGTTCCTCACTTTGCGGTGGATGCGGGTAGATAGTCGTATTGAGTAAGAAATTGCTGTATTCGTCCAAGCACACCACTTTACAACCTGTCCTGAAACCGGGGTCAATGGCCATTACTCTTTTTTCTCCAAGCGGTGCTGCTAAAAGTAACTGCCTCAAATTTTCAGCAAATACACTGATAGCTTCCAGATCCGCTCTGTCTTTGGAACTATTGCGGAATTCCGTTTCGATAGAGGGCAGCAGCAGTCGGTCATAACTGTCGTCGACGGCCATTTTTACCTCCTGACTACAATCGCCGGTGCCTAGTACATATTGCTTTTCCAATGCTACTATCACTTCCTCCGTCAGCGGCTCAATTTTTACCCGAAGAAATCCTTCTTCTTCTCCACGACGAATGGCAAGCATCCGATGTGATGGAATTGATTTCAATGGTTCTTCAAAGCTGTAGTAATCTTTGTATTTTACTCCTTCTACATCCTTATTTTTTACTACTTTGGCATATACGTTGGCACTTTTTGCGAAGAAATTTCTTACCCGATTTCTGGCTTCTTCATTTTCGGCAACCATTTCTGCAATAATATCTCTTGCACCTTGTAAGGCATCATCGATTGTGGTAACTTCTTCTGTAAGAAAACCTTTTGCCAGTTCGGCAGCTTTATCTGAGTTCTTTTGCTCTAAAACCCGCAAGGCAAGTGGTTCGAGCCCTTTTTCACGTGCGATACTTGCTCTTGTCCTTTTTTTCTGTTTGTAAGGCAGGTAAATGTCTTCAAGCTCGGTAATGTTATAGGTTGCCAAAATGCGGGTTCGCAGTTCATCTGTCATTTTTCCCTGCTCTTCGATAGATTTCAGAATGGCTTCTCTTCTTTTTTCGACATCTTTGAGTCTATCCATTTCATCTTTGATATCGCCTACTTGTACTTCATCTAAAGATCCGGTTACCTCCTTTCTGTACCTTGAAATAAATGGTATGGTAGCACCTTCTTCCAGTAAAGCCGCTGTATTTTCAACATTTTTAATGGAAATCTGAAGTGCTTTCGCAATAATATCAATGTGTTTAGGATTCATAAATTTAACTTGAATTTCAGATAATTGAAGTAGTATTTTCAAAATTTCTGCAAAAGTACAACAATGGCTTTTTTTTCGATCCAATATTTGAAGATTTCTTGTCAATTGTGGAAAACTCAATTTCATTTCAACTCATACTGCATAATTTGTCTTTCCTAAAGTTTTAAAAAAAATCTGTTTGCAAGCCAATGATTTATGTCAGTTTTGCTTGGGAAAGTCACTAAAGTCAACGATTTTTGCAAAAAATAAATCTATGATACTTTTAGACGGCAAGTTGATTTCTGAAAAGATAAAGCAGGAAATCAGCTCGGAAGTAGAATCCATTAAATCCAAGCATGGAAAAATCCCTCATCTGGCGGCCGTGCTTATCGGCGATAACCCGGCAAGTGAGGCTTATGTTAGAAGCAAGGTGCGATCTTGCGAACAAGTTGGCTTCAAATCTACCTTAATAAGAAGAGATGCCAGCATTACAGAAGCTGAGTTGCTGGAGATTGTCAATCAGCTAAATAATGACAATGAGATTGATGGTTTTATCGTTCAGTTGCCTTTGCCCAAACACATTGACGAACAAAAAATCACCTTGGCGATTGACTACCGAAAAGATGTGGATGGCTTCCATCCTGTTAATTTCGGCAAAATGGCCCAAGGAATGGATACTTTCCTACCTGCCACTCCTTATGGAATAATCGAGATCCTCGACAGATATCAAATAGAAACAGCCGGAAAGCACTGTGTAGTCGTAGGTCGAAGTAATATCGTAGGTACACCCATCAGTATTTTGATGTCTAGAAAAGGCAAAGATTGCACTGTCACCTTGACACACAGCCGAACAAAGGATATTGCTGCGGAGATCAGAAAGGCGGATATCGTGATTGCAGCAATTGGAATTCCACATTTTATAAAGGCCGATATGGTCAAAGAGGGAGCAGTTGTGGTTGATGTAGGTATTAATCGCATCGATGATGCCACTGCTAAAAACGGAACCAGACTTGTTGGTGATGTTGATTTTGCGCATGTCGCCCCCAAATGCAGTTATATTACGCCTGTTCCTGGCGGAGTGGGATTAATGACAGTCACGTGTCTGATGCTAAACACACTTAAAGCGGCCAAATTAAAATGAGTCCCAGAGAAATCGTCGAAAATGGTATGTATGGCCGTGATGCATTCAGCAAATGGCTCGGAATCGAACTGATTGACGTTCAGGAAGGCTATGCAAAAGTGAAAATGACAGTGAGACCAGAAATGACAAATGGATTTCATATTGCACATGGAGGCATTAGCTATTCCCTTGCTGATAGCTGCTTTGCATTTGCTTCTAATTCTCATGGCAGACATGCGGTGTCGATAGAGACTTCTATCTCCCACACAAAGGCTATTTTTCCGGGCGACATTTTAATTGCAGAATCTCAACTTGAAAACTTGTCCAATAAACTTGGTATCTACACCGTTAAAGTCACCAATCAAAAAGATGAAATTGTTGCTTTATTCAAAGGTACCGTTTTTCGAAAAGAAAACGTTTGGACAATTAACAATTAACAATTGATAATTAACAATACAATGAACAATTACAATCAATGCTTAATTGTCAATGTCAGCCTACAAAAGGTAGATTGGTCTGCCGAAGGCAGAAAGTTATAAATCGTAAACTACCAAAGGTAGTCAAGTTCGTAATTTGTAATTTGTAATTTGTAATTTGTAATTTGTAATTTGTAATTTGTAATTTGTAATT
>JBMOJB010000263.1:0-4149 GCA_049316985.1 Saprospiraceae bacterium | reverse complement strand
TAGTTTTTTACCCCCTTTTTTAGAAGAATATTTATGACTTTTTCAGTGCCCTCATTTGCATTCAGGTGCTTTTTTTATTTAGGAGTTTAATATATCAATAATTATTTGCCCGCGATGTGCACAATCCGTTGCATCAAATCAGGAATAACTTTTCTCATTTGAGCCGTTTCAACGATTAATCTGACATCAGAACTATTTTCTATGGCCTGATCAAGGGCCTCTAATTGTGGAATTAAAAGGAGAAAATGCGCCATCAGAAAATCCTGTTCATTTTCTGAGGAAGATTTTAATTCGGCAAGAACTGCATCTAAATTTGTGTAATCCATGTTGCTAAAAATTTTATGAAAGTAATTATAACTTACAAATCTAAAGTTTTTTCGCATAATAGCAATCTATTTTAAATACAAAAAAATCACTTGATGTCTTGCCTTTCCACATTAAATATATTGTAGATGTTTATACTTGCCAAAAAATTATCGAAATCTAATCCATCGACAAGTAAAATCCCTCTTCAATTATAGCTTTCAGTTACCAGGCAATTACAACAATCAAAGAAAGCCTAAAATGCAGCATCAAGGCAATTGATTGCATCAAACAACATACTATAGAGTTAATTTTTTGTTAAAATTTTTCTTTTGTTAAAATAGCATTAAAACCGAATACTACATTTGAAACTATTTCAGTAGAAAAACAAATTTTTTAAGCCATTAAATGAATCACAAACATGAAAAAACAGAAGATTGCCCAGCCTATGTGCGCCACTGAGCGCGTCTCAATTTTAACAACTTTTTTTAACCTTAAATCGATTTGTTTAGCCATGATGCTGCTGCTAAGCTATACATCGATTGCACAAAATTTACAAAAACGGCCCCAATTACTGCCGGGCCAGTGCGCTGATCTGTCAATTGACAGAGAGAAAACAACCATCACTCCCGCTGGAAATTTTATTCCAGGGTGCACGCCAATTACTTATGTCGTGAGAATTTGCAATTATGGTAACTGTGCCGCTTCCGGTGTGCCCATCGAATTCCGATTACCAAAGGAATTTATTTTAACAAATCCTGATGCGTTTAAATTCATCCGAAATGACATTACTGGCGACAAGGTGTACGGAACGAGTGTCAATTTTCCTCCGATAGATCCCCTGACTGGTGAAGCATGTGTAGAATTTCGCTTTGAAGGCAAATTGGATAAGAATGCCGATCCCGATACGAAGTATGGCTTTTACACAACATTTGAATTTACGGAAAAGGGGACTTTGTATCGGGATGCAAATCGCAGCTGGCTAACACCGCCCAATGGACTAATAAAAATTCAGGGTGATGCTAGGAATATTCCCATATTGAATAATAGCAACGCGGGATCATTTGGTTCAGTAGTTTATATTGATGGAGACCTTGATTTTTACCCGACTATACCCTCTTCCAATACCAGATTATTTTGGCTACAGAATTATGATATTTCAGTCGCTCCGAATGTAAAATTGACCGTTAACGCACAAGCCAAACTGAATATAGTGAATTCAAATATTCACGGATGCGACCAAATGTGGGACGGTATCGTCGTAAAATCCGGTGCGGAATTGGAAACACTTAAATATACACCTAACGAAAACACTGAAATTCACGATGCAAAAAAGGCAATCTTGGCAACAGGCAATGCTTTGGTTGATTGCCGAGATACAAAATTTATAGACAACTATATTGGAGTCAGCCTTGAAAATGCGCATGAAGTGTTCGTACACAAAAATACCTCTTTCACCGGAACAGGCAAACTTTTACCTGCTGTCGGAATAAACGTCGGAAAAATACCTTACGCCGGTATTACAGCGTCAAACAATAGCGTACTGGTAGCAGTCGGCTCTGAATTTTCTAATCTTGCGAATGGCATTATGGGTAAAAATTCCATTATTGCTTTACGCGACAATGTTTTTAAGGATATAAAGAAAACCGACGCATATGCTTCAAGCGGGCAAGGGATTGCTGTCAACAATGGCAGCTCGAAACGAGATTTGAAAATCAGCAATTGCAGCTTTGCCAATATCGAAGAAGTTGCTATTCGAGCATCAAAAGCAGATGTTGAAGTGACAGGCGGAAAAAATGCTAAAATTGCCAATACTCCTGTTGGAATTATTGTAACCAAAACTGATAAATTAACAGTCGATGGCATAAAGTTTGACGCGGCCGATCAAGGAATTAGCGCAGTTTTAAACCATGACTTACGAATGAACATCCATTCCAATGAATTTAAAAACGGGAATACTACCGGCATTAATCTTCGATTCAATACTTTTCCCGAAAAAGGAGTAATCAGTTCTAACAAAATGGATCTTCAAGGAAGAGCAGCTATCTTGAGCGAGTATCCCACTTACGGACAGGGATTCAGCATCGAAAATAATCCTGAGATTTATTTCAGTGGCAAAAATGCCATACATATTTCTGAAGGACAAAATGTTATCGTTCAAAAGAACAACGATATCTGGTTCAAAAACGGCGACCACGCGGTAAATTGGGAAGGCGGTTCAAATAATACTACTTACTGCAATTCAATTAGGACAGACCTTAATACTAATTCCGGATTGCGTGTTGAAATGTCATTCCAGCCAGTGTTATCCTGCAATACGGTGAATTATAAATACGAAAAAACAGGTGTTCGCTTCGATGGCGTTTCCATGTTTACTGATTTCGCCGCCAATACTATGACGACCTCAACCCCCAATCCCGCAATAGCAGGACTTGGATTGCGATTGAATGAAAATGCTGTAATTGGAGGTCAAAAATATCAAGGAAATGTTTTTGAGCAATCCGGAGCGATGAACTTAAATCCTGATTACTACAGCTCGCGATTCACTGTTTGGGACGGAGGATTGCAAAATTATTTACCTAAATTTGTCAGCCCACAATTTTGGTTTAATAGAAATATTCCTGCGCCGGTGAATTTCAAAAGCAATGCTCTTCAAAAGGAACTTCCTGCACATTAGGCTCGACAACAATTGTAGATACACCACCTACAGAGGGACAGCTTTTTGTTGTGGGAATATCAGAAGGAAGATTTGCCGAGGAAAGCAACTGGATCATGCGCCGACAGTTCTTCGATAAGCTTATCGAAGATCCAATTGCGCTCAACCTACAACCTGAAGAAGTTCGTTCGAAAATCGAACTCTTAAAATACACAGAAATCGGCAAATTGAATCAAATTGCCGATCTGATGCAAAATTTATACCAGGGCAATCTGGAACTTGAGACTCAAAAGCTTACGCTGAACGAAAACATGGAAACGCTTCTGTCGCAGCTAAAAGATCTGGAAAACCGCTATTTTAATGACACAGAAATTGAAAAGACAAGTATTTTACAGGAACGCAATCAAATACTTGATCAGATGAATACTTTACAGGTGGAAATAGATGCAAACTCCGAAACAATTCACAGTCAGCTGATTCAAAAAGTAGAAGCGATCTCTCACCTGAACAATTCATTCAGCACTGAAATTCTACCGGCAGACAATGAAAAAGTTACTAATTCCTTGTACCTAAAAGTAATTGCTTTGGAAGATGTTGAACTAAGTCCAGCAGAAGAAAGCAATCTATCTTCTATCGCATTCCAATGTCCACTGCAAGGTGGCTCGGCCGTTTATCGCGCCAGATCTATTTATGAGTACTTGTACGGAGAAACTGAGTTCGGTAATAGTTGTGATGTCGATCAGCCTCGAATTGAAACCAGTCCTGCTCAAATACAATCAATTATATACCCCAATCCCGCCGCACATCATGTGATGTTGCAATTGCCTGAAAAGGATTACAATTCAATAGTCAAAGTCACTTTTACTGATATGAATGGCAGAATGGTAAAAGAGGAAATTTGCAATGCAGTTGAAATAATTAATATTGAAACTTTGGCAAATGGTTTATACGCGGTATTGGTTAAGAACAATATAAGTGGAGAAATTCTTCAAAGTCAGAAAATACTGATTAGCAAAAATTAATGACTTAATTTGTATCTCTGGGGCATTGCCGCCCCAGAGATTTTTTAAAAAAGTAAACTATGCGCATTTCCCTCTTGATTCTTCTACATTTTTTCTCATTTTATGGCCTAAACGCGCAAAATGCGACTTTAGACAAAAAGCGGGACTACCAATGGCCTTTTGGGTACT
>JBMOJB010000262.1:0-4158 GCA_049316985.1 Saprospiraceae bacterium | reverse complement strand
TTTGCCAGTCAAATAGTCCAATTCAACTGGCCACAAAATTTCCTGGAGGAGTTTTCTCGGGTTCTGCTTTATTAGCAGGAAATACCTTTACTCCAAGTGCAGTAGGTAAATATTCTGTTGTCTACACAATAGGCAAAGGTACTTGCGAAATGAAAGACACCGTCAATATTGAAGTGCAGGAAGCATCTGCAAAGGTAGAACCACTAGTTTTATGTGTTTATAGCAATCTTACGAAAATAACAGCAAGTCCTGCTGGAGGAAGATTTTATTCCACAGATTGCCCGACTTGCGTGGATTCTATTGGTAATTTTGACGTGAAAAAATTGGCTCCGCTTAACTCAGCAAAAGTTTTCTATGTTTATAAAAATCCGCTCGGTTGTTCGGGCGAATTTTCAACAACTGTTAGCGTAGAAGAGCCGGTATCTGATTTTAATATTATAAAAGCATGCGAAGGTGAGCCTGTAGAGTTGGAGTTTGATAAGGCTAAAGGTAGAACCCTTGAATGGTATCTGGATGGAAAACAAGTGGATTTGCAGGACATCAAAAACCTGAGTTACGGCCAACATACCTTAAAATTGATTGCAAAAAGTGCAAATTGTGAAAGTATTAAAGAAAAGACAATTGATGTAGTCAACAGACCCAGATTGACAAAATTTAGTTATCTGCTTTCATCAATTTGTGCGCCAGCTGATGTTACGTTTACCCCCACGCCTGCGGAACAACCCAATATGAACTACACGTGGGATTTTGGAAGGATGCCAAACGATAGTTTGAAAATTTTCCAACCACCAGTATTGCATTACGATCCTAAGACATTTAGCTCAACGATTATAAAAATCGGTTTAGTCACAGCAAATGGTTGCGGCAGCTTAAGTTTTGATACCAGTTTTCAATTGAAAGCACTGCCCTTAGCAGATGTGCAAATGGATTCTTCATTAATCGGATGTTCTCCCTATGAGGTTGTGCTGACAAATCGCTCGCTGGGAGAAATTGACAGCTGTTATTGGGATTTGGGGAATGGACAAATCTATACAAAATGCGCCAGTTTTGTAAAAGCAAAATTCATTACACCTGACTCTACCAAGATTTTCAAACCTAGGCTATTTACTTACAATATTTGTGGGGTCAAAAGCGATACGATTGAAATCAAAGTCTTGCCTCCAGGAATTAAGGCCTTCTTTAATACTGACAAATATTTAGTTTGCCCATTCGATACTATCACTTTTACAGACGCGTCCACTCCTAAACCGGAAAAGGTAGTCTGGTTTTTTGGGGACGGAGGAACAGCTCAAATTCCAAAACCAAGCCACGCATTTAATTACTCGGACAGTATTTTTAAAATCACGCTTAGAGCATATGGTAAGTGTGGTTTTGATACTATCAGCCATACTTTGCAAACAAAAAAGGCACCACTTGTAAATTTTGAAATTCCTAATTATGCTTGTCAGGATAAAGAAATTACTGTAAAAAATCTTTCGCCGCAGAATTTATGGAAATATGAATGGACACTATCAAACGGCTTAATGTATAGTGATAAATACAATTTGATTCATACTTTTAAAAATGGAAATACCAAAGAAAAAATTAAATTAAAAGTATTCGATTTCGAGGGGTGTTTTAATGAATTAGCTAAGGAAATGCCAATAAGAGAAAAACCAAAAGCTGATTTTGAAGTCGTCAATGATTTTGGCTGTAAACCTTTTAACGTACAGTTTATCAATAAATCACAGAATGCCGACACTTACTTGTGGCATTTTGGAGACGGAAACAGTAGTGATATTAAGAATCCGAAACATACATACACTGACACTTTGGCAAAAAGTTATACCGTTAAATTGGTTGCCATTTACGACAACAATTGTATTGATTCTATTTCCCAATTTGGTTTGCTTCACATTTACGATTGCAAGTGTTATGTACCTAATATATTTACACCCGATTTAGAAGATGGGATAAATGATTATTTTGATGTTTATGGAAATAACTCGTTAGTTGAGGTCGAATCAATGGAAATTTTCGATCGATGGGGTGATAAAGTTTATAAAGGAAAAGATCTGTTGCCAAACGGTAATGGCAACGGTTGGGATGGGAAATTTTGCGGCAAGCCTGCACTTCCTGGTGTTTATGTATATAAGATTACTGTCGAGTTCATCGATGGATCAAAAAAGGTGTTGAAAGGGGATGTTACGTTGTTGCGTTAAAGTCTTAAATTGACGGGGAGGAGTGCATAAATATACAATTTCTCAATTTTCCTAAAATAATATTGAATATCTAATGAGTGCTTTTGATTTTTTCTTTAAAGAGAGTTGTATTGAAATTCAGATGTAAAATGTAAGCAATATTTAACAACAAATGTAGTGGTCGTTATAATTTTTGAGTGAATGCTGGGCTACGCTTAAATTCAGGTTTTGCGAGAAGAAACTTCGCGAGGCTAAAAAGCAGTCTTATGGATTTTTGATTCAGTGACAAAATGGTTTCGACAAAACACCGAAACTAAAAAGGTTTGGCAGCGTGATTTTTACGAAATCATCATTCGAAATGAAAAATCGCAGGTGAATATTTCGAGATACTTCAAAATTAACCCGACAAATTGGCTGGTTAACGGTTAATACAGCCATTGAATTCCCAAATCCCGTAAGGGTTCAAAATTTTGAACCCCTGATTGCGAAACGATCGCAAAAATGAATTACGGTGTGTATGAATGCCCAACAATTGGGATTGGGGTGTGAATAAAATGTGGTTGAAATGTTTGACCCATATTTAGATTCGTTTTTCGATATGGGGAATGACAAGCAATTCGATGTGGGTTCAGGCGCTGAGGATTCAAGATTTTGAAGCCTAGCTACCCGCCTTTCAAATCGGTATATTTCGCTGAACACGATCGCCTAATGATCGGGATGGTTTCCAAACCAATTGCGCGTTTTGTGGAACCAGGGCGACCACAAGGGTCGCCCCTACGGTTTTTGATATGTATGGCAAATCTCACGATCGTTGGATACTCGATAAATTATCCGAGAAAATCCATAAATCCTGTAAATCCTGATTCCGATGATTGGGGTGTGCAGAGATGCTTCGCAAAACGCATATTAGGTTTATTTCGGATAACGATTTTTACAGCCATTGAATTCCCAAATCCCGTAGGGGTTCAAAATTTTGAACCCCTGATTGCGAAACGATCGCAAAAATGAATTACGGTGTGTATGAATGCCCAACAATTGGGATTGGGGTATCAATCAAAATTCAGGAGAAATGTATCACCCGTATTTTGATTCGTTTTCGATGTGGGCAATGACATGTATTTCATTGTGGGTCGGGGTGGTAAGGGTTCAAAATTTTGAACCCGTACGGTTGAATTTAATTCCGTCCAGTGATCGGTGTGGTGTTATGCAATTTTAGCAATATTGGTTGTTTAGAGGCGGATTTTATTGAATTTTTGTAATTGCATTCTTTAGGAAACTCCGGTCTCAGACTGGGAGATAATCGTAAGAAGTGCCATACTTCGCACAACAGTTTTTTTATCGTGCAAATGATTACCCTATGACTGGGATGGTTTCCAAACCAATTGTGCGTTTTGTGGAGTCTGGGCGACCACAAGGGTCGCCCCTACGGTTTTCTCTGCATATATTCAATTGATGGGATATGCTGTAAACTTTCCTTAATGACCGAAAATCCGGATGCTGATGATGGACTTCAATCGCTGCGATTTGGAAAACTGCCGACAAAAACACTTCGATTTCACGAAATTAAAAAAATGAAAAAGTCGCGTTCGCGGGTGAAAAAGCTTCATTCATATACTCAAAAGCCACTTTCATGTATTTTGACTGCACCGCTATTGAAAAAGATTTAACTTGCAAATAAATCAGATCGAAAGTTAGCATTTGACTTGTTGAAATTTTGCTCTCTTTTTATTCTGGTCAATTGTGAAGTAATACTGAATTGGGAGATTAAAGGTTGATCAAATAATTGACACGCAACTCTCGATTATTTTGAAAAGCAGACACTGCACTTTGGCGACATTTCATGCCGTGCTTTGAATAAACATTTTTATAAACCATTTAAAATTTTAAAGTATGAATCGTAGAATTGGCGCTGTAATCAGCACAGAAACATTTAATGATCTCCAAAACAATATCACGGAGATCAGATCGGCATTGCCTT
>JBMOJB010000261.1:0-4163 GCA_049316985.1 Saprospiraceae bacterium | reverse complement strand
ATAAGTACCACTGGTTGTTTTCAGAGTTTTGTCGATAAAACACCGCCTGTAGCAAATGCAGGAGCAGATGTCACCGTAGATTGTATTGCTCCAAGTACGTTATTAGCGGCTAGTGGTGGAGTTAGTTACGATTGGAATAATGGAGGTATGCAAAGTGGGGCAGTTAGCCCAAATTCAACAACAACGTACACTGTTACAGTTACAGGTGCAAATGGCTGCAAATCAACCGCTAGCAAAACAGTTACAGTAGTTGAAAATGGCCCAAATGCTAGTGCAGACCAAGATGTTACCATTAATTGTATTTCACCTCAAAGTGCAACTTTAATTGCTACAGGAGGAGTCAGCTATATATGGAATAATGGTGGAATTCAAGGTGGAAATGTAAACCCTTCAACTACTACGACATACACGGTAACTGTTACAGGATTGAATGGATGTAGTTCTACTGCCAGTAAAACCGTGACCGTTGACAAAACTGTACCAACAGCAGATGCAGGGGCTAATGTAACAATAAATTGTGCAAACCCAAGTACTGTTTTAACCGGAACTGGGGGGGATGTTTATTCTTGGAGTAATGGTGCAACGCAGGGTAGTGCGGTGACACCTATTACCACAACAACTTTTTTTGTCACAGTAACCGGAGTGAATGGTTGCACTGCAACTGCAAGTAAAATTGTAACTGTAGATAAAGCCATCCCAACCGCAAATGCAGGCGCAAATGTTACATTAAATTGCACAACTCCTAGCACAATATTAACAGCTAGTGGAGGTATAAGTTATGTATGGAATAATGGAGCAAGTCAGGGAGGAAGCGTAAATCTTGAATTGTCAACATCATATACCGTAACAGTTACTGCTGCAAATGGCTGTACTGCAACCTCCAGCGTGTTGATTTCTGTTGACAAAGGAGTGCCCATTGCAAATGCTGGTGCAGATGTAACTATTTCAAGTGGAAGTAGTACTTCATTGGCTGCGACGGGAGGAATCGGTTATACATGGAGTAATGGGGCAACAACCGCCAATATTACTGTGAGTCCAGTTTCTAATACTATGTATTCAGTTACTGTTACTGGATCTAACGGTTGCACAGCTACTGATGCAGTTATAGTAAAAGTATCTTACGGACCGTGTCTTTTTGACAATACTGTTCCTTCTCAAGCTTTAATTTTAAGTATTTTAGATGGTTTTTCTTATGATAATACGGGACTAACAAGTCTCGTTGAGGCTGAAAGCATGCTAAATTATATTTGTCCTGGAACATGCACGCACTCACCAAATGCAGATAACAAATGCATGGTGTTTAGTAATGGATACCATATTACTATTTTTATTAATACTTTTGGAAAAACAAATACTTATGGAATCAGATACGGCAATGAAGCAAATCACGCATTTTTTGGTAGTAATGCCACATATTTTGAAATTGAAAAACCTACTGCAGTAGCTACTCCTTTGGTTTATGTTTCAAATCGAACAAGTAATTCCATTAGCATACTGAATACTGTTAGTAACTCTGTAGTATCCACTGTAAACGTTGGAACAAATCCTGAGGGAATAGCAATAGCAAACAGTATCAAAAGAGCATATGTTGCCAATTATGGCTCAAGTACAATTAGTGTTATCAACACGGCTTCTAATACGATAGCAACTTCGATTTCAACTGTGGCAAATCCTTCTGGCGTTGCAGTCAGTCCAGATAATAGTAGAGTATTTATAAGTCATCCAAATAGCGTATCTGTCATCAATACCGCCAATAATTCAGTACTTGCTAATTTCGCATCTGGAGCTAATTCACTAGGATTGGCACTTACGCCTAATGGCACAAAACTTTATGTAGCGAGCAGTAGCGAAAACAATGTTTGGGTATATAATGCTAGTACTTATTCCTTAATAACTAAGATAAATGTTGGAACAAAACCGATGGGGATAGCCATTAGTCCTGACGGTGGAAAATTGTATGTTGCAAATGGTCTTTCTAACAGTATAAGCGTGATCAATACGATTACAAATGTAATTTCTGCAACTATTCCTTGTAGTGTAAATATTAGCTTTTTGGATCTTTCACCTGATGGCTCTAAATTATTTGTTGTAAGTGCTGTGAGTAATTACGTTATCGCAATTAATACTTCAACAAATTCAATTATTTCAACTATAAATGTAGGAACAAATCCAAGCGGGATCGCTGTTACTCCTGACGGCAAAAAAGCCTTTGTAGCAAATTCTTCAGCGGGTACAGTAAGTGTCTTGAATGCAGTTTCAAATTCGTTAACAACAAGTGTTGCAATTGGCTCCTTTCCCTATACTTATGGAAAATTTATTAGCGGATTTCCAGCGCCACAAGTTGTGAATGCAGGAACTGATGTTACCGTAAATTGTGGAAGTGCATCTACAACCTTAACTGCATCTGGACCAGTCGTTAGTTATATTTGGAGTACAGGGGCTACGAGCTCTAACATTTCAGTTTCTCCAAATTCTACCACCACCTATTCAGTGACTGCAACTAATTCGAATGGTCAGGTCTCCGTTGATGATGTAATTGTAATAGTTGACAAAATAGCACCAACAGCAAGTGCCGGAGCTAACGTAACTGTCAACTGTACAAACCCAAGTACTGTGTTAACTGCAACTGGAGCTGGAAATTATTCTTGGAGTAGTGGTGCGACACAGGGTGGAACTGTCACACCAACTTCAACAACAACTTATACTGTAACTGTTTACGGAATAAATGGTTGCACCGCAACTTCCAGCAAAATAGTTACTGTTGATAAGACAATTCCAATCGCCAATGCAGGCCCTGATAAAACTGTTTCATGTACTTCGCCTGCTGCTGTATTAACTGCTTCAGGAGGTGGAACTTATTTATGGAGCTTTAATAGTGCTACTACGGCATCAATAAATGTTAATCCAACTGTAACAACAACGTTCTTTGTTACAGTTACTTCAGCCAATGGATGTCGAGCTGTTGACACAGTACTAGTCGTGTCTAATAAATATGTCCCTGTAGTCAGTGCTGGGTCAGATGTAATAATTAACTGCACAGTGCCAAGTCAGACCTTAACAGCGACAGGTGGTACCACATTTCTGTGGAGTACGGGGCAAACTGCTTCATCAATTGTAGTTAGCCCTGCAATTTCGACTACTTACATAGTAACTGTCACCGATGCAACGGGCTGTACTGCAAGTGATGATGTGTTTGTTGGAGTAAGTAAAACTGCTCCGATTGCCAATGCTGGTGCAGATGTAACCTTAACCTGTAATTCACCTTCAGCATCTTTAGTAGCTAGCGGTGGAATCACATATATTTGGAGTACTGGCGAAACAAGTGCTAATATACAAGTAAATCCAATTGGTACGACCACTTATACAGTAACAGTTACAGGCAATAATGGATGTACAGCAAGCGATATGGTTATAGTAACAGTTTCATCAACTTCTTTTTCATATGGTGTTGCCTTTACTTCACCAATCGTGCGGGGCAATATATTTAGAGTAAACTTAAGATTAAATGCGTGTATTCCCTTTTCAGTAGGCGCCACTAACTTCCGATTTAACTACAATAATTTAGCTTTGGCTAATCCAGTAATTATTTCAAATGCTTTTCCTTTTCCAGCTTTTGGAGTTTATACAACAACTGGTAGCGTCGCATCTACGGGTATAGTGAGTATAAATACTTCCTACTCGGGAGCAACTAATGCAAATGTCGTTCAGATTCCTATTGCAGGGTTAGATGTAGTTGTAGTTGAATTTGACATCATTAATTCTTCGCTAACATCAAATCTTGTTTGGCGAGTATCAGGGTCAAATCCTTTAACTGCCATTGTTGATGATGATAAGGTGACTATTATACCAAATAATTCAGTTTTGGATTTAAATGTACCACTACAATCAATCAGTGCTGGTCCGGATGTTACTATTAATTGTTCAACTCCTTCCGCTACATTAACAGCAACTGGCGGGGCAAATTATCTGTGGAGCAATGGAGCTACAACTGCAAGTATAGTGGTTAGCCCCTCTATAACAACAACATATTCAGTTAGTTCAACAATCGGAAGTACTTCGATAGACGATGTTGTGGTTACTGTTGATAATACTAATCCGATTGCGAATGCTGGACCTGACCTCACCGTATCTTGTAATTCACCCACTGTCGTTTTAACTGCTTC
>JBMOJB010000260.1:0-4164 GCA_049316985.1 Saprospiraceae bacterium | reverse complement strand
TAACTCCACTATTAAATTATTCCGACCATTTGCTCCAAATAGCAATACTTTTATATTCAATAAAACTCATTTTAGCCTTTAGTGTAAATTGGATTTCAATTAGTAAGGATGAAGCAAGAGCAGATAATAAAACAACGACCTGCTAACAGGCGTTTGGCTCAATGGCGGGTGAAGTGGTTAATTGAACATTCTACCTAGCATCTGCTTATGTGGTGAATTGATAGTGAAGTGCTCCAAAATCCTCAACTTAACCAAGCTGCAAAACCTTAGCAACAATATAAAATAGCATCCTTGAATAAAATCTTTTATCATCAATGAAATAGAATCCAATGCATATGAGAAAGATATTTTTAGGTATTACAATAATAGCACTCAGTGCTTCTTGTAATACACAATATGAACGAGTCAACCAGGAAAACAACCTTGAACAAAAAGCCAATCCAATTTCCGATCCGGACCTGTTTATTGGAAAACATAAGGCAAAAGCAATGGTTTTAGGAGTATTCCATTTTGACAATCCTGGATTGGATAGTTATAAGCCTAAATACGCTTTCGACATACTTGAAAAAAAAAGACAAGAAGAATTGGAGATAATTCTAAACCAAATTTCTTTATATAAGCCAACAAAAATCCTGGTGGAATGGGACAGAATTCAAAGAGATAGTATAACTAATGAACGTTATCAAGAATATCTCAACGGAACTTTTAGCATTGACGATAAAAGGAATGAAGTATATCAACTTGGTTTCAAACTTGCGAAAAAAATGGGACACAAAAGAATATTCTGCTCAGACGCTTCTGCTGAATGGTTTGGAGTGGAACTGGATTGGGACAACTATGATGTAGAGGCTTATTTAAAATCAAAAAGGCAATATGAAAAAAGCACACGTTATGATTATCAATCGTTTTACGAAAGGAGTGACTCATTAAAAACTGTACAAACGCTAACTGAACATTTAGCTATGCTTAACAGTCCCAAAAACAGACTAAAAGACCATCAGGCATATTTAACTGAAATGATATTGGAAGGAGCTGGAGATAATTATATAGGAGCAGATGCTGTTGCAAAATGGTATAGAAGGAACTTGAGAATTTTTGCCAACGCTTATGATTTCACAGATTTTGACAGAGAAGAAAGATTGTTGCTTATCTATGGTTCAGGTCACGTTTGGCAGCTAAGGCAACTTTTAATGGACTCTCCAGATTTTGAATATGTTGAACTAAATGAATACTTAATGAAATGAATACTGTTGCTAACAGCACCTGCATGAAATTGGTGGTTCAGTGGGTAATCCAAGCTTTGTGCTTCTATGAAAGCTTGTGCTTGGTTGACATTGAAGTGCTTCGAAATCACCACCTTCGGGTAGCTGCAAAACCTTAACCAATTAAAATCACAAATCACCATCTCTGTTTCAAAGGATGACCCAGCGATAGCGGAATTTTATTCAATAGAGCTTAGAACAAATGGCAGGTTTAAGTGTTTATTGATTCATTTGTAATCCTTATATACATTTGCCTGTGTTACAGCTGAGTTATATTTATTCCTGCACTTGCCCAAGCCTCATTCCCTAGCAGATTGGCAAGGCGTTTAATCACAAAACAAAAACCAAAAAAAATGAAACGAACCATCAAAGCATTCCGAATGACAATGATGTATATCTTCATTGCTTTTACAAGTCTGAATCTTTTTGGACAAGTGCCGCCGCCAGGTAAGTATGACACAATTAATTATCCAAAGGACAGAGAATTCATTAATTCAATTTCCAATATTTTTGACCCGTCATTGTCATTAAATGACAATTCAATCAGCATTGGAGCTGATGGTTCAATATCTTATGGCCTTGAGGAGGAATTTCAAAAATTTGAACGAAACGGCATGACTTTTAAATCAGTTGTATCTGTTCCCGGCACTGAATTGGTGAGAATTTTCAACGGAAGAACAGCGATTAAAACCAAAGTTGCTGATGTCGTTTTTTCAACCCCTGAGGGTGATTTGCATTTTAAAGTTATAAGAGCCGAAACCTATATCAAACAAAAAGGTAAATGGTATTTTGTTTTAGGGCAAGGAACAAACTTTCTGACACAGGAAGAGTTTGACGAATATAAAAAAGCCCATACGACCAAAAACTGAAGATCTGATGAGTCGGAATTTAACGTCTGATCTACCGTAGATCAAGCCTTTCTACTCTGATTTGATTTCAATATCTTCTGTTGAATGCGGGAAGATAAAATAAATCGCGATTCCTAAGTAGAGCGCAAAAGAAGCGTAAGGGTGTATAAATGATATTATTGCACCCATTAAATACAGAACAGGACCGAAAATGATTGAAAAAAATGTTCCTTTTTTGAACTTTTCCAAATCAATTTCCGGATGTAGCAATGACTTATTACTGGCAACATAGATACGCATCAGCGAAAAGGTCAATGCCATAAACATCATGACAATTCCGTATAGCAAAACAGCTGTCTGATTATTTGGATAATCCCCGAGAACTGCTGTTGGAAACGGAATAAATGAACACCACATCAACAAAACTGCGTTCCACCAAAATAGACCATGATTGAAAATCCGGAATATTTTAAATAAACGATGGTGATTTACCCAAATAACGCAAACAGTAAAAAAGCTGATGATCCAGCTGATAAACTTTGGGAAAAGCCCGAATAATGCATGAACCAATTCCCTGCTGTCATCATGCAAATCGATATGTGGGACTTTTATTTCGAGTACCAGCAATGTTACGATGATTGCAAAAACCCCATCGGAAAATGTTTCGACGCGGTTTTTAGCAAAGTAGTTTTTCGCTTTTTCCATCATTTCATTTCTCTAAATAAGCCCAGACAAAATTCGGGTTATGACCATTCATTCGAACCATTTTTGCCCATAGCAATGTCATATGTTCCAAATGCAATGCCTGCGATAAGTTTCCCGTATCTTTTGCAAAATAGCCCAATTCTTCTATCAAATCCGAAACTTGTTTTTTTGCCTCGTCTGAATTCCCACAAATGAGCATTACTGGTTTTACATTGTATTTTGGAAATGAAGAATCAATAAAATTTTCAAATCCGTAAATCGTAAATGCTTTCACAACTTTGGCATCGGGAGTCAATCCCTGTACTACTTCCGAGCCTGATTTTTCACTATTCAAACCGTGAGAAATTCCTGCACCAACCGGGTTTGTGCAATCAACCAGTGTTTTACCATGAAACACAAGGCCTTTCAGAACTGTTTCATTGGTCTGATAAGGAGTTGCTAAAAACACCAGCTCACTTTCGTTTACCGCATCCTGAACGTTTTTTACCGAAAATTCCGGATTTTGTTGCAAGGCTTTTTTAAGACTTTCCGAATTTGGATTGTTGTTTGCAACGATTATCTGATGTCCTTTTTTCTGAAGATTATTTGCTATGGCAAATCCAACCTTACCTATCCCAATAAATGCTATTTTCATTTTTTTCGATTGTTACTAATAAACAACTTCATTCTCAAACTCAGCCTGTTTTTGATTAAACAGTTTCCAGTATTGTTCTGCAATGGCAGTAGGACTGTATTTTTCATCTTCCGGATTTACAAAACCACAAACCGTTAGTTGGGCTATATGGACATTTGTATTTTCAACGCGTTTGGCAAATGCCTGTACCAGATTTCGCAAGGCTGCTTTCCCAATACTTAGAGAAGTCCATTGAGGATCACCCTGCATCGCAAAACCACCACCCGTAAAGAATATCTTCCCGGTATTTTCCTTCAAACAATATGGCAATACAAGTTTTCCCAATACAAATGCCCCGCCGGTATTAATATCCAATTGCATTTTGATTGTTTCCCAATTTTGCTCCAAAATATCTTTTACATCAAAGGCCGCGGCATTGTATAAAATCATTCTGGCATGCCCCCATTTGCTAAGGATGCTGCCGAGGGCCGATTTTAATGAATTTTCATCGCCGGCATCACCGGTTTGGGCAATTGCTTCTATGCCTTCCTTTTTTAATGCAGCAAGCTGCGATTGTAACTTTTCTTCATTTCTTGCAATCAATGCAATTTTGTATCCTTCTTTACCGAATTTTTGAGCCACTGCATAACTGATCCCGGTTCCGGCACCGATGATGGTTATAAATCCCTTTTCCATATCCATGTTTTTTATTTTGCCGCGTAAAAGTAAATTCATT
>JBMOJB010000259.1:0-4175 GCA_049316985.1 Saprospiraceae bacterium | reverse complement strand
TTTATTTTGTTTCATTGTGCAAAGTTAATAGACACACTTTAATGAACAGTCTCATTCGTTTCGTCGATCTTACTGCACTCCCGCTAGCACCACATCTTCCCCTTTCACCCAAAAAAACCACCGCGCTAGGTTAAATTTCTAATTTAACTTTTCCGGCAGCGCGTTTTATAGCGCAACGCAGCAAAACTACTCACAATTTAGAACCCAAAACTAGTGAATACATACATAACCAACCCAATTCACAGGAAATTCAATAAAAGTAACGGCGAGAAAACAATTTTCTTTAACCCAATTCTTAACAAAATAATAAGGCATTGATAAGCCTTAGTTGATTAGCAGCGTTACCAACGCCCTATAAGGCCTGCCAGCTGATAAATTCCCTATTTTCATTTATCTATTTAAGCGTCAAGGCTGCATGTCGTTTTGTAGATCACGAAGCATTAGTGAAGCCACCATAACCAAAAAAATTATCCAAAGCAGTTAATAAGTGAAAAGAAATTTCTTTAATTTATTCAATTACGCAGAAATAATTAATTTTTACTTTCCCGTTATCGAGTTTTAATATCCGGCAATTTGCTTCTTTTATTGACATCTACCTAATATCTTGCTATCTTTGTAGAAAAATCATACTTAGTTAAAGCTGTAGGATACCCAAAGAACTAGCACATTTTTGAGCAGAATTTACAAATTTTAAAAATAAACTTTTATGTACGCAACATACCATTTAAAGTCAGCGCAGGAAGTAAACACAGATATATTGGACGCTATCAAAGCTGCCTTTAAGTCCAAGCCCATAACTATAATTGTTGAAGAGGACGATAGTCAATTCGGCCTATCTACAGAATTGAAAGCCGTTTTAGATGAACGACTTGAGGAAGATGAAAACAATTATCTTTCTGCGGAGGAGTCAATTATGCAACTCAATAAAAAGTATGGCATTTAAAATCATCGTTTCGCCACGTGCCCAAAAAGAAATTGAAAACGCAATTGACTACTATTCCCTTTACAGTACTGATGCACCGGTAAATTTTATTACTGGACTGATAGATGCTTATAACACATTGGAAACCAGCCCTTTTTTCAGAGTTAGGTATAAAAGCACTCGTGCCTTACAAATTAAAAAGTTTCCGTATTCTTTGTATTTTATCATCAATGAAGATAAAAATACCGTACGAGTACTATCTTGTTTTCATAATAAAAGAAATCCGGATAAAAGACCAAACGAGTAAAATTAAAACGCAATCAATTTAGTCTGTTTTTTTGTTATGTCAATTACTATTTAATTGCAAGTAGTAGAAAAAGGTCTACAAATGCTACATCTACGCTCAAACCATAGTAAATCACCACGCGCTTGATTAAATAAATATTCCGGTCCAAACGCTACCTGTTAGCGCCACATCTTCCCGTTTCACCCAAAAAATCCACCCGCGCTAGGTTAAATTTCTAATTTAACTTTTATGCTAGCTCGTCTCCGACGAAGCGTAGCAGCACAGAACTACTCATAATATTCAGCATTAAACTAACGCATATCTACGTAGCCAACCCAATTCATCGAAAATACCAACAAAACAACAACAATAACAGACCGTCATCAAAATTTATCCTATCAATCACATTAATCATAAAAATCGAAGTTCAGACTACTGTTTGGCTATTTGTCTCAACTGTGATTATTAGAATTTTTATGATTTTTGCGATCGAGAAATGGTCTGTTATGAACCACCCAAAACCAAATGTAATGTGCAAATTTCAAGTATCGTTCTAGGATTTTCGGTGACTAAAGATAGAAGACTAATTGTTAGAGCTTTATTTACTGGCCCTAAATAGGATATTTTCTATTTTCATAATATCTTAACACGAAGTCTAGTATTTTACTTTTACGTCTACTTTTAATTTGTAAAGTAAATCTATGAAATATACCTGCTTCAATATTATATCTGAACTCACTTGCCATTCCACCTAGAACAGTTACTTGTCTTAATTTTTTTGTAGATTTTACAAATGTAAATACAAATGGAATCGAAATACAGTAGTCAGGTTTTCCATAAAAATCGTACCTCCCACTCAAAAATCTTGAAATGTCTAACGTCACAACAACTTCTGAAGTAGTAGTGTCCATTGACTTTAAGGTCATATCTAAATCACAATAATTTGAGAGTGAATCTTTCTTTGACTCACTTAATGATTCAACAGTGCAATCACAACCAGTTAATGCATATGAGTAAAGAGTGCTGAAATAAACAAGATCTGCATATGGATGCTGCAATATAACCGACAAATATTGGTCAGCTGAGTCTATATCGTGCTTACATGATAATGTCATCAAAACAAGTAAAAGTAATCTTTTCATTTGAACAGGCTTTTGTGATTGAGATTCATTTCAAATGATGCCGGCTACCATTACAAATTAGATCGAATTTGGAATTTAATTTTTTGCCAACATCCGTAAATATCATCAGGACGGCCTAAAAGAATAACCGGGAACAGCATAGTAAGTAAAATTAGAATGTTCTCTTCATGTTTAATAATTTTTTTATGGTTGATTATGACAAAGTAAAGCATTCGTTAGTGCGATGTAAAGAAAATTGTAAAAAAACTAATAAGTTTTTCGTAGCGGTTGATTTGCATATTCTTGAAAAACCTCCCATCCTCTCTGATTAAATCTGGCAGACAAACTATCGCAATTGCAATTGTCTTTATCTGTGAAATTAGAATAATTCACAAGAAAGTAATTGCTGCGATCAATCAAAATAGTGTCTTCATTAACTTTGTCGTTACCAATTGAAAATTTATCAATATAAAGTGAGTCGTTCTCAATTTTCCAATGCCCAGACTCGTCTGGAATCCTTTGAATACAATCGTTTAATGGTCGATAGAATTTCGTAAATTTTGTAGAAATGTAATATTTAATATAATGACCATCTTTTTGAAAACAATAAATACTCATTGAAGGCGATGTATAATTGTATTCTTTCCAAAGTTTGCAATTATCACCACAAATCCATTTTTCATCAATTTTATTCTTTTTATTGCAACTTAATAAATGAAATACACATACTAGTGAAATTATTTTTCCTATAGTCAATAGAGGATTCCGAAATCGCGTTATGAACTGCCGATTTTGTTCGAATTGTGAAATAAATTTGGTAGGATTCATTAACCCCAATATTTCATGACGTACCATATCTAATTATTTCAAAATTTTTGTAATTATAAAAAATCCCAGCATGCACCACATCTTCCCTAACCGCCCATTAAATCACGGTGACAAGTTAAATCTGTAATTTAATTTCACTTCCTATTGACTCATTAGAGTGCTGGACTATACTTACTCAGAAAAGCAGCATAAAACACAACAACATTACAACAAAAACATTATATTAACAAGAAATATGTGGCAATAAGCGAATATGTGAATGATTTCGATGCCCGCTGGCGCCATGTCTTCCCGCACTAAAAAACTACCACCGCGCTAGGTTAAATTTCAAATTTAACTTTTCTGGCAGTCCGTCTCCGACGAAGCGAAGCAGCACAAATCTAATCACAATTCAGCACTTAAAACTAACGAATATTCACATAACCAACCCAACTTATCGGAATATCAATCAAAGTAACCTGTAGAACTCCGCGGTCAGTAGCATAATTCGATGCACTGCTGTAAGTGTATTCTTCTGCTTTCGTTACCCCACCTTCTTTAACCGGATTGAAATGAATGTAATCAACTTTTTGTGCAGCGACCGGTAAGTTATAAAAACGATGGGATGATTGTCTGGCTGCCAAAATTGGTATTGACGGTTGCTTTGTTCTTTACCTCGAAAAGCAAACCTGTGTAGAAGCCATGCGCGCCGACTTTCATAGCCTCCTTTCTCTATTTCATTCAAAATGCGTTGGGCAGTGAATTTTTTAAAGTCACGAAGAATATCAGATAATCGAAGACCTACTTCAGCTTTGACGATAAGGTGCAAGTGACTGCTCATGATAACGTACGCAAACACGGTCAATCCCTTTTTGCGCTGACAATAGTCCAGACTTTCCACTATAATATCCTTGTACCTTTTTCGAATAAAAATGTCTACCCAATCCACGATTGTTAAGGTGACAAAATATATGCCTTCTTGGTTTTGTATCTTATATCGGCTCATTTGTTTTTCATGGTTTAGACCTGAGCTACTGTT
>JBMOJB010000258.1:0-4199 GCA_049316985.1 Saprospiraceae bacterium | reverse complement strand
AACTTATATTAGGCAATAACAAATTGTCAATTGTCATTTGTCAATTGTCAATTGTCAATTGTCAATTGTCAATTGAATTTCATAATATTTCCCATACTATAACAGGTGCGGCAACGCGGTTCATAGCGGTCTTTTTCGCCGAGCATGACCAGGGCATCGTCGGCACTTAAGCGGTAAGAATGCGTTGCGAGATTGCCACAATGCACACAAATGGCGTGAACTTTAGTAATGTATTCCGCAACAGCAAGTAGATTTGGCATTGGCCCGAAAGGCATGCCGCGATAGTCCATATCAAGTCCGGCGACAATTACCCTGACATTTCTAAGGGCGAGTTCCTGACATACGTCGGTTAGCTGTAAATCAAAAAATTGTGCTTCGTCAATGCCTACAACTGTTACATCAGCCTCCAATTTTAATATTTCAGAGGAGTGTTTCACGGGAAAGGCGTCTACTGCAGAGTCATCGTGAGAAACCACACGTCTTTCATCATAGCGGATGTCAATAGCGGGCTTGTAAATCGCAACTTTTTGATTAGCAATTCGCGCTCTGCGCAATCTTCGGATCAATTCTTCCGTTTTACCGGAAAACATTGAACCGCAGACCACTTCGATCCACCCACTCCTTTGTCCCCGAAAATGTGGTTCTAAAAACATAATTTATTAAAAAATCATCTACAAATAGAAAAACTTGTACCTTCGCAGGTACAATTCGTGGCGAAAATAGGCTTTTGCGCCGACTAATAAAAACAATTTCTTAATAACCTCATATTTGTATATGTCCTTACAACATTCAAAAAAATTACTCGACAAAATTAATAGTTTGTACCATAATATAAGCGCTGACGCACATATATCAAGTATTGAGCGGGACCTGATGCTCAGTTATGTGCGCCAATTTTATGAGGAAATACTCGAAACCAGCGCTGTCTTGATTCCTGTGCAGCCATTGTCAAAAGAGCAGCCCGCGGCAGTACCAGAATTTGTACATGCAGAACCAACAGTGCGTATTCCGCAACCTAGTCCCGCACCTATTATCGTCGCTGAACCAACACCCCCTGCGACTGTAATTATCGAACCGGAGGAAACAGCAATATTTATACCCAAAGAGGCGCCAATAATCCCGTCCCAAATGGAAGCACCTGAGTTGATGACAGCAAAAGTTGTAGAAATTGCAATGGAAACAATTAATGAGGAAGTGGAAACGATTATTCACTTCACCCCAAAAACATCCATACAACTCGAAAAAAATAGCAGCAAACCGCTGATCAAACCTTCGCACGAACGAGTGGAGAGCAATCAACTTTTTGAAGAAAAATCGGGTAAAGAACTTTCGGACAAACTCGGAGAGCTTCCTATTGAAGATTTAAAAAAAGGAATGAGCCTCAATGAAAGAATAATATTCCTAAATGAACTTTTCGACGGCAATCTAAACGAATTCGAAAATGCCGTGCATGCTTTGAATATCGCATCGAGTTTTGAAGGAGCTAAGAAATTAATGATCGTATTGGCCACACGCTTTGATTGGGCAACTAAAGAAAAACAGGCAAAAACTTTCATTAAATTGGTAAAAAGAAGACACAGCAGATAGGGTAATTAATTGAAAATTGAAAGTTGAAAGTTGAAAATGGAAATTTGAATTTGAAAAAGTGTTTTCTTTTTGTAGGAATGGCGCTGGTGTTTTATTGACGTAGTGAATGAGGAAAGCAAAATTTTAACAAAATAATCATCAATCAAAACTGGAGATTCTAACAGTTATAACTGCTGTTCTTATACTGAAGATATTCCGATGCTATACTTGAGCACCTCTTAATTAAGACGTTTGATCTTTATGAAATGTACTTTTTTATCTCTGTTTTTAATCTAATTCCTGAAACTTTCCATTATTGGTTTCCCATAGAATACTGTCCAGAGCATCCACCGAACCGTCAATATTGTAATCTGCATTTTTTGTATAATCGTCAAACAAGCCATTTTGAGTTTCCCAAAACAGGGAGTCTAAGGCATCGATGGATCCGTCAGCATTAGCAGCTCCGCCAATCATCGTGTTGGATAAACCCAGTGGAGTGAGCCCAAACAAGGGAATGGTATTATTGCTGAAATCCAATGTAGTGACTGCACCGGAAAGTGCATACTGATTTGCTGTTCTAAATCCTAAATGATTGCGATGACGAACTGCAATATAGTAGTTGCCGGCAGGTGCCGCATCAAACTTCACAGCCGAAACTCCATCGGCATCTACAACATCACCGTCGGCTTGCAACAAAGCTGCTTTGGTATACGACACGGAGGTGGCACCGCTCACACCATTTCTCAATTCTATAAATACCCAATCCACAATGGCATTGTTGCCGGTAGATGTTGCCAATACCGTTGGAGTCGTAGCTGCAACCGATGGATTATTTACATGGCTAAAACTGCTGCTAAATTGAACACCAGCATATGGATCGACTAATGGAAAATTAGCTAAGTTGACCAGATTTGCAGTCATATTATTCAAAGCAATCTTAATCTTTATTGCCGGAGCACTTGACAACAGCGGATACCTGACGACATACACCTTAAATATTTGACTACTTGCAGTACTCTGAGTGCCTGTGTTGGTAAAAAAAATATTTGCAGCGGTACTGCTGATTCCACCATATATGTATCCCACCAACGTAGTGTCAGCTGTGAAGTCATCTAATTTAAGCACTTTATTCGAATACTGAGGAACAGTACTATTTGAAATAAATTCGGCACCCGCACCAAGCAAACTAGGCATTTCGACAGGGAGTTTGGTTTCAGTCATTGTCCCTGATGCAGTTCTTGTGACCCGAGCAATGGTTTTTACAAACGGAACATTGTCGTCTTGCACCAAAATACCGCCGTTGTCGTAATACTGTGCAAGCCCACCGAAAAAAACACTGTGCATCTGATTGTTTGATGCAGAATAGATCGGCAATACCGGACAATGATAGTGGTTGTAACGTTGTTCAAATGCATTATTTACGGCATAACTTACACTGTCGATATTGACGCAGTTCAAATAGGGCAAGTTAACGGTGGGTTGAAATACTCCTGAAAAAGCGGTAATACCTTCCGTACCATCCGGCAGTATTTGCGGAACAGCATTATAGTCTCTTCGGTGCAAATTGACAGCATCCGTTATGCTTGGCAAATGAGAAATCGTGATGCTAGTCCCATTGTCCGATA
Organism: Saprospiraceae bacterium; assembly: GCA_049316985.1. Lineage (GTDB taxonomy): Bacteria > Bacteroidota > Bacteroidia > Chitinophagales > Saprospiraceae > CANHEE01. The sequence goes on along the minus strand of JBMOJB010000258.1, from coordinate 1,008 downwards.
AGTTGAATTTTCTAATCGAATTGGTATACACTTGGGTATATGTAGGATTTCCAGATGGATTGTAATTGCCATCAAACTTGTTTCCTCCTATCAGGTAAAAGGTATTATTGATTTTCTTTAAGTGTCCACCTGCTACGGCAAATTGCACATCTGCTATCTGTCGAAAATGATTGACCAAAGAAGTTCCGGCAATCACTGCATTCATTACCGCAGGTACATCGATCGCTGTCAAGTTGCCAAAAGTTTTTCTTGAAGCGGTAGCAGTATTGTAACCATAACCGCCTATTACATAAAGATAATTTCCCTGCTGATAAAATTCCGTGTTGGTAGAGCTCAACTGCTCCTGAAGTGCCACGGAAAGAGAAGTTATTGGGGCGGTCCATTTTTGAAGAGATAAAGGATCGACGACGATTAATTTGTTGTTATTTCCAGCCACATCAAAGGCTGCGAAAGGTTGTCTTCGATGAAGCCCATCCAATCGACCTCCTACAATCAGCCATTTTCCATCATGCTTTCCAAATGCATATGCCTGAAGCCCACCTAGTCCGCTAATATTAAGCGCTTCAAGCTTAATATCGAACGGCTGTGATTGCGCCGACAATGAAACAATTAAATAAATCAACCCAACAAAAGTAGAAAAGTGCTTTTTCATAGTGTAGACGAGTATTTTTCACCAAAGTTACGACTCTAAAACCTGGCTAAAAGTAACCTTTGTTACAAAAGCTGTTTTTGCTACACTAGTCGGCAATCCTCATTTTTTTTGAAATAATTAATGTCCTCAAACACTTAAGTTTTGAAAAATATACAACAATAAATTAGTAGCAAAATTTCGGTGTTCTCAATTTAGATAATATTTTCACGTAAGATGTTTACAATATCTGATAAATCTTCAATACACTTATCCAAAGTACATTATGCTCCGAAACTTCAGTTAGTACTTTTTTAATTCGTAATAGTAATCTGCCGAAGGCAGACAAGTACTTAATTCGTAATTGTTAATTCGTAATT
>JBMOJB010000257.1:0-4226 GCA_049316985.1 Saprospiraceae bacterium | reverse complement strand
TCGTGAGTAGATTGAATAAAGGAACCAAATCCTCCACCTTCAGGTTGACCATGATACCATACTTCAATTGAATCCTGTTTCAGAATACTAAGGTTGGTTCCTAAGGAAATCTTCAAAGAATTGTCGGATAATTGTTCAAATAATGCAGCTTTGTTTTTGTATTTCACCGAATCCACTTTCATATTGTACATCAGATCAAAGTACATTTCATGAAAAGTACTGATCTTGGGAATAAAATATGTTGTAATTTTTCCATAAATAAAGTTGACTGCCGGGTCAACCTGCCATTCCGCTCTGTGATAAACCACATCGTAGTTTTGCGTATTTATATTCGAAAAAACTGGTTTCTCCCGCTTCGTAGCTTTATGTTCGCTTTTAACCAACTCATTAAACTGCTGATCAAGTTGCGCCCAGGTTTCTTTCTGCGCCTGAACACAAAAAGCTGCTGCGCTGAAGAAAAAGTAGCCGACGATTTTAAAAAGAGATATTTTTCTCATCAGAATTTAGTACTTTAGTTTGCAATAGATGTAAAATAGCAGGTTGATGCCTACAATCTTTTAGGGTTTAACCTTTAAGTTAATTACTTTTTCGGTCTTATTGTCGTCATGATCATAAAAAGTCGCAATTATTTTCATATCTGTAGCTGTGGTCACTATTGGTGTAAATGTATAATCTATTGCATAAGTTAGCAAATCGTGAACACTCGGTTCTTTTCGGAATAATTCAGCATTATCACCGGATTTTACAATCACAATTGTTCCTTCATGAAGTCCCGCGTCATCGGCGGCAGTTCCTTTGATTAAAATTGCTGCACCTGAAATGAACTCCTGTCCTTCTGTTGGACTTGAAATTGAAATTGTTGGTGCTGTTTTACCTTCATGTTCATGACTTTTTGTACAAGATGCAATTGAAAGTAATAAAGTAAAAAACAAAATATTCTTCATTGTGTGTTTTTTTTTATGTTAAAAAATATAATTTGCAGAAACTTGCAGACGGTTTTTGCTTTCCAATTGTCCGTGTGTAATCTCTTGAAAAACGGGTAATTGAGTAGCAATATTAATCATCAAGTGACGATAATAAACGTCAATTCCTGCTCCGGCAAAAACGAAACTGCGCGATGTGTTTCCACTAAAAGGCAAATCATTGAGTAAATTTCTGTTACTATTCTCAGCCGAAACCGAAATCTTTGGGAGAATTCTAATTTTTTTGATATAAGCATCGCGGAAAATTTCCAGCGTCACATTTTCAGAATTCCCTCTGTGATAACCTAATTTATTGGTACCGTTTGACCGATATGCTGCTGTGAAAGCGGCACCATACTTCGCCCATTTTAATCCTCCGGATAGAATCGCTACAAAATTTACAGATCCGCTACCAGGTTGATATATGTGCATAATTGTACCATCACTTTGGCTGATATTGGATCTACCCGTTGGCAATTCTACTCCTCCACCAGCTGAGAGTCTGGCGTCCACTTTCTTGCCAAAATGATTGACAAATGCATACCTGCCCATCAAACTGATGTCACCGACCCCATTGAATTCAGATTGACTAAGAGTTCCCTCTGACGTTCTTGCGGATAAATAAGGCAAAACACCTAAGAACTCCCATCTTTGTTTGATCGTAATTTTTGCCAACAGGTCCATTCGGGAATAGTGTTCTTTTACAAAAACGTTTTGACCTGCAACAGGATTGTGCCAACCACTGAAATAAGCGTTCCTATAACTCAAACCAATGAAGGTAAGTCGATCGGTGGGTTGGATTGCCGTACTCATCGCACAACCGCAAGCATCACAAGCCATTAAATGATATGTGTTTACAAAAAATATTATTATTAACACAAACGTGTACTTTTTCATTCGACCGCATATTTAAAATTCTGAAAATCTTTTATCTTTTATAAAGGTCTCGTCATTGAGCGTATTCAAAAACGCAATGATGTCCTTTTTCTCTTTTTCTGTCAGTACAATCCCATTAACGTTCCCATTTTGCAATGCAACATCTAAAGTAGGTGATCCCTTAATTTCATTACTGTAGTGATTTAAAACCGCATCCAGGTTTAGAAATCGTCCATTATGCATGTAGGGTGAAGAATAACCAAGATTTCGCAATGAAGGAACTTTAAATTTATAATTGTCTTCCTGATTTAACGTAATTAGCGCTCTACCTACATCCTTTCCTGCTCCTACTCCGTTATTTCTAAATGAAAAATCAGAAAATAATTCCCCTTTATGACAAGATTGACACTTTTCCTGCACCAAAGCTAGACCCGAAAGTTCATCGGAAGATAATATTATAGCTGCTTCTCCTCTCTTGTATCTATCATATTTGGAATTGGAAGACACTAACATGTTCATAAATTGAGATAATGCCTGAAACGTTCTTGTACCATTGATCTCATTTGTACCAAATGCATTCTGAAACATGGAAGGGTAAGAATTATCAGATTGTAGCTTTTTTATGACATTTGGCATTTTCTCATCCATTTCTATTGGATTTTCAATTGGTGAGATTGAAAATAAATCCAAATCATGCACGCCGCCATCCCAAAAAAAAGTATTCTGCCACGCAAGGTTAAATAAAGCAGGAGAATTGCGAGTGCCCAATTGATTATCAACTCCATGACTTACGCGGTGGTCTGCATGTGCAAATCCAGCAGATTGCTGATGACAATCTCCACATGAAATACTCCCATCGCGCGAAAGTCGGCCATCGTAAAATAGTTTTTTGCCTAAAGCGAAGCCGGCATTTGTAATTGGATTTTTGTCGAAATTGTAAACAGGCGCTGGAAAATTCATTGGCACCGAAAATGAAGCAGACGGAATATCAACGTCATTTTTATCTTTGATACAGGAAGCTAGTGAAATCGACAAAATTATATACAAAAAAGTAGTTTTTTTCATCTTAGTTCTTTTAAAAAATATGGCTTTGAAACTAAAGTCAGCGAAATATCTCAAAACCATAATCGCTGAATAATTAATTGTGTATGTGATCTAAGCTAAACATAGATTTATAATTGTTAGCAATATTTACTGAAAATGGGGTAAACATTTCAACAGGATGTTCCTTTATTTTTAATTTCGTTTCAGCATTAAATATTTTTGCCGCATCAACTGTTATGTGGAACTGGGGTTTTGTTTCTTTGCGTACCTTAGCTATTGCTTCGTCTGCTTCAACGCTTGCAGCGGTTTGAATAGATATTTTTTTAATATTATTGATGGTTTTTGAAGTCATTCCGCCGAATCCTCCGATATGGTACCAGAAAGGATTTGTTTTACTGGTACTGTCATAGGGCGCTACTGAAGAATTGCCCTCCATTTTCATAAATATATATCCAGAATTCCACTTCCAATACATTCCTTGTGCACCTGCTGAGGGATCAAGAACTCCAGTCCTTTGACTGATTTCTGCAGTACTGATCAAACTATCGACCCCAATAGTAAAATTCAGCATTTTATAATTTCCCGCTGGTATATTGGATAGGGTAATTTCATGTGTGCGTGCATCGGCTTCTTTTACCAGAAAGTAGCTTTCATTTTTTGGTACTACATAAGTTGAACCGTCCTCTTTAGTAAGAGATATGTTACTGATATAATAATTGAAAGTTGTTACGGTAAAATCTTCGCCAGAAGCATTGGTATACTTTCCGCTTATTAATTCCATGTCATTGTTGCCTACCACATTATCAAATTCTAAAGTTACCTTTCCTTTGTCGGATGTATTGAAATCGTCGGTATCATCTTTTTTACATGCTATGAATGTTGTTGCAAACAATGATAATAGTATCAGTGTATATTGAGTTAAATTTTTCATTAATAAATATTTTTTTATATATTTTAATTTATATTTTTATAACAATGCTGACTTTCTGTTTACATGACTTACTGTATTACAGAGAGATATTATCCTTAAACAGAATGGAAGTTCGACTATGCAATTCACAGGACAATAGCTGCAAATACAATAGCGTCTCAACAAGGATTATTCGATGTTGATTTCAAGAAAAAATTGTATATTTATTTAAACTTGGGAAGGTGGATGGAAGCAGGAATCTAAATAAGCGTTAAAAGCTTTATCCAAAAAATAAAATTGATGTTTGTAATGTTGTGGCATAAATGAACTGATACTTGATTCAGTAGCGATCTTTATGGTAGGGATCTCGCAATATATATCTGATGTTTTTTCAAAAACATTGCCAAGTGGAAATTTCTCCTTCTGGCGCTCTT
>JBMOJB010000256.1:0-4270 GCA_049316985.1 Saprospiraceae bacterium | reverse complement strand
TTCGTAATTCGTAATTCGTAATTCGTAATTCGTAATTCGTAATTCGTAATTAAATATTCTTAATTCTTAAATACTAATTTTCAATTTTCAATTTTCAATTTTTTTATGGCAATAATGATTACGGATGAATGCATCAATTGCGGCGCTTGCGAGCCTGAGTGTCCCAATAATGCCATCTATGAAGGAGGAGTAGAATGGACGATTTCTGATGGAACGTCCTTAAAAGATAATTTTACATTGAAAAATGGTGAAACAATAAGTGTAAAAGCCAAACAAGGACCGGTTTCCCCTGATTTCTATTATATAGTACATGACAAATGCACTGAATGCGTTGGTTTTCATGAAGAGCCGCAATGTGCGGCAGTTTGTCCGGTGGACTGTTGTGTTCCGGACCCCGATCATGTAGAGGATGAAGCTTTGTTGCTGCTGAGAAAAGCAGCACTACATCTTTAATTGACAATTGACAATTGACAATTGACAAAATAACCAGGCCTGAATGTACATACGTTTGGGCTTTTTTTGTGGTGACAATAAATTAGGAGGCGGTTTTAGAATTACTAATTAAATAATGACCAGTTCTGAAAAAAGTTTACATCATTATGAGTAAACTGCTCACACAATGATTAATATAAGTTCAGCTTTTCGAGAGACTTTTCTAAACAAACCATCCTTCGGAATCAGGATTTACAGGATTTACAGGATTTTAGGATTTAAATGGATTGTTACTTGAATATCCGATCCGTTTACGGTCAGGTTTGCGATTTGCAGAGAAAATCGTAGGGGCGACCCTTGTGGTCGCCCTGGCTCCACAAATCGCACAGCCATACTGACTTTTTTGAACGAAAAAGAATTCCGCTGGATCGGACATTTGCTTTTCAAAGGATTATTTGATGGCGAACACAAATTTGAACTCATCGACAATGGCAATGGCACCACAACTTTTCGCCAAAGTGAAAAATTCAACGGAATCCTTGTGCCGCTTTTCAAAAAGATGCTGGATATAAATACGCGCAATGGCTTTATGGCTATGAATGAACAACTAAAAAACCGGGCTGAAGGCAAGGAATAAGGCATTGGTCCATTTTTTTTTGTTGCTTGCATTATATTTTGTTTCTTTGTTACCTGAAATCAACTAACTTGTATGAAGAAATCATTGGCTTTTCACAGCATTATTATCGCTTTTATCGCGTTTGCTCAACCCTTATTTGCACAATTAACGTCCATCGAAATCGATTCACTAGTCGTCAAAGCGATGCGAAAATTTGATGTAGTTGGAACTGCAGTAGCAATTGTAAAAGACGGCAAAATAATTTATGAAAAAGGCTTTGGTATTCAATCTATTGAAACTCAAAAGCCTGTTAAGGTAAACACGAATTTTGCAATCGGTTCCAACAGCAAAGCATTTACCTGCGCGGCAATCATGATGCTGGTGGAAGATGGCAAATTAAAATTGACGGATAAAGTTAAAGACCATATTCCTGAGTTTAAAATGTACAATGAATATGTGACCGAACATTTTATCATCGAAGATTTGTTAACCCACCGCAGTGGTCTTGGCTTAGGCACCGGCGATTTAATGCTATTTCCTGAAGGATCAGATTTCAAAATGCACGATTTATTGACCAATTTTCAATATTTCAAGCCAGTTTCTGAATTCCGGACTAAGTTCGATTATGACAATATCTTGTATATGGTCGCTGGCGAAGTGATTGCCAGGGCCAGTGGAATGAGTTATGAAAAATTCATCCAAAAACGCATTTTTGATGCCCTGAGCATGGATGGTTCTGCACCTGCACTTTTAACAATCAAAGACAAAGTCAATCTGGCGGATCCCCATAGCACGACTTCAGGTAAATTAAAAAAAATAGAGCGATACGGCGATATGCTGAATGGCGCTGCCGGAGGCATTTATTCAAACGTGCATGATATGTCAAGTTGGATGATCATGCACATGAACAATGGTATGTATGCTGACAAATTGAGCAAACAGCTTTTTTCCGCGGAAAGTCACGACGAAATGTGGAAAATTCACACATCAGAACCTGCAGGCAGTAGATTTTATAAAACGCATTTCGACGGTTACGGTCTCGGTTGGGGACTTAAAGACCTGGATGGCAATTTCAGCGTTTCGCACACCGGTGGCATTCCCGGAATGCTTTCCATTGTTACGATGCTCCCCGATATGCAATTGGGTATCACAATCCTTACCAATACTGAAGCCGGAGGCGCCGGCGTATTTTCAGCTGTAAGTCAGACAATCATTGACAGTTATATCGGAAAAAAGGACAACAACTGGGTTGACAAATATTTTAACTATTTTAGTTCAAATCAAAATGATGGCAACGATTCAGTAAAAAAAGTTTGGGAAACCGTAAAAAATGCGGATAAAAACGCCTTCAAGAAGGAAGACTATATTGGAAAATATAAAGACGACTGGTTTGGAGAAATTGAAATATCAGATAAAAACGGTCAGCTGTGGTTCAGATCTATTCGTTCTCCAAGATTGAGTGGCCCAATGTCCTTTTACAAAGCCAATAGCTTTGCCATCAAATGGGAATTCCCCGACATGGATTGTGATGCTTTTGCCATGTTTTCTTTAGACGAAGAAGGCAAAGCAACAGGCTTCAAAATGAAAGGCATCTCGCCCAATATAGATTTCAGTTATGATTTTCAGGACCTGGAGTTTAAAAGAATTGAAAAGTGAAAATTGAAAGTTGCCTGGCTGCCGGTAGGCAGGAAAATGAAAACACAATAAATGCTTTCTTAGCCCCAGTGGTTTTGGAAGCATTTTCCTTAAATTGAAAGTTGAAAGTTGCCCGCTTGCCGGTAGGCAGGAAAGTTGATCATTAATATTGTCTATTGCCATTGTTTGTCTCGCAGGGAGCTAAGCACCGAGAATAGTCGATCTTATAATCTCCGCAGCTATTCTTCGCTCTTCTGAACGCTACTATTCAAGTACCTATTTTTTTTTTACTGAACTCGCTAATTTCTGGACCATTTCACGTAATTCCAATACACTCCCCACCCTTTTTTGACGATTCTCCACCAAAATGTTTAATTAAACTAGATTTCAGTCTAGCGAGATACAAAGGAACTTTAATTAAACTAGATTTTAGTCTCACGAGGTATCAAATGACGATAATTATCGTCGATTTATATCTCGCGAGATACCAAACGACGATACGGAGATACCAAATGACGATAATTATCGTCGATTTATGTCTCGTGAAATACCAAACGACGATACGGAGATATAAAATGATTCTAGCGAGATATTCGGAAGGTTCATAAATACTAGGTAAGGCACGACCACTTCGGAACGATTGTCAACTTTAATTGCGCTCTAATATCCCTAATATCCTCAAAACATGAATTTATCAATTGTTTTGAAAATTTCTGTTGGACATATGAAAGTTTATGGTTTAATTTGTAAGGGCTTTGGAAAAAATCGATTTGAAAGAATCTTTACAACCAATGCGATAATGGAAGTACACGCAACTGAGCGTAAAACGCAATGCGTGAATCTACACGTTACCGGCAAGCTTAGACACAACGACACAGTGGACAATAAAATTGAAACATATTCGACACTCTGGAGTTTGGTTAACATAGACCAGACCGACCATAAGTTGAAAGACATTGCGACTTTGTTCTTGAATGCTATGAACGACTGGCCGACACAAGACCAGCTTAAAATTGCAGACTTTGTTAAAGAACTTAAAGAATATTTCGGTTCCTCATTGACAATTGAGAAAATAGAAGCAAGAAAGCTTGACGGACAAAACGCTTGGAATGTTGAAGCGGGAAGTTCAATCGCTGAACTTATCGACACTTCGACAAGGTTTTGTAATGAAAGTCAATTTGATAACATTCTAAAAAATATTCTTGACTTCTATGAACAAGAATTTAACAAAACGGACTTTATAGCACAACTAAAATATAGGACAACAGAACAAGGTGGCAGACAGACTCCAGCTAAAAGCGGTTATAGACCACAAGTAAAGTTTGACTTCACTGAAATGCAGACTTCAGGACTGCAAACTTTTATTGACAAGGAAATTGTTTATCCTGGCGACACAGTTGACGCAAAAATTAAAATATCATCACCAACCTATTTTGCGGGTTCTTTGATAGAAGGAATGGAATTTGAATTTAGAGAAGGTGCAACTATTATTGGTACAGGAGAAATAAAATATATCGTAAATGACAAACTTGAAAAAGCCAGCCGGTAACAACTAAGATTTCGTCGTGTGCGCAGCACATGCGATGA
>JBMOJB010000255.1:0-4290 GCA_049316985.1 Saprospiraceae bacterium | reverse complement strand
CTGGGTTTGGCGAGTAGCATGCCGACATTCTTCATCGAATTTCTGCCTTTGTTCCTTTCTTTTGCAAAGAAGAGGGAAGTAAACAATGTGCGGAAACCTAGCTTTGAGGCACTTCAATTAAGTGGCAAATTGTTGCTGTGTTACTATGTCAATAGAAACAGCGACGTGCACTTTGTTTACTCCATTCGCATTATTAGCAACGATGGCTTGAAAAAGGTAATCGCGGAGAAGGACCTTTTGGCCTACTACTTTTTCGAGGATACTCTTAGTTCAGAGGTGGAATTAATGTTGTCAGAAGTATTGAAGAAACGCAATGCTGATGGAAATCTGGGTTTTGATGACAATGATCTGGAGCACTTTGCAAAAGAATTGCAGCGCACCGGCGAACCCATCCATTTTGTGATTAATGAGCATTGCGCATGGCCGGAACCCAATGCTGCCGCATAATGATCAATGATCAATGATTAATGCCTGCCAGCAAGCAGGGGCAATGTATGTTTACCTGCATTTAATCAAGTCTGTCAATTTATAAACTAAAACGTCGATCTTGAAGTAACCTGATATGTGAAAAAAATTTTTTAGGAATTTTTATATTTTATTTAAAAATAAAAAATCGATGCAAATAGGCTGCACTACATCACGCTAAATTTGTAAAACCAAATAAAAACAATACAAGCCTTCCATATTAATAGAAGAAAGGCAAAAAGAAAAAAGCGGTTTTTACCACTGTAAAAATCAAAAAGTTAAGCAAGCAATTATTTCTAGGAAATAAATGCAAGAACAAAATAAAGACATGCCACTACTGCGCCCCCTGGGCGCAAAACGGATTGTCCTCAAACTAACTTTTTCATTCACTTTTTAATCTTTTTGCTATGACTATTTTTTCTTCTTTCCCATCTACTTTGAACCTGAACGCTGATCAACGTGCTGCTGTGTATGCAATTCAGGAATTTCTTGACGCTACTGATTGTCAGGTATTTATCCTTCGTGGCTATGCGGGTACGGGTAAAACGACCTTGATGGAGGGAGTAATCCGTTACTTAAGTAATGAGGGTTGCAATGTCATGGCTATGGCGCCAACCGGTCGTGCTGCGCGTATTTTGAGCACTAAGACGGGAGAGAAGGCTCGCACTATTCATAGTGTTGTGTATAAGCAGTCCAATATTGAATTGAGCGGGGATAGTATGCGCCGTCGCTTTGTGATTAATTCTACTTCTCCCTCTGATGGTACCGTTTTGATCGCTGACGAAGCATCTATGCTTTCCGACTACAATGATGGATTGGAGGAAGCTACTTTTGGTACAGGTCGCACCTTGAGTGATATGCTGACTTTCATTGATTTTAAGGCTAATCCGAATACGAAACTGATTTTTATCGGTGACGATGCGCAATTGTTGCCGGTGAAAAGTCCAATTTCACCTGCATTGGATGCTCGGTACTTGCAGTCAAATTTCGGCCTCAAAGTACGTGAAATTACTTTGTCGGAAGTGATGCGTCACAACAATTCGATTCTAGACGTGGCGACCAAAGTGCGTCAGGATCTTGCGTCGGGTAATTTCTACAGTGTATGTCCAGCACCTCAAGGCGAAGTGAAGGTGGTTTTGCACGGAGAATTGGTAGATACTTTCCTTTCTGAGAATCCGAATGTAACGGAGGCTCATGATTCGGTCATGATTGTTGGCTCCAATGAGAAGGCTTTTGAGTACAATATGACTGTGCGCAACCGATTCTTTCCCTTAGGAGATGGCACTCCAATGGTCGGAGACCGTCTGATGGTATGTGCCAATATTTACGGTACACATTTGAATTTGATCAACGGAGAGATTATCGAAATCTGTGCAGTTGGCGAAGCGGTGACTCGGAGGCACACCTTGAAGTGCTCGCCTGCGGAATGGAATGCATTTCAAGCAGCTAAAATCAAGCCGGCTGAATTGGAATTCGAAGGATTTGATAAGGTTAAGGTGACGTTGCGTTTCCGGAAAATGCAGGTACGTGTCCATAATGGTACGCGTGTAGATATCATTGTTCTAAATGATTTCTTGTTTTCTGCTGACACTGAGCTGAATTCAATGGTCCGTCGTGCAATGGTGGTTGATTTGCGTGAGCGTATTTCCAACACAATTCCAGGGAAGGAAAAGTCTGCAGTTGATGCTGCTTTTTTGGATGCCGTTAGTAAAGACGCCTATTTTAATGCGGTTCCGGTGAAGTTTGCTTATGCCATTACCTGCCACAAAGCACAAGGTGGAGAGTGGAAACACGTCTATGCTAATATTTGTACAAGACCTGATGATTCAAAAACTGCAGGTTTCTTCCGATGGGCTTATACTGCTATGACGAGAGCATCGCAAACGCTGACCCTGGGTTCCGGATTTATTCCTAGAGCAACCAGTGCTCCTGGCAACTTTAGTTATGTTCGGCGATGGTAGCATTCGGTAATTTTGCTTTGTTAAATTCATTTTCCATTTTCCATTTTCACTTTTCAATTTTCTATTATGGCTACTTTCTTTTCTACCGGCATTTCTGTATTGAACAATTCAGCTATGACTTCTATGACGATGGAAGATATCTGGCAAAGACTGCGCAATGATGTGAGATTGCGTCAGGATGTGGAGCATTTGCGCAAAGTGAAGCGTCTCGATACCAATTCTTACTCGAGATTGAAGGTGAGTCTGCCTTTTTTCTGTTGCGCTTCTTTCAATGAAGGAATGCGCAACAGTAAGAATTTTATCTCGGTTTCCTCTTTTGTGGTCGATATTGATAAATATTCGGGTGAAACAGCCAAGTTGGAAGCTTTGCGAGAGCGCATCCGTCAGGATGATCGCGTGGCTTTGTGTTTTATTTCGCCCAGCGGTGATGGAATGAAGGTGGTGTTTACCTTGGCGGAGCCATGCACTGACCTCAAATCCTATAGTGATTTTTACAAATCATTTGTAATGCTTTGGGCGCAGCAAATGGATTTGGCACAATATGTTGATTTGAGCACCAGTGATGCTACCAGGGCTTGTTTCTTGTCATCTGATGCAGCGGCATTTATCAATCCGATGGCCGAGGCTGTATTTATGGATCAATACGTTCCAAATGTTGAGTTACTCAATTTCTCTAACGATTCTTTTATGACGCTTACAAACAACGGTGCGAATGAAGCAGATGTGCTTGCACAACCAGCGGTTGAAAAAGTTTCAGAAACCCGACACTTTGAAGCGGATGCAAACTGCTCGCATCACATTCAACCCGATGCCTATGCACAAGTTTTGTCGACTTTGAAAACGAAAGCTCGTCCCAATCCACTACAGCGTGAAACTGCAGTACCAGAGCCATTGGTCCGTCTGATGCCGGTATTGGAAAAATCATTGCTGCAAAAAGGTATCCAGCTGCTGGTGGTCCGCGATGTGCAATTTGGTAAGCAAGTGCAGATGCAGTGTGGTATGGACCTGGCGGAGATCAATATTTACTACGGTAAAAAAGGATTTTCTGTCGTAATGACCACAAAAAAAGGTACGCATTCCGGATTCTGCGCACTCTGTGCGCATATTGCTGAGCAAACCATCTATGCCCTCTATTCTGAGGCTTATCAGGTTGGTGATCCCAGTCTCAATTAGTGTCATTAGTGCCTTAATAACTTCTGTAGTTTTTCTGCTTATTTCATTTTCAACTTTCAATTTTCACTTTTCAATTCTTTCTTATGACTACTCTTATCTTAAATCCGCTTGCTGATGCTAATTCTTTTCGTAAAAAAGGACAATTTACAGAAGCTGTTGCACTATATGACAAGCACTGGTCCGACAATGACATTGCACGGAATGAATGGGATGCGTGGAGCTATGCTGTTTGTTTGAGGAAAACCGGGCGTTTTAAAGAGCTGCTGGAGCTTTGTCGCTCGACGTATCGTTTGCAACCCACATTCGAGGCGATGAACACGCTGTATGCATGGGCGATTTATTACACATCGGTTAAGAACGAGAAGGTGTCGGAGGCGGAATTGTTGAAGGCTGTAAAAGGCATTATGCAGCTATGCACGCAGGAGAATGAGTACAGTCCCTACACATTGGCGGTGATGAAGGTGTTGGATAAATTGTCGGCGAAACAAAAATTTCCGGCCGCTGCTATTATGGAATGGATTGCGAAGCTTGATCTGGATGAGTTGGATACCAATGGATCCAGTTTTACCGACGATAAAGGTAAGACTATTGCTATTGCGTCGAGATATGAGCAAGTGATGAGTTTGCTGGCCAAAGCCCAACACATGCACGGAGATCATACCGCTTGTATTGCCACTGTTGAACAGACTTT
>JBMOJB010000254.1:0-4342 GCA_049316985.1 Saprospiraceae bacterium | reverse complement strand
ATTACGAATTACGAATTACGAATTACGAATTACGAATTACGAACCTGACTACCTTCGGTAGTTTACGAATTACGAACCTGACAACCTTTGGTAGTTTACGAATTGCTAATTTGACTTCTTGGGGTACAGGGTAATATTTTTTGAGATCCACCTATTATATTTGATTTATGAAGATTTTCGGATTTCCTTTTGCAATTGTACTTACACTGCTGCTTTTCTCAGGTTGGTCTTGTTCTGGTAATCTGGAAGGAATTGATATGATTTACCGACAAGACTTTCCCAGGGAGATTCCTGTCGGTGCATCAACATTGTTTTCTCATAATTTCACGATTGAAAAAATCGGAACTAATGCAACAACTTTCTATAAAAATAATAATCTCACTGAGTTTGACATTAAGAGGATCGTACCCAAATTTGCCAGAATATCTGCCAGATTTGGAAATGGGGATTTTGTTTTTGTCAACAGAGTATTTGTTTACATTTATCCTGTAGGTCAACCGGACAAGAAAATGGAAGTTTTCTATCGCGATGATATCCCAGTAAATACAGGTAATGTGCTCAATCTTAACCCGGGGATTGCTGATGTGAAAAGTATTATGAATGGTCAAACGTATACGATGGAAATCAGACTTGACCTGAGGGGTCAGCCGGGTCAAAATATTGAAGCGCTGATCGACTATAGTTTTTTTGCAGTGACACAAGATTAAATTGAATTAACTTGTGCCCACACAAATCGACCTAGAGCCTTCATTGAAAATTATATTCTTTTCCTTTTTTTCAAGGGCAGTTCCAAACCCAATCGGAGAGTTCATATTTTATTTTGCTGTAACTGTAATGCCACCATTCGGTGCGGATTGAATTAAATCCAACAGCAGCCATCGTTTCTTTCAATAACTTTCTGTTTTCCAATACATTTTTTGGTAGTTTAGTGTAATTGTGGTGCGCTTTTTCACCGAAAAAATCGTAGGGTGTGCCCATATCCAGTTCTTTGCCGGATTTGTCCACAATCGTAAGGTCTACTGCTGCACCTCTATTGTGCATCGATCCTTTGGCTGGATTCATTACATAACGTGGGTCAGGCATTTTATTCCACAACTTATATTGAAAGGTCCTGGGGCGGTACGCATCCCAGATTTTCAACCTTAGCCCTTTACGTTGTAGTTTGCGATGTGCGCTCACAATTGCAGCAGCAGCTTCCTTTCTTAAAAAACATCGCCCACAATTGTACATTTTTTCCTTTACAAAATTATCGGTAGTCGCATACTTGATATCAACCACAATACTGGGTTCCAGTACATTGATTTCTACAAATGACTTGTCGGCAGCTTGAGTGCTGCAATAATTGAAATGCGTCAGGACTTGAACATCGGGACTTGTTATTGGCACAAACCATAACAGCGAGAGCCAAGAGGCAAAAAGCAAGTTTAGATAATTCATATGGGTTGCTTTAGCACGTTGAAGTCAGCATATTTCAATAACAAGACAAAGTTAAACTATTGGGATCTACTTTGAAAATTTTCCGGTATAACTTCAGCTGATTTAACTTGTAAGCGGAGACAGATTTATTACGCTGCAGAAATTTATTTTGTATGTACTATCTTTTTTTCTTTAGGCAAAATACTCCAAAACAGGTGTTTAGCATTTCATTACGAATATCAATAAAAAGGCATGCCAAGTATTTTTTATAGAAGTCCATTTTTGGCTTTTTTTTTGCACTAGCTAAAACACATCATTTAATGTTACTGACCCACTATTTAGTTAAATGCGATAATTGTATAATTTATGAAATATTTTAATATATTAAGAAAGACTATTACTTCTTCTCCGCTTATTTGTCTCGAGTTTATGGTTGAATTTACGATGCCTGACCGTCTTTCAAATGAATTCATCTCAGGAGTGCCTCGGCAGCGTAAGTTGATCAATCGATACATGAAAAACAGAAAAATACTAAGCTATGCACTTTCTATTGAGAATTACAAGATGTGGGCGGTATTTCAAGTAGGTTCTGAAGAGGAATTGATGCATTTGATTGCAGAATTGCCACTTTCCGCCATGATGGATGTGCAAATATCTTCGCTGACCATTCTCAATATTCCCAAAGATGACCTATCAGAAATCTGTATGAATTAAGTTCAGTTCTATCGTAAAGATAACATTTTGAAGCGAGAAAATAAGTAATAAATCCTCCTAAAAGTAAGAAATACACTACATTTGCATCATTATCATTAAAATGAAAATAATGCAAAACGATATTGTATTTTCCCTCATCCAAAAAGAACTCGATCGCCAACGCAACGGCATCGAATTAATAGCATCAGAAAATTTTACCAGTCAGCCAGTAATGGCGGCTATGGGCACTTGTCTTACCAATAAGTACGCCGAGGGTTATCCAAAAGCCAGATATTATGGCGGATGCGAAGTGGTAGATGAGATTGAACAGTTAGCTATCGACCGATTAAAGGAACTATTTGGCGCTGAATATGCCAATGTGCAGCCACACTCGGGTGCACAGGCTAATGCAGCAGTTTTCTTAGCTACTCTTCAGCCCGGTGACACTTTTATGGGTTTTGATTTAGCCCATGGAGGGCACTTGTCGCACGGTGCAGCGGCCAACTATTCAGGGAAAGTGTATCGTCCGGTTTTTTACGGAGTGGAAGAAGCCACGGGTCTGATTGATATGGATCACGTTGAAGAGATCGCTTTAAAAGAAAAACCGAAAATGATCATTTGCGGAGCATCTGCCTATGCCCGTGACTGGGATTACGCACGTTTTCGTCAAATTGCCGATAAAGTTGGGGCATTGCTGCTCGCCGATATAGCTCATCCTGCCGGATTGATTGCAGCGAAATTGCTCAATGATCCGATGCCGCATTGTCATATAGTAACGTCTACCACTCACAAGACATTGAGAGGTCCGCGCGGCGGAATAATTATGATGGGGCATAATTTTGACAATCCATGGGGGCGCAGCACCAAAAAAGGTGAAATGATTAAAATGTCAGCTATTTTAAATAGCGGCGTATTTCCGGGAATGCAGGGAGGTCCGCTGGAGCATATTATTGCAGCCAAAGCAATTGCTTTTGCGGAAGCTTTGCAACCCGAGTTCAAAGTGTATGGCCAACAAGTTAAAAATAATGCACAGGCCATGGCGAAAGCTTTTGTGGATAAAGGTTACCATATTATTTCAGGTGGTACAGACAATCATCTCATGTTGATTGACCTGAGGTCTAAGGGTGTGACCGGAAAGGCAGCCGATGCGGCGTTGGGAAAAGCTCACATTACGGTTAATAAGAACATGGTGCCATTTGATACCCAGTCGGCGCTGACTACTTCGGGAATTCGGGTAGGTACTGCGGCAATTACTACCCGCGGATTCAATGAATCCGATTGTATCAAAGTAGTGGACTGGATGGATCAGGTAATTCTAAATTGTGATGATCAAGCGTTAATTGCGCATGTGGGTAAAGAAGTGAATTCCTTTATGCAAAGGTTCCCGCTTTACCGTTAATCTAGCAGATTTTTTTTAATGGGCCTTTAATATTCAAAATAATCATGAATCCATTGCGTAGTGTTTTTCTTGTTTTTTCAGCTTTTCTGTTTCAGATACCTGTTAATGCACAGTCATTAGCGGATGTTTTAAAGAAAATCAGTTCAGAAGTAACCGATGTATCGGCCGAAAAGCTCAGCTACAGCCAGACTTTTCAGGCTGACCCTAAAAAGCTCTATAAAATTATCTTTGTACAAAAAACAATTGATGCCAAAGGGAAGCAGGACTCCGAAGAAATGGAGTTTAACCTTGGCGATATTGATAAAAACACGGTGCGCTGGAAGGAAGGAAAAGTACTGAGCGTTAGTTTGAGCGCACTAAAAAGCCAAAAATTTATAAAAGTTTCAAAAAATGGCGTTTTTGACGGATATACAAGCAGTCTCGTTATTTATGCTAAAAATATTGACAATGCCCGAAATCTTGAAGCAGCGCTAAAAGAGGCAATTGCACCGGCAAAGGTTTTATCTGATTCAGATTTGAATATTTCCGGAAAGAACCTGGCCGAGTTGTTGTCTTTGTTGAATAAATGTAACCCCGAAGTATTGACAAGTGACGGTAAGTTTTTGCAAAAATTTGAAGCTGCCGGAGGATATCCTGACCGTATCAGACAAACAGTTGAATCTTATGGGTCTAAAGGTTTGTTGCACACAGAAATTTACGAGTTTAGTGTTGGTGATTTGAATGAAGTTAGCCTTAAGTTAGATATTTCAAGCAAATTTGCTGCTGTCGAATGTGGCACCAAGCGGAATTTGAAATGGGTCACCGTGAACAAAGATGGTAAGTCGGATGGTTTTG
>JBMOJB010000253.1:0-4362 GCA_049316985.1 Saprospiraceae bacterium | reverse complement strand
TACTTAACCGCTTTACAATTGTCTTTTAAAATCACTAACTTTTTCAGTGCCCTCCGATGTTGCACAGGATTTTTACATATGGAATTTGTGAAGCCAGCATCAAAATAATTCCTTTATTTGCCATCAGTAGCGGCAGGAGTAATACCCAGCTTAGCTTTTACTGCGGCCGAGACGTCTAGTTTCTCGTCGGCATACAACAGGCTACCTGCTGTAGAGTCAAAAACATAAGTTAGTCCTTGTTCTTTTGCTACTTCAGAAATGGCTTTATTTACTTTGTCAAGAATGGGTTGCAACGTGGTCTGCTTTTTTTCTTGCAGTTCCTGCGCAATTTGTTGCTCCAGTTTTCCTATTTCCTCTTCTTCTTTTTTCAAAACATCCGCTTGTTCAGAAAGTTGTTTGGGTGACAATTCGCCCGCTTTTTCTTTCTTTTGCAGATCTTGGTATTTCATTTGAAGCGCTTCTACTTTGGCACGGCCTTGTTTCTGCTTCATTTCCTGAAAAGTCTGCAAAGATGTATTGGCTGCCTTTACTTCGGGTAATTCTTCCAGCAACAGCGCTGAATTCAGGAATCCAAATTTCTGCGCTTGTGCGACGATACAGAATAAACTCAAAAGGCTGAATAATAGTGTTTTTTTCATTTTTTTTAATAAATCTCTTGTTTAGTTTAGATAGGTTTGTTTTTAAACGATAAAAGCATGCTCAAAAGGCAGCAAAATTATTTTTTCTTTAATTCTTTAATGATATCATCGGTCTTATCATTGGTGCTGCTGCTGTAAATGAGGCCCGATGCACTTCCTTTGTCGAACATAAAATCATAACCTCTGGAAGCGGAGTATTTTTCGATGGCCGCATATACCATTTCCTGGATTGGCTTGACCATTTCTTGTCTTTTTTTGAACAATGCACCTTCAGGACCAAACTTATCCTTTTGCATTTCGCGGACTTCCTTTTCCTTATTCATAATTTCATCTTCCCTTTGCTTTTTTTGTTCTTCATTCAACAATACTTGCTCTGCTGAGTATTTATTGTAGAGTCCTTTTATTTTGTCGTACTCGACAGCTATTTCAGAACGCCATTTCGTAGAAATCTTTTCTAGATCGTCATTGGCTTGTTTGTATTCCGGAACGGCTTCCATGATTTTGGTCATATCGATAACGGCAATTTTCTGAGCTTGCAAATGAAGAGAAAGCGCTAGAACGGATAAGAAAGTGAGCACTAATTTTTTAAACATAGTATAAAATTAATTTGAAGAAAAAAAATATTCAAAATATGCTTTGGCAAAAATAAGCAAGTATTGAGAAAATCAGGTAATTTAGCGTACTTTTCTACAAAAAAGCTGATAAAGCGAGAATTGTAACGGCAACTACTGCATTCAATGTAAAAGAAGGGTATTTGAGTTAAAAAAGTTGGATGCACTTCCCAATTTAACCAATGATTAACCAAATTAGAATTTATAGTGGTTGCATGGCTGGTAGTATTGGTCATCGAATTTTCAAATTAGTTAGATTTAACCAACAATAAACAACTAAGCGGCTTATCTTTGCTTGGCTTTCATCTCAATCTCCTCGATACATGTCTGATTTAGCAAACATTAAGTCGCAACTCGGCAAATTAGAAGAATACGAACGTGAGCTGCACCTGAAGCAGTTGCAGATCAATAATTTGCTGAGTATCACGCAGGCAATCAACAGCAATCATTCTGCTGTGGAGATTTACACGATGTACAGCAATTTTTTGGGCTTCGTGATGAGTATCAAAAAGATGGCCCTGTATTTTGCAGAAGATGGTAAGTGGGACTGTGTCTGCAGTATCGGTTTAAGTCCGCAACTACAAGCATACGACGCTACTCCATTATTAAAAGACTACCGCCGATTGAGCAGTATATTGGACAAGGAAGATCCGCTGCTTTCACAATTCGACAATATAATACCTGTCTTTCACAAAGAAACGCCGATTGCACACGTGCTCCTCGGTGGATTCAGTGATTTTGATGATCGCTACAACAAGATCCAGTTTATCACCGCATTGACAAATGTCATAGCAGTGGCGATGGAAAACAAGCGATTGTTTAAAAGGCAGATTGAGCAGGAGGCGCTGCGACAGGAAATGAAGCTGGCCAGTGAAATGCAGATGACACTGGTGCCAACCGTGATGCCTCAAGGTGACAAATATGAGCTGGATAGTGTATACATTCCTCATCTGAGTGTCGGTGGTGACGTGTATGATTTTATTCAGTTTGATAAGAAAAACAGGCTGATCTGCTGCATCGCGGATATTTCGGGTAAAGGTTTGGCCGCTGCATTGTTGATGGCCAATTTTCAGGCCAATTTGCGCTCGATCATCAGAAGGCGCGATTCGCCCGAAACGTTTATTAAATTGCTGAACAAGGCGATATTTCGCATTACCAAAGGCGAAAGGTTTATTACTTTCTTCATCGCAGAATTCGATCAGAATTCGAGAGTATTGCGCTATATAAATGCCGGTCATACACCACCTTACCTATATATGAATGGCCAATTGCAAACGCTGAATTTAGGGTGTACATTCCTGGGCTGGCTGGATAATTTGCCTGGTGACATCAATATTGGTGAAATTCAGATTCCCGGTGATGCCTTATTGGTCTGTTTTACAGATGGTGTTACCGATGTAATCAATGCCAATGGCGTTCATTTTGGCGATGACGGTTTGGCTGAATTTATTTCCCAAACAGGAATTTGTGGCGCGGCAGAATTCAATGCAAAATTGCTCAGCCAACTGGATCAATACAAAGGAACAGAAAATTATTCCGATGATTTTACCTTAGTTACCTTGCGTATGTTTGCTTAATTTCAGCGTAAGTTATGATTTCCACTTCTGATAGTTTCGTTTTACCTGCGATATTTAATCGGTTTCCCGCGCTTTTTGCTGCAGAAACTACCCGTCATGGAGGGCTTAGTCCTGTACCATTTGCGTCGCTCAACCTGGGTAATTTCACAGAAGATAGCGCAGCTAATATTGATGCAAATCGCAGCATCGTCCTGAATGCAGCTGGTTTTGATGCCAATAGTCTCGTGTTTGCCAGGCAAGTACATGGTGATCAGGTTTTTTTGGCCGGGCATTCGGGTAGTGTTGATGGTTATGATGCGCTGATCACTGCGACAAAAGGACTGCTCCTTGGAGTGACCGTCGCCGATTGCACCCCGATATTGATTTATGACGCCAAGCATGAAGTGGCTGCGGCCATTCACGCCGGCTGGAAAGGAACAGTAGCCCAAATCACATCAAAAACGCTGGCAACCATGAGCGATCATTTTGGAACCTCGGGAAAGGATTGTTTTGCTTATATTGGCACCTGTATTGATGAGTGTGATTTTGAAGTCGGTGATGAAGTAGCTGCACAATTCGCCAATAAACATAAACAATTTTTTACTCAAAAAAATAAGTATCATGTCAATCTGAAAGCAGCCAATCAGCAGCAACTGCTTGATTTTGGAATTCCGCTTTCGCAGATCGAGGTTTCACCCCGATCGACCTTCACTGCAGTTGAAGACTATTTTTCATTCAGAGCTGAAAAAGGCGTTACAGGTCGTTTCATGGGTATTATCGGTATGCGCAAGTCATTGCTTTTGTTGTTATTTACAATATTGGGCATTTGTTCTTCTGTTGCACACGCACAAACCGTGCATCAATTGCTAAAAGATGCCAATGCAAAATATGCGGAAGGTGATTTTCAGGCCGCAAAAAATGCATATGCACAAGCCAATGAAGTCGGTTTTTCCAACGGAAAGGGAACATACAACCTTGGCAATGCTGCCTATCAGTTGAATCAGTATGCAGAGGCTGCAGAGCAATATCTAAAATCGATGGGTGAATTATGGGCCGACAAAGACAAAGCCAATGCTAGCTATAATGCAGCCAATGCCTACTACCAGTTGAAAGCATACGATAAAAGTATCGAACTATACAAACAGGCGCTGCGATATAATCCGAATGACATGGATGCCAAAAAGAACCTCAGTCTTTGTCGAAAAATGCAGCAAAATCAGCAAAATCAGCAAAACAATTCACCGAATGCCCCTCCGCCCGATTCCAATTCGAAGAAGTCCCGAACGCAACAAAGTAAAGAAAAAAATGACAGCGGGAGTTCAACAGTAAAAAATGATTTGAACACGCTCGACCCACAAGAACTAGAGCGTCTATTGAAAGTAATTGCCGAAGAGGATAAAATAACAAGGGTGAAAAGCCAAAAGTCCAACACGAGCAAAACCAAAAAAAAATCGGGAAAAGATTGGTGAGGTAATGAATTGAAAATTGAAAATTGAAAGTTGAAATTTTGAGTCCCCTCCGAAAAGGTCTCAAATTATATTTTAAAATAATGTATAA
>JBMOJB010000252.1:0-4398 GCA_049316985.1 Saprospiraceae bacterium | reverse complement strand
ATTAATAATGATAATATGGCAATTTTAACTAATCTTAACAGAATATTATCAAATATCTACAAAAAAATAAACGCAGCCAAAAGGCGCCATATTTACCGGGAACGCACACTGATATCAATTCTCCGGTTTCTTGCTTTTCCGGTTTCAGTAGCATTATCTGCAATTGGAAATTCCTGACCGTATCCCTCTGATGATAATTGAGTGGATTTAGCCCCCAATTTTACCAATTCCAGCATCACATTTTTAGCCCTTGCTGCCGAAAGTTTTTTATTTTCTGCTGCATTGCCGACATTATCCGTGTATCCGCCTACTTTTATTGTCAAAGCGGGATACTCTTGCAAAATCAACGCAAGATTTTTAAGTTTTTGTTCAGATCCAGTTAAAAGAACCGATTTACTACTTTCAAAATTCAAACCTTCAATCGTGAACCATTTGTTCTTGTCGATCGGAGCAGATTTATCTTGAATGAATGCTAACAATTGATCTTCCACACTACCCTTTTCAAACGTGATAGAACTTCCATTTGCCAAAATAAACTGTGGCCTTTTCAAAATCTCAGCTTCCATTGTTTTTTTATAAGCATCTATTGAGTCAGCAACTGCCTTTGCCCTCGTCTCGGCTGCTACTTTTTTCATTTGATTAACCTTATCTCCGCAACCTTTAAAATACCACAAGGATACCAATAAAAGCAATGCGCCAATTATCCATGGAAGCCAATTAATCTGCTCTTCAGCCAGTGCAGCATCATTTGTTGAATTTGTTTCTTTATTGTCCATTTTTTCAAAATTTTGAAAGCCCAGAATTCCGTACAGGC
This sequence comes from Saprospiraceae bacterium, assembly GCA_049316985.1. Classification (GTDB taxonomy): domain Bacteria; phylum Bacteroidota; class Bacteroidia; order Chitinophagales; family Saprospiraceae; genus CANHEE01. Next base: position 3,584 of record JBMOJB010000252.1, on the reverse strand, counting down.
CGGTTGGCAAGGCTGATTTAACATTAATTTCGTTGCTTTTCAGTAAGGCATTGATTTCTGTATCAGTAGTGGCTTCGGCCAAAGCACGCATTTCATTGATGAGCAAACGCGCGGATTCCTGCATAATTTTTTTTTCGCTTGCAAGCTCAACGCCACTGATGTCGGAAATTCGATTGATGATTTTTTCCACCTTAGTTGAAAAAATAAATTGAAATAGTTCAGTTTCAGCATATTTATCCGAAGCTAATTTCTGCAAAAAAGCATTCAGCTCCGAATCTAAAAACCTCACTTTAAGCATTATAGCCGCCAAAAGTGCCGCGATAGTGGAATTCAATGCGATTTGAACATTTGTTTCCTGCTCCTCAACAATTTCCGGTATTTTGTTAACCTCGAATTGTAATTTGATCTGGTCAATCAAATTCATTTGCGTATTTTGTAACAATATTACTCCAGTTTATAATCAATTAGTAAAAATACAATTTCTTTCATTTTATTTTGCGCATTCACTTGGTTTTATTCTTTCAAAAGAAAACAGTAAAAGATAAATGTTTGTTTTTCTTGAAAAAATGAAGTCATCTTCACATATCTTACATAAATAAAGTAGAAAAAACTTCGTAAGTACAAACTCATTTTCCGCAGGATGCAACGTTTATTTTTAATGTAAACACCATACAGTATCGTTTTCGTTTACATTAATTTCATATTTAGATAACAAGAATAAAATTAACCTACTTGGATTACTGCTGGCACTGTACTCGACAGCATTGTTTTTGGATCCATGGCAGAAGATCAGTTCAGGGAAAGATGTCCGGACTGTACAGGCAATTTTTTAGCAACCCTGAATCCAACTTTTAACTCAATCAATTGTAAGCCACTTTTAGCAGCTGAAAACATCAATGCTGAATTATTTAGGATATATCCAAATCCTGTTTAGCAAACGATAAATATTGATGTCCCTGGCATCGAAAAAACTGAATTATTCAACATTCAAGGACAATTGCTGATTAAAAATGTAAACCCACTTAGTGAAAAGATTTCAATCCCGGCAGATCAGCTCCAGGATGGTCTTTATCTCTTGATAATCAATAAGAAAATACAGAAAAAAGTACTTGTACTTAGAAAATAATATTTTTGTACGACAGGAAAGATTATAAAAAAATCTAAAATTTTAGTTGTTAAAATTGTTTGAAACCAAAAGAATTAATAATTTGCAGCGTTTAGGATTTTGATTATAATTCTTAGCTCTTTGAGCTAATACAAAACCAGTACTTTGTACTATGATGAACGAACCTTTATCCTCAATTATGGCTACTGATTTGCGTACATTAGACGTAAATGCAAATTTGACCGCTGTCTTAGATATTATGAAAACCCATAAGGTTCATCATCTTCCTGTTGTAGATGGAAAGAAGCTAGTGGGTATCATTTCTTCATGGGATTTGCTTAAATTAAATAAGAGTTTTGAGGAATACCATACTATTAACGTAAGGGATATTATGACTACAAAAATGGCTTATCTGGATCCTAATGATCATATCGGTGCAGCTGCTGAAGTATTGTTGGAAAATTTATTCCATGCCATCCCGGTAGTAAATGATGATCATGACTTATTGGGTATGGTAACTGCCTATGATATTCTAAAGTACGAAAACAAGAAAGAATATCCTGATGAAGTTTAATTTTAATAATAAAAAAAGGATCATAACCTAAGTCGTTATGATCCTTTTTTTTGGCACTACTTCAAATTCTTCGAATAAATGTTTCTTTGCAGCTATAAACAATTGTATTCTGCCATTGGGCTGGTCAATTTTTAACTATCTGCATATGAAGACCAGCAGTTAAAAAGAAAATTGCCCCGAAGTTTTATAAATCTCAACAGGAATGCAAAAATATTTGTCTCCTTTTCGAATTCTGTAGCTGTTTGAATTTTGGAACCTTTTGCAAATAAAATTTTCCAATCCGTCAGGTAGGTAGGAAAATTTGATAATACTGTAAAAAAGCGCAGCGAAGCAGAAGAAGGACTGCCAAATAAACCAAGAAAGACGCCGAAGGAGTCCTACGTATCATCAAATTTTCAAATCTTCAAATCTTCAAATTGGAATGAATCTATTTCGAAAAATCCAATTCCCCGCACTTATCAACCGCCAAACCTCTCCTATGGTTTTTCCAACTTCGTCATTAATGTATAGCCCATCGACTTGCCTTTTTTATCAGTCGTAGCAGTTTTAATCGTCAATCCTTTATCCATCCACATCGCATAACTATTCTCTTCGCCCATCCCCATTGTGTTGCTCATTTTATAAGTTATTTTGTAGCAATCAAAAGTACCTGCTGAGGTAGTTATTGTTTCCTTCTTTTCTACCATTCTGTCTTTCATTGTAAAAGTCATTTTCGCCAACGGTTTTGTTTCCATAAACATCTCCATTGTCATTTCGTTGTCAGGTAGTGTCTGTCCCACGGTTAAATTATATGGTATTTGTACATCTTCTCCTGTAATTTTCATTTCCATGCCTTTAATCGCATCAAAAGATGTTTTCGAACCCATCAAATCCCGGAAACTCATAACTATATTGCCATTGCGACAACGAATCTTAGATGTAAAATTTTCTGGCATACCTTTTACTTCCTTTTGATCAGTAGTAATTTTACAGGTGGCAGTCATGTCGCCATTTTCGGTACCTACTTCAATAACTTCCTGATCTACTGCACTAACAACCTTATCGTTTTTGTCATAAGATGTCATTTGCATTTTAAAACCTTTCTTAAACTGACTGAACATTTTGCAGTCACTTTGTGCTGAAACTCCGGAAAGAACAACCGAAGCCATCAAAAAAATCAATACTTTCTTCATTTGGGTGAATTTTAGTAAGTTTAATGTCTTTAAAAAATAAGGTAAATGTAGAAAAAAATATTGTAAATGAGCTACTTCCTAAGAATCCAGTTCAATTTATGGTTTTTCGAGCACTATTACTATGTTTCTACCACTCGACCCTTTTGTTTTGTCAGTAATTTCCAGTTTGATAATTTGCCCATTGAAAATCCACAACTCGAACAGGTAGTTGACATCTTTGTACCGGATTTCTATCCCGAAATCTCGGCTACAATTAATAATTTAGCTCTATGTTGTTATCTATTGTAAATGAAAAACCACGTTAGAACATTAACCATTATGAAAAACTTTTACGCCATGCAATTCGAGACTCGTAAAAAAAATGCTACATTTTTAGTAAACCTTATGACCTCAATAACATTTATTGGCTCTATGTCGATTTGTGTGGGTAAACGAGTTTTCGAAGCTTTTTGTAGTTGTAATTTGAAAATTTGAGGATTTGAAAATTTGAAAATAATTTCAAATCAACTTCATTGATTTCATCCGCTGTTACGTCTAAAAAATTATCTTACTTTTAACGTAAATACTTAATTGTCTTTTCAAAAGTAAGTCCGCAAATATGGAACAAAGCTATAAAGGAATCCAAGAAAGAACTCCGAAAGAGTTCAATTTATTTTCAAATCTTCAAATTTTCAAATCTTCGGGATAGTTCATTTAAGTGTGTCTTGTTTTAAAATATTTTTTAATTTGGTTG
>JBMOJB010000251.1:0-4402 GCA_049316985.1 Saprospiraceae bacterium | reverse complement strand
CTCGAAAGTCTGACGCTGACAAATTTTAAAAATTACCGTTCAGAGAAGATTGAATTGTCTGCTAAATTAAATTGTCTGACCGGATTGAACGGTATGGGCAAGACCAATATATTGGATGCGGTTTATTACTTGTGCATGTGTAAAAGTCATTTCAGTACAACAGATGTTCACATTGCTTTACAGGGAGAGGATTTTTTTAGATTGGAGGGGATATTTAATTTAGATGGGTCTAAAAAAAGCAAAATTGTGGCGAAAGTTCAAGCAAGGAAAGCTAAAATTTTTGAAAACCAAGACCTGTCCTATGAAAAGTTAAGTGATCACATCGGGAAGTTTCCTGTAGTTATGATTGCTCCGGACGATACCGAATTATTGACAGAAGGAAGTGAAGAACGGCGTCGCCTGATGGATATCACACTTTCACAACTTGACCAGCATTATCTTCATTCTTTACAGATTTACAATAAAGTGCTGGAGCAGCGAAATGCATTGTTGAAGCAGTTTTTTCAATCACAGCGATTTGATGCCGGTCTGCTGGAAGTGTATGACAGTCAGCTGATTGCTCCTGCCAATTATATTTTTCAACAACGCAAAGTACTGTTGGAGCAACTTTTGCCTATTTTTCAACTTTATTACAAAATTATTTCCGGCGATAGAGAGCAACCTTCTTTTTCCTATGAATCTAAGCTGTTGGATTATGATTTGGAGACATTGTTGCTTGAAAACAGGGAAAAGGATAGGATATTGCAGCGAACTTCATCCGGAATACATCGCGATGATGTGCTTTTTATTTTTTCGGAGGGCATTCCTGCCAAGCGTTTTGCATCGCAAGGTCAACTGAAGTCTTTTCTGCTCGCAATTAAATTGGCACAGTATGAGGTGTTGCATCTCTTAAAAGGACAGCGACCGATTTTATTACTTGATGATATTTTTGACAAACTAGACATGGAGCGCGTAAAGCATCTTTTGTCCTTGTTGTCAGATGATCAATTTGGACAGCTGTTTATAACTGATACCCAAGAAGAGCGTATTTTATCCATTATTGGAGATTTGCAGGTCGATTTTAAACATTTCAAAGTCAATCAAGGCCATGTCCAATAATTTTAATGATAGAAACAAGAGCGAAATTTACAATTTTATAATTCGCTGTGATGAACTACAGCCTAAAAGAAGGAATTGCTGTACTTTGAAAAAATGTTTTGTTTAAAATAGTTCCCAATTAGTTTGATGAAAAAGACAGTATTGCCCTCTACTAATTATGAAAAGAATAGTCAGCCGCTCGCATCGAAGAGGAAATTCTTTTTTAGGATGCTCAGCTCTATCTTTTATTCAATGCTTGTGCTCCTGTTCTCCTTGTTTATCGGCACTTGGGGATATCATTTTTTTGCCGGTGTTCCATGGGTTGATTCCTTTTTAAACGCCTCTATGATACTAACCGGAATGGGGCCGGTAGATAAAATGGACAGCGATGCAGCCAAAATTTTCTCTTCCTTATATGCGATTTACAGTGGAGTTGCTTTTTTATCCACAATTTCTTTGCTTTTTGCTCCTGTTTTGCACCGACTTTTGCACTGGATGAATATTGAGGACGGTGAATGAGTGTTGCTTTAAACAGACTCGGGCAGCATAGTTTTTTTTAAGGCTTGCTTTCTTGTTTTTTTCTTCAAATTTTGAATTTCAAGGTTAAAAAGTATTGGAATCATTTAATTTATTGTTAATTTTAGGGCAATGAAATAAGTGACACAGTTGGTAGGAAATCTATTTTTCAATTGCTTTCTTTGCGCCTGTTTGCCTAATTCGTTGCAGGAAAGTAATCAATGAATTATCTTCCAAATATTTTTTTATCCTAATCCTTTCGATTCCAAAAATGTATACACAGGTAGGTTTCGAAATACAAAAAAAGTTTGCGTTATGGCTTACGAAACACGCAACATCCGCAATATTGTTTTGTTAGGGCATTCGGGAAGTGGGAAAACTACATTTGCCGAATCGATGCTCTACGAAGCAAAAGCAATCACGCGCAGAGGTACAGTTGCTGAAGGAACTACTGTGTCGGATTTCACTAGTTTAGAACAGGAGCGCGGGAGTTCCTTATTTTCTACTTTAATGCACGTAAAGTGGAAAGATTCCAAAATCAACATCATCGATACACCGGGTTTGGATGATTTTTGTGGAGAGGTTATTTCTTCATTAAAAGTGGCAGATACAGGACTGATGCTGCTCAATGCGAAAGCTGGAGTGGAAGTGGGCACTGAAATTATCTGGGATTATATTGAGAGTTTTCATACACCGTGTGTTTTCGTGATTAATCATCTTGACCATGAAAAAGCAGATTTTGATAACACGCTCTTGCAAGCGCAATCGCGTTTTGGAAATCGCGTGTTGCCAATTCAATACCCAATTGAAACAGGGAAAAACTTTCATCAGATCATCGATGCATTGAGAATGGTCATGTACGATTTTACCGATGGAGGTGGAAAGCCAAAGAAAATGCCAATTCCCGAGTCGGAGATGGCACGGGCAATGGAAATGCACAATGCACTGGTTGAAGCGGCAGCAGAAAATGAAGAAGGTTTGATGGAAAAATTCTTCAACGAGGGCACACTGAGTGAAGAAGATTTGGCAGCAGGTTTGCGAATTGCAGTGTCTAATCAACGTATTTTTCCTGTATTTTGCGACAGTGCTTCTCAAAATATGGGAAGCGGGCGTATCATGGGTTTCATCAATGATATCTGTCCTTCGCCGGCTGACCGACCTCCTGCTCCTACGGTTAACAGTGGTTCGTTAGCCAGCAACAGCGGCGGTAAAAGAGCTATTTTTATCTATAAAACATATTCTGAGCCTAGAGTTGGTAGTTTGTCTTACTTTAAGGTCTATTCGGGAGTGCTGAAATCGGGAGATGACTTGATTAACGACAATAACAATACGAGCGAAAGATTCGGTTCCATCTACGAAGCAAATGGCAAAAGCAGGGAGCTCGTCGATATGCTGAAAGCTGGTGACATCGGTGTAGCGGTTAAGCTCAAAGATGCACACACCAATAATACGCTCAGTACAAAAGGATATGATGTACAAATCAAACCTATTGAATTTCCGGAACCAAGAATGAGGGTGGCAGTACGGCAAAGCAATAAGCAGGATGTAGAAAAAGTTGCACGTGCTTTGCACACTTTGCATGAAGAAGATCCGACCCTAATTATAGAACATTCTCAGGAATTGAAGCAGTTAATTCTTCATGGACAGGGACAATTGCACCTCGATCTGGTAAAGCATCGTCTTGAAAAAATTTACGATACGATTGTTGAATTTGAGGCTCCTAAAATTAGTTACAGAGAAACTATCACGAAAGCTGCCGATGAGATTTATCGCCACAAAAAGCAATCAGGTGGTGCAGGACAATTTGCAGAGGTGCATATGCGAGTTGAGCCATTTTACGAAGGTATGCCACCTCCGGCTAACTTAAGTGTCAAGCATGTTGAGGAAGATGTGATGAAGTGGGGCGGAAAATTGGTTTTCGTTTGGTGTATCGTTGGTGGTACGGTTGATTCTCGTTTCTCCAGTGCAATTAAAAAGGGGGTAATGATGAAAATGCAGGAAGGGCCTTTGGTCGGTTCTCCGTGCAGAGATGTTCGTGTATCGATTTACGATGGAAAAATGCACCCGGTAGATTCTAACGATATGGCTTTTCAGATTGCGGGTTCAAACGCCTTTAGAAACGCCTTCAGGAATGCCGGCCCTCAAATACTGGAGCCAATTTATGATGTAGAGGTATTATGCTCGGATGATGTTATGGGTGATGTCATGAGTGATCTTCAAACCAGAAGGGCGATTATTACTGGTATGGACAGCGATGGACACTATCAAAAAATAACTGCAAGAGCACCTTTGTCAGAATTGGATACCTATTCGTCCGCTCTCAGATCAATATCACAAGGGAAAGCCAAATTCCATATTGCTTTTGCAGAATACAGTGCAGTTCCTTTTGATTTGCAGAATAAGTTGATGGATGCACATGTCCACGAACATGACGAATAACATTCAATTGAAAAGTGAAAATTGAAAGTTGAAAATGAAGTAGAATTAAACATGCTACGTGTGAAATTCAGAAAATCGAGACTTCAATAAATTTAGAATAATTGAAAGGAGAGTGGGATGTTTATCCTGCTTTCCTTTCTTCATTATTGTGGACTTCATGATCTGTATCCAGCTTTTCTGTGATCATCTGTACAAAACGGAATTCATTAAAGAATACTTTTGCAATAACCCTTATTACTGTGTATGTTGGAATCGCCAGAATCATTCCTCCCACACCGGAAACATCAGCGCCAATCAGTACTACAATAAAAATTTCCAAAGGATGAGCCATCACTCGACTAGAAAAGATGTAGGGTTGTAATATGAAACC
>JBMOJB010000250.1:0-4406 GCA_049316985.1 Saprospiraceae bacterium | reverse complement strand
AGAATTAAGAATTAAGAATTAAGAATTAAGAATTCGTTACTACTTAATGTTCTATTATCTATTATCTATTGACTTACCGAAAATCAATTAATTATCATCAAATTTTCAAACCATCAAATTTTCAAATCGAATTAATGATGGTGTGATTCTGTTGCTGCACCGATGTATGAAGCAGTAAGAATTGAGAAGATAAATGCCTGAATCAAGGCAACTACCAATTCAATCACGTTCATAAATAATGTAAATGGAACTGCTAAAGCAATACCGGCACCTGCACCCAACATACTTTCGCCGGCTCTGCCGAAAACAAAAATTAAGGAAACCAAATTTAAAATGATGATGTGACCAGCCGTGATATTGGCAAAAAGTCGTATCATCAATGAAATCGGTTTCGTAAATACTCCGATGATTTCCACCGGTGTAATTAACAATTTCAAAACAGCAGGTACACCCGGCATATTGAAAATATGTCCCCAATATTCGCGATTTCCATTCAAATTAGTCAATAAGAAAGTAAATAGCGCCAATACCATTGTTGTTGAGATGTTTCCGGTTACATTAGAACCACCCGGGAAGATTGGAATCAATCCGATAAGGTTATTGAAAAGTATAAAGAAAAATACAACGTAGATATAAGGTGCAAATTTTGTGCTTCTATCGCCCAACATCGGTTGAATTACTTCGGAATCAAGGAAAACCAGAATTGGCTCGATGAATCCCTGTAATCCTCTAGGTGCTTTTCCTTTTCCATTTGCATATGCTTTGGCTACAGAGAAGAAAATTAAGCACAACAAAAGACCCACCAACAACATGGTGAAAACATTTTTTGATATTGAGAAGTCATACCAAGAGGTGAAAGCGCCAATTTTGCTCGCTTTTTCTATGGCATACATCTTTCCTTCGTAAAACAAGGAATCAGATTCCGTTTTTTCTACTTCTGTATGCTTGATATGGCCGATTTCAATTTCTCCCGTCGGGAAAGATGCATCAGCAATTCTTTTCACAACACCGTTGTGCAATACATATCTATTGAAAGCTTTGTGTCCGTGCTCGAATTTTGAAGAAAGGCAAGTTGTCAAGCCGTCTTCTTTCGACCAAAGCAAACAAGGCAATGGTATCGCAGTATGACCCCAAAGGTGGAATTCGTTAGAGTTTCCGATGTGTTCGAAGATCATTGGTTTCGGATCGTACTTTCCATCTGCACCGACACCCTCAATATGCTCGACTTCATGACCTTCAGCCATGTGATGGGTGGTAGTGCTGTCACCATGATGCTGAGCGTGTTCAGCAGGAACAGCTTCTTGATTGTGTTGTTCAGTTGGAACCGAATGATCGTTGTGTGGTTCGCCGTGTTGTTGAGCATTGACAGTGAAAGACAAGCTCAATAAACTAACAACAGCAATTATATGGGAAAATTTAACGTTCAAAAACATATCGTATTCTTACAAAATTTTAGTCCTTCTCAGAAAATTGCCACAAAGGTAGAAACTTTTATTTTTATACCAAGCGCCAAATAAAATTTTTTTGCAAAAACGGAAATTATTTTCGTTTTTTCCAATGTATTTAAGATGATTTTTATTTGAAATTGGTTTTTTGATAATTTAGCAAAGAATTAATATCTATTTTTTCGAACCGAATTTTAACTTTTTTAAGTTTCCGTAAAATTATATTGCGCAAACAAACATATAGTATGGTGTTTTCAATTTTTGGTTGGTATTTTTAACTCGCAACACAATTGATTTTGCTTGAAAACAAGAAAAGACAAAATTGACTTTTAATGTGGAGACTGAGTCGTATTTATTACGGCCCCGGCATTTTTTTTTACGCCGATTGGCTTTGGTTTGGGTTTGATAATGCAAAACTAGTTTTGGGTGACTTCAAATTAATGAATTCACAGGAACTTAATCTCATGAAGATTATAAATTTGTACTCCTTTATCTGTGTTTATCAGCAGCTTACCCTCTTCATTAATGCCCTGCAGACTACCCGTAAAAACTTCACTAGTTGCTAAATGCATGTATTCTTTGTTTTCCTTTAATTGGTGCAGTTGGGAATGATAATCATGTTTTATAGTCGCAAAATCTCGATTTTTAAGCTGCAGGTAGCGATATTCTAGGCAATAGCAAAGTTTGGCAATTAAAATACTCAGGTCAAAAGTTGCTTCCGTTTCTAAAGCAAGCGATGTCGGATTTTCAGCAGCTTCGAACTGGGTCTGATTGACATTGATTCCAATACCAATTATGCTATGTTGGATCAGTTCGCCTTGCAAGCTGTTTTGAATTAGAATTCCCGAGATTTTCTTGTTGCCAATGTAAATGTCATTAGGCCATTTAATTTTTATTTTGTTTTTTACAAAAGTTTGAATGAAGTCGTGAACTCCTAAGGCAATAGATTGGTTTAAGACTATGTTTTCTGAGGCGTGAAGAAAGGTGGGATACAAAATGACACTCATGGTGATATTCTTGTTTGGCTCAGATTCCCACAACTTCGCAAGCTGACCTCTTCCAGCAGTTTGATTTTCAGCCACTATAATTGTGCCTTCAGCAGGTTTATGTAGCGAAAGTAATTCAGTTGCAAAACTATTCGTAGAAGGAAGTGTTTCAAAGTGATAACTTGTCTTTCCGATAAAAAGCGCAGTGTCTAAGTTGCCCAAGTGATAATTTTTTTATATTTTTGCGGTTTTATTGCACCTTAAAAGCAAAAAACCATTTCTTTTTTATTTAAAACAATAATAATTTGAGTTCTACAACCATACAGTCCCAATCACCACTCCCATGGACCACTGATGCCATGATTGATTTAATCATCGATGCTATTCAAGATGTGAAGGGCAAAAATATCGTAAAATTAGACCTTCGCAAATTAAAAGAGAGACCAACTGATTTTTTTATTATTTGCCAGGGCGATTCAATCGTTCAAGTACGTGCAATTGCCGATAGAGTTAGAATGAAAGTCCGTGACCAAACTGGCGTCCGACCGGGTCATCTTGAAGGAGGTACCAATAGTATCTGGGTGCTGGTGGATTATTTTGATGTGGTCGTTCATATCTTTTATCCAGAGACTCGTGAGTTTTATGATCTGGAGACATTGTGGAGCGACGCAGATATTACCACATATCCGGATTTATAAAATGCGCTATTTTTTGTGCGTTTACAATATATTTTGGTGAAATACGACTTTGCTAATGAAGGAATATTTTTCAATTAACCAATATTTAATTTAAAATGGAAATTCGGACAATTTTTTGTTCGAATTGTTGTTCAATCTCACATGGAAGAAAACAAAAATAGTAAATCACCAAGATTCGGTACATATTGGATCTACGGATTAATAGCACTTTTTCTAATAGGCTTGAATCTCTTTTCTGTTGCGATGATGACCGATGAGAAGATTACCATTAATCAGTTCGAGGATATGGTACTTAGAAGCGATGTGGAAAAAGTGGAAGTTGTCAATAAAAATGATGCCTATGTTTACATCAAGAAAGACAAATTAACAGACGAAAGATACAAGAAAGCAAACAAAAGCAATAGTTTTAATTCCGGAAATCCCCAATATACTTTTCAAATACCATCAGTTGATGCATTTGAGCGGAAACTTGAGGACCTTAACAAAAGGGTCGATGCGGCACAACCCGGTGCTCCGAAATTATATGCAAGTTATGAAGAGCGCCACGATTGGTTCGGGGCGATCTGGAATTTATTGCTTCCGATATTGATAATCGCCATCATCTGGATTGTCATTATGCGCAGAATGGGTGGTGGAGCAGGTGGTCCCGGCGGACAACTGTTCAATATTGGAAAATCGAAAGCGGCATTATTTGATGAAAACACTAAAGTAAAGGTGTCTTTTAAAGATGTAGCCGGCTTGGACGAAGCCAAAGATGAAGTCATGGAAGTGGTGGATTTCTTAAAAAACCCCTCAAAATATACGGCTCTTGGTGGAAAAATACCAAAAGGAGTGCTTTTGGTTGGTCCTCCGGGCACCGGTAAGACATTATTGGCCAAAGCCGTTGCAGGCGAAGCGAATGTCCCTTTCTTTTCTTTGTCAGGCTCTGATTTTGTAGAGATGTTTGTTGGTGTAGGAGCTTCCAGGGTGCGTGACCTTTTTCGTCAGGCAAGGGAAAAAGCACCGTGTATTGTATTTATCGATGAAATTGACGCAATAGGTCGTGCTCGTGGACGTGGAGCGATGCAAGGAGGTAACGATGAACGTGAAAATACGCTCAATCAGTTGCTTGTCGAAATGGATGGTTTTTCCACTGATAAAGGAGTAATCCTGATGGCGGCGACGAACCGTTCGGATGTTTTGGATAGTGCATTGATGCGCCCTGGTAGATTCGATCGACAAATTGGATTAGGCTTGCCGGATCTGATTGGCAGAGAGCAAATCTTCAAAGTGCATTT
>JBMOJB010000249.1:0-4427 GCA_049316985.1 Saprospiraceae bacterium | reverse complement strand
TTTTACGCACTTCCCAAAAAAATATAGATTCTAATTAATCGAACTCAGGTTTATAGTAATACTTTTAATATTCAGTGACTTAAGAAGTTGAATCAGTTGATCCAATCAATCACTTGATTACCATAAGCGTTTATTGTGATTGTCAAGTAAAATTTTAATGCAAAGTTCTGCCATTTTGCAATGTTTTCAAAATTTCAAATTGAAAACACAAGTAAATTTGGATTGATAAGGAAAATTACTCCTCAACCATACAATCTACAAGATCGAATACAATAAGTACTTTCTAAACCGCCAATTTCTTGTAGGTGCTAAGTGTCTTTCAGTCCGGAATGCTAATTTTAAACAATAGAATTAATCTGCATAATCCAAATATTTGAGGTCGATAGATCCATAAGGTTCACTGCAAGGCGCAGCTTCGACTGCCTCTGGCATTCAAGTTCAACAGCGTTTTTTTAACTACCTTTGGTAGTCATCGCTACTGCCAAAGGCAGTTAAATCTACCTGAGGTAAATGAATGTGCTGTGCACACGACGAAAACTTAGTTGTTAGCAGCTGCCCTTCTTGTCTGTCCGTTATTGCTAGTCATTTTCTAATGGTATTGTGACTTCACAAGCGAAGTCATTTGGTAAGGCATTGTTTGTATTTTTTAAGTCCCAATATTTTCTCCAATACGTCCACCATTGAGAATGAATGGAAGGAATTTGGTCAAGTTCTATGTCTTCGTCCTTTGTGAAAATTTTCATCGCGTCTGATGCAACTGCAAAACCATAGTCGTCTGCCCAAAAAACAAGTTTGTATTTTTCATTAAGAAATAAATTGTCGGTTGGTGAATATCCGTGAATGGTCTTTATTGTTTTCGCTTCATTAATTATTGTTGTCATTAATAATTGGTCTATAAATGTGAACTCACCATGACTACAAGTTGGTGCTTCTATTTTGTCATTGTGCAAATCATCATACCAATTTTCGTCAACGCTACCAAGTTCTTGTCTTGATAAAAAACTTATTGATTTAGGATTTTTAAACTGAATTGCAATTTGTGTATTGGGTGGTTTTGAATTGTCAGAAGGTGGAAAATATAATTGTGTTCCACCAAACTCTATTTGGATAATAGTCGGCAAGTCAGTCACCCACCAACTCCAATAACCTACATCAGAAATTGCGTCACACAATATTTCTAAAATTAGATTTTCAGTCAAGGGTTCAGTAGAAGGTTTCTCTTCTTCCTTTTTATCCTTGTTAAATATGTTTTTAAAAAAGTTCTCCATTGTCGATGTCGTCTATTAGGGTTGCTGCTAACGTTTTGATTATGTGACGGCTGACCGGTAGGGAAGCTGTACTCATAATTTTTGTTATGGCTTTTTGATCTATCACTTAGAGAGTAATTCAATATATTCCGGGTCTCTTCTCATGTCGCAAAAGCCCAAAACATACAGCTGAGTGCTGTTAAACGAATAAAATAGGTAGTAGTTTTTTATTATTTTTGCTCGTATCAGTAGATTTTCTGTTTGCTTACCAGACTCGGGATACTTTGCCAAAATTGGAAGTGCATTTTTAACAGATTGATAAAGTTTTTGGGAATAAATGTTTGTGCCATTTCTAGCTTGCCAATACTCTAGAATTTCATTAAGATGTATTTTGGCATCTGGCGTCCAAACTATTTGTAAAGCCATTTTTCTATACTTTCTTCAACTTCAGCATTTGGGATGGTGTTTCCTGAGTCCATTTGAGAAATGCTCTTATCTAGGGCTTCTATAAAATCTTTGGGAATTTTGACGACTTGATCACGTTTCGATTCAACTGAGATAAGCTCCAAAATCTCTTCCAATAAATAGTCATCCGCCGATTCCAATTCTTTGTAAACTCTGCTTTTTAATTCTGCACTAGACATAATAAATTTTTATCTTAAAATAAATTTAGGTTGAATAAGTAACAGTTTCAGTAGGTTTGAAAATCATATATCACTGCTTTTTACTTTCAAAGATATCTAATCCAATTGTAAAATCCAACATTTCACCTGTTTTTCCTTTTTGGCTGGTACCATTTTTTGACGATTCTGCTGCTAAATCTGTGTTGAAAGTTCTCTAAATTAACTCAGAACAACAAGTGAAGTATGAGCCATAACAGCACACCTTGGCGATTTGGCGGTTTTTAGCACAAAAATTCATACGAGCCCGTATATTTCCGCCAACTTTTCCATTGCATTTTTTTCTTTTGTTGAAAGTTGTTTTAATATGTCCGAAGCCTGTTCGATATATTTTCTTTCTTTGGTTTTGCTCACTTGTAAAAATAAATTCGAAATTTCTGTCCACAAGTTTGCAATTTCAATAAATTCCATGTGTGCTTGTTTAAGTTTATCGAGTTTTAAAATTTCGTAGCTCTCTTTTAAAAAGTCTCTATACAAATTTCTAAATAATGCACCACCTGTACCTGCTCTCTCCATAATCATTGCACTTGCTTCAAATTCGCTTTTAATGTCTTTACTTGTGTCGAACCATTTTAGAATTTCTTTACTTGCTTTTAAAATTCCTTTATATCCGATATTGTTGATTGGCGGATTTATATAATCTGTCGAATTATTTCGAATTGCATTAAGAATAGCAACTTTCAAGTCATATTTTTTGTCTGTCTTGGTTAAAGTGTAATACAAATTTTTTGAGGACATTGGTCCTTTTTCGTTTCTTGCTAATGCCAAACTTGTCAAACTTGTTTTCACTTGTCCACCTTGTTGTTTTGTGTCTACCAAAAAAGCAGTTTCGCTGTCGTAGCCGTAAATTGCAGCATAATGACCCGCAAAATGAAAAGGGCTTGAGAAATATTCCAAATGATAACAGTCTAATTTTAATCCGACAACTTTTCCCTTGTCAATAAGCTCTTTAACACCATCCCAAGCCTTTTGAACTGACGATGTTTCTTTGACCGTTAGTTCAAGCTTTAAATTCTTTGCAATATTTTGAGTCAGAAGGTCAGTCTTTACTCGTCCACCGATAAATGGAAAATCCATTGTCTTCATATTCCAAAATATAAATCCAAGTCCTTCGCCCAAACCAAAAAGCATAGGTTCAGAAAGTTCAATTCCAAGTTGTCGCAACAAAGTTCCTGTAGCAGTTGTTTCGCAATGTTGTCCGTCAAATGGTTTGAAATTTTCTATTTTCATTTTCAGATGGTTCTTTTACTCAGAAATTATTAAGTAGTAATTGTCCAAATCTCTTAATATGAATTGTTGTTGACCTGAATTTGTATTCAAATGAGGTTTTTTCTCAATAACAAGTCTCAAATTAACTGCTTTACTCCAAACTATTTCCAAATCTGAAACTCTGAAGTATAAAATAAGTCCATTTCCGACAGGAATGTTTGAGTTTGTCATTGTAGGGTGGTCGTGTTCTTCCCAACAGTGAAGACATAATATAACAGTCCCGTTTTTGTCTGCTAACATTTCAAAATTATCGCCACCATGATTGCTTTTTAGGCTCAACAAGTCTTGATACCAAATTGAACTTTTGGAAACGTCTTTTACTGCTATTATGGTTTCTAATCTTGTCATTTATCAAACATTAAGCTTTAGAATTATGTTGTGATTTGCTTTAACCAAAGGCTGATAACATCTTTTCTTATCTCATCTGTACTCTTGATTTTAATATGCTTCAATGTGTTCCCTTCGCCTTCTAACAAATTGTCAGGGTCTTCGATCTTGTCAATGTTATAAAATCCAAGAGTTATGTGTTTTTTTGAAAATCGTAGATAAGCAAAATCTTTCCCATTATTAAATACCGGCATATTCCACTTTATTTCTTCGGAAACATTGTCAACTGTGTCGTGAATGAGTTTTCGCAATACATTAAGAACAGCAATTTGTTCTTCAGTTGCATTGTTAAAGTAATCCGAAACTTTCTTGTTAATGTTCGTAGGATTAATTTATGATTTCAAGTTCTTGTCCTTTTTGCGGCTGACCTTCAAGTATAGGCATTGCTGTCATAATTAGTTCACTTACTCCTTCAACTTTTAGTGAGTTGTCGTGGTCTTCCTTGCTATCCCAGATTTCTGTAATGTAAACAGAATTGGCATCCTTTTCATCAAGTGCGACAGCATACAATTGACAACCTTTTGCAGTAGCCATCAGTTTTGAAGCTTTTATTAAGATTTCAGCAAGGGCTTGTCTTTGCCCATCCTTTGCTATCAATTTGCCTTGTAATAAGTATTTGTTCATTGCAATAATTTTATTGTTTAACTGTGTCTTTTTAGCTGACACCTAACGTTCTGGGGGCAGATGCAGTAAGCGAATATACAGATAAAACTTAATTTAAAGAGCGACTGGAAGTGAACCACCAAAACTAAATTCAAAGTGCGAAATCGCTTATTGGATTTGCCCCTTGTTGTTGAACTAAACCCCGCCTGCACCGTGTAGCCTTTGGCTTGATAATGGTATT
>JBMOJB010000248.1:0-4434 GCA_049316985.1 Saprospiraceae bacterium | reverse complement strand
AGATAATAGCATAATTGTTAATGAATAAAATTATTGAAGATGAATAAGATAATCTTTCTATTGTTACTCAGCGGCTGGTTTGTAAGTGCAAATATACAAGCACAGCAAGAACATCAATATACACAGTTCATGTACAACAAATTGGTGTTCAATCCGGCCTTTGCGGGTGCCAGAGAAGTAGCTTCCGTAAGTGCAATATATCGAAACCAATGGATGGGATTTGACGGGGCACCCACCTCTTATTTAGTAGGATATGATCAACCTTTTCTAAAAAACAAACTGGGTTTTGGACTTAATGTGCATCGTTCTGCTATAGGCGTCAATGATAATTATGCTGCAAATATGTGCTATTCTTATAGTTTGATCAGAACGGACGATGTAAACTTGAAAATGGGAATAGGAGGCACATTCAGGTACAACCAGTTCAGCTTTTCCGAACTCAAATATGTCAGGGATCCTAACGATCCTGCAGTGGCTACGTTGGCAGATCAAAGTAAAATCAGTGGAAATGTAGGTGCTGGATTGTATTATACCTATAAAGACTTTTACGTAGGCTTTTCTATTCCAAACTTATACCGCAATAAAATTCAAATTGGAAATACATCCATAAACTCTGACAATCAAGCGCATTATTATGCAATGGCCGGCGGAATATTTGCCCTATCGGACAATATTGATTTTAAACCTTCTATCATGATGAAATTTGTAAACAATGCACCTTTCAGTGGTGACATAAATGCGAGTTTCTTGTTTAGCAGGAAAGTAACTGCAGGAGTTAGTTACAGATTTGGACAAAGCACAATGGCAGACTCCTTTGATGGGTTACTTTTTTTGCAGGTTGCGCCGAAACTGGGATTTGGATTGGCTTATGATTACAATGTTTCACAGTTAAGTAGTTACAATAAAGGCACAATCGAAGCTTTAATCCGTTATGATTTCCAAAATCCGCAGAAAAATAAGGGGGATTTGACCAATCCTCGTTTTTTCTTCTAAACAAAAACCGAATTAATCAGTAAAATATTTATCAAATATTTCTATTTCATATGAGACGCATTCTATATACTACCATCTCTGTTTTTTCACTTATCCATTCGATATGGTCACAGAGCGACATACCCAACAATGATAAAGTGATAATCATCAACGAAAGCACCGTCAATACCAAGAGCCTCGAGTATAGCCCTACTTTTTTTGAAAATGGCATTGTGTTTATATCTTCAGACCCCAAAAAGGCGAAAAAAGCATTTGACTTCCGGCAAGGTAAAAAAGCATCAACGATTATGATTTCACGTCGTGGCCCTGAAGGAACACTAAATGTTCCAGAGGTTTTTGCGAAAGAAATTACGTCTTCACTTAATGATGGACCTGTCTCTTTCGACAGAACCAACGAAACCATCTTCTTTTCTACCAACAATCAAATGAAAAATGGCAAAAAGATCAAGGCTAAAGATGGCTTAGTAAAACAAAAGATACAAACAGCAAAATTGATGGGCGGAATCTGGTCAGAAATCAGGGATTTGTCATTCAACGATATTGAATATGTATATATACACCCAAGTATTTCTGTAGATGGCAACTTCCTATACTTTGCCAGCAATATGGATGGCGGATATGGAGGAATGGATATTTTCGTCTGTAAGAAGGAGGGTGCAGTTTGGGGTGCACCGGAGAATCTCGGTCCGAATGTTAATAGTGCTAAAAATGAAGTTTTTCCTTACATACATCCTGATGGAACACTTTACTTTGCTTGTGATGGAAAAAATACAATGGGAGGACTGGACATTTTTTCTACAGTAATGAAAAACGAAGAATTTCAGGAAGCTACGAATATCGGTAAACCTTTTAATTCTGAAAATGACGATTTTGGTTTTATACTTGACTTAGAGCGCAAAAATGGTTATTTTACTTCCAATCGTGGTGGTGGAAAAGGAGAAGATGATATCTATAGTTTCACCAGTCCCGATAAAATTGGTACCGAAGCTGAGTTAAATCAGGAAAAACCAATTGTCTTTTTTATCAATGACAATACTGATGGCATGGATATTAAAGATTCGAATATAAAAATATACCCATTAAGCGAATATGAGATTGGAGATCAGGTGACTGACAATGAAGGCAATATCATTAAATTGACTTCAACAGATAGTACTAATATATTGACTACGATTGCCAATAGCGAAGGCATCCCGATTACCTATAGCAGCGAAGGTAAAATTACAGCCAATTTAAAAAATGGCGATTATTTCATAAATTTATCCAGAGATGGATATAAAACAAAGCAGACCATCGTGAATATCAATGATGATCGTGCTGAAATGATGCTTTTGATGGAAAAAGTATCTGACAATAGCGTTCCTGTTACTGCTGTGCTGAAAAATAACAGAGGTGTACCGATTTCCAATGCTACCATTACTATTGTTGAAGAAAATTCTTCTGAACCACAAGTGATCAAAACTGATAATTTTGGTAAATACACCTACAATGTAAAGCCAAATACAAATTATTCAATCTCAGCAACCAAAGACAATCACCTTTCAGCTTCTTCCAGATTCAATTCGGGAAATGACCCACAGGCATCAGTTGATGTTCCATTAAGTATGGAAATGGCAGAAATCACCACACCACTGCCTACCGGTAGAATATTCCAGCTAAATAATGTTTACTATAATTACAATGATGCTACCTTGAGGCCTGATGCAAAAAAAGACCTTGACCCTCTAGTGTCTCTGCTAAAAACATATCCGGAAGTAGAAATAGAGCTGTCTTCTCATACAGATAGTCGTGGTAAGTCCGAATACAATCAGGAATTGTCGCAACGCCGTGCAGAAAGTGTAGTAAAATACCTTACTGATCGAGGAATCGAAATCAATAGAGTAAAGGCCGTCGGCTATGGCGAGTCCAAATTGCGCAATCAATGCAAAGATGGCGTTGCTTGTAAAGATGCAGAGCACCAGATTAACCGGCGGACCGAAGTAAAAGTAACGAAAGGTGGTAATGACCTCGACGAAAGTGTTATTGAAAAATTGTATGGAAAAGGACAGAATGACTTTGCTTCAAATGAAAATACTGATTCGAAAAACGCGTCATCTATACCGGCGAAAGGTCAAAAAGCTGATGGAAATACTTCTCCCTCTACCGGCAAACCAACAAAAGCTGACAATAAAATAACAACAAGTGATGAGGAAGATGAAAATGGAATGATGGAACCTGCAACAGATGGCAAAAGCTTACCCGCTAGAACCACCGTTAAAAAAACCTATAGTGGTGATTTTTGGGTAGTGGCAGGGTCTTTCCAAAAGGAAAGCAATGCCATCAATCAATTAGCCAGACTAAAAGCAAAAGGATTTGAAAATACAGAAATCAGATACGCAGAAGATATCATGTTCCATCGCGTCGTTGTAAACGTTTCGAATAATTTGAAAGAATCTCTGGTAATCTATAAAAAAGTTAAGGCAGCGAGGATTCCCGCTTTCATATTAAGAGACTAATTTTGTTAGTAGTAAAATGTCTGATTCTGAAAACCAAAATAGCGTAATTTTGTTTACCAACAGAAAAAGAAAGTGAATGAGAATATTAATAGTTGACGACGAAGACAGCATAAGAGATGTTGTAAAATTGAATCTGGAACTGGACGGCTATGAAGTAGTCACAGCCAACAATGGGAAAAAGGGATTACAGCGGTTTCAGGGAGAACATTTTGACCTTGTCATCCTGGATGTTATGATGCCTGAAATTGATGGCTTCGCATTAGCAGAACAGATTAGATTAAGTAATAGTGAAGTACCCATTATCATGCTGACTGCGAAAGACAATGCTGCAGATCGAGTACATGGTTTAAAAAGAGGTGCAGATGATTACCTGACAAAACCATTCAATTTAGAAGAACTGCAATTGCGTGTCCAAAAGTTGATTAGTAGAAGTATGAAATCGCACGAAACCATCGCTGAAACGTTCAGTTTTGGAGGAAACGTAATTAATTTTTCTACTTTCGACGTCAATTCCATTAACAATGGCGCATTTATCTTGACAAAAAAAGAAGCAATGTTGCTTAAATTATTGCTGGAACGAAAAAACGAAGTAGTATCAAGGCAACAAATTCTTCAAGCAGTGTGGGGATATGACGTCTACCCTTCTACCAGAACTATTGATAATTTTATCCTCTCATTTAGAAAATACTTCGAAAAAGACCCCGCTAATCCGCAGTATTTTCAGTCTATCAGAGGAATTGGATACAAATTTCAGTTAGAAATTAAGAATTGAAATTTCATAATTAAGAATTAAGAATTAAGAATTATTCGCAATAGAATTGTATCAATTGCAGAAAGTGGTTGAAACGGAATTCAGTAACTTTCAATGAAAACTGATTCACGTCTGCCGAAGGCAGATTAATTCGTAATTCGTAATTCGTAATTCGTAATTCGTAATTCGTAATTC
>JBMOJB010000247.1:0-4441 GCA_049316985.1 Saprospiraceae bacterium | reverse complement strand
TCTGAGCGATAAAATCTTATTTTATTGAAATTTCACCTTTTACTAAAAGCTGAAAACCATTGCCATGAATATTTACGATTTCAATATCAGGATCCCTTTTCAAATATTTACGGAGCTTTGTGACGAACACGTCCATACTCCTGGCTGTAAAGTAATTGTCTTCTATCCATATTTTAGTCAATGCTTCTGTTCTCGACAAAACATCATTGGCATGGGCACAGAACATTTGCAATAATTGTGCTTCTTTTGGCGACAATTTTGTTTGGTCAGACGGGTCGTCACGAAAAGTTAGGATGCGCAATGGATAATTAAAATGATACTTGCTGATGATATACTCACGAGGCTCTTCTTTTTCTACTTTTGGAGAAGTCCTTTTAAGGACAGCTTGAATCCGCATTAAAAGCTCTTCCGTATTAAACGGTTTTTGAATATAGTCATCGGCTCCTACCTTGAATCCCTGAACAATATCTTCTTTCATGGTTTTCGCGGTCAGAAAAATGATTGGAATTGTGGTATCTCTTTCCCGAACATCTTTTGCAAGCGTAAATCCGTCTTTTTTAGGCATCATTACGTCGAAGATACAAAGATCAAATTTACCTCTTTTGAAAGTTTCAAATCCAACATGTCCGTCAATAGCTAACGTAACATCAAAATCGTTCATTTCCAGATAATGGCGAAGTACCTCGCCAAAATTTGGATCGTCTTCGACTAAAAGAATTTTGTGATTTGCAGTTGCCATATTGTTTTCTTAAAGGGTTAAGCAATAAACTCTACTTTCTTCAATAGAAAAAGTACCAGAAATAAATGCATCATGCTCTTTGTGCTATTAAGGAGCTAGTCGATTCAATGTATTTTAACAAACGTTAAAATTGTGAAAAAAATTTCAAGAAATTGAGAAATTGCAGAAAAATTAACTAAAAATTAAGTATTTATTTAACATTGTATAAGTGCTTAAAATTCAATACTTAGCAAAAAGTAGAATTAACATTGGCGATTTTTGATAATCCTCAGTGTTGAAAAGTACAGCTATTAGTTTGATATAAATGAAGATCGTGTGCTTTGGCGATATGAATGGAAAGGCGATTACAAACGCCGGTAAGAGATAGGGTCAGCAAAAAAAACCTCAGTAGGTGTCACTGAGGTTTTTTCGAATTTATTTAATTGTGTTTAGCGTTGCTTTAACAGCTTCAAAGTTGGGAAGATCTCCGGCAGATTCAAGCACTTCCGCATATCTTATTATTCCCTCTTTGTCAACCACAAAAGCAGATCTTTTTGATACCCCTTTCATTCCCATAACAAAAGTATCAAATAGTGAATGATAAGCTTTCGAAGTCTCTTTATTAAAATCAGAAAGAAGGGTAAAGTTAAGATTCTGATCCGTTTTGAATTTATCTAAAGTAAAGTGAGAATCTACCGAGATTGCTATTATCTGTGCATCAAGGCCTTGATAAAATGCGATGTCATCTCTCATGCTACACAATTCAGCAGTACAGACACCTGTAAATGCCATAGGGAAGAAAAGAATTACTACATTTTTACCTTTGTAATCTTCAAGGCTGACCTCTTTTTTATCGGAGGAAAATAATTTTATTGCTGGAGCATTATCTCCTACTTTTAAAGCCATTTGTTATGTTTTTAGTTATTAATTAGTTTATAACACCAAAGGACTAAAATGGTTTAAAATCCAAATAGTGTTTTCATTTTGTCAAAAATTGCTGTATTTTCGTAGATTCCACCAAATAATTCTGCACCGGGACCGAAAGCAAAAACCGGAATTAATGTGCCACTATGGTGATAGATGTTCGTCTTCGGGTCAAGTACATCAGCAAATCCACCCTTTATGTTACCAAAAGTTGAACCTGTTAGCAAGGCAAATCCTCCGGTTTCATGGTCGGCCGTTACGATTACCAGTGTTTCTTTATCTTTTTTTGCGAATTCAAGAATTTCCCCGATTGTATTATCAAAATCAATAACTTCTGAAGTGATATAATCAGTTTTACCGGCATGTCCACCCCAGTCAATTTGTGAGCCTTCAATCATTAGAAAGAAACCATTTTCAGATCTTTTTTTCAGAAATTGGACTGCTTTTTTTCCAGCGACAGGAAGGTAATCGCGCCCTTGTTCTGCGGGCAAAGGTTGGTCTTCTGCAGTAAAAAACAAACTATTTTTATTTTTAAAACTGTAATCTTTTAGTTCCATTTCTGACATACCGGATACCTCATACCCCTTTGTCTTTAATTCTTCTGTAAGGTTTCTTGTATCAGTAGTGCGTCTTTCAAAATATTTTTTTCCACCACCGATAAGTAAATCGACCTCAGTTTTTAAGAAGTAAGTGGCTATTTCCTCATAGTTCTCGCGACTTTTTGAATGAGCAATAAATGAAGCAGGAGTAGCATGTTCGATTGAACAAGTGGCGACCAGACCTGTTGCTAAACCATGTTCTTCAGCATATTCGAGGATTGTCTTACATGGAGTTGAATCCACCTTGACTCCAATTGCAGCATTGTATGTTTTGCATCCGCAGGAAAAAGCTGTTGCTCCTGCTGCGGAATCAGTAATCAGATCTTTATCTGCCGGATAGGGCTTGTGCAGGCCGATTACTTTGAATTGTTCAAGATTTAGTGCGTTAGAATTAGTATACAATCCCGCTGAAATCTGTGACAATCCCATTCCATCGCCAATCAATAAAATAATGTTCTTGGGTCTACTAATCTTAGTTTTGGAAATCGGCTGATGGTAGGTTGAACAAGAACTCAGAATTACGACAATCAGTAGGTAGAAAAGTTTCATAAAAATTATACGTTGATGAATGATTAGAAATATACAAACAGATTTTACCACTCGTTTCCTGGATACATTCTTTGTACTGACTGCATTTCGGCAAGAATAAATCCAAGATACTCGGAGTGAATTCCAACTTTTCCGCCTTTCTGCATCCAGGTAGAAGTAGGTTTAATTAGTGTAGCTTTAGTAAGAATCTCTTCGATTTTTTGTTCTACTAGTGGTTTAATCAGGTCAAGATTTACGCCAATTCCTGTTTCTGCCATTTTACTGTCTATTTCATCCGCAATTAGTAATTCACCATGAAAGCTCCAGTATTCGTTCAGTGCATTTTGAATTCTTTGGTGGCTTTCCTGACTGCCATCTCCTAATCTGATTACCCATTCTGAACTCCATTTCAAATGATAGGTAATTTCTTTCAAAGACTTTTCCGAAAATGCAGCTAATTTTACATCATTAGATTGTAAGAGCGCCTCATGAAAATAGAAATTGTAGGTATCAAAAAGAAATTGCCTGATAATCGTAAAAGCCCAATCTTCATTAGGTTGCTCGACCAAAAGTACATTTCTGAATTGATGACTATCTCTAAAGTATGCTATATCGTCTTCTGTTTTCCCTTTCCCTTCAATTTCAGCGGCATATTGATACAGCATTCTAGCTTGTCCTATAAAATCCAATGCTATATTTGTGATCGCAATATCTTGTTCCAGAATTGGACCATGTCCGCACCATTCTGAAAGTCGGTGGCCTAGGATCAGGGCATTGTCACCTAGTCTTAAAAGATAATCGTATAGCGCGTCTTTTATAATCATATTTTGTATTAATGTGATTTGTTAATAATTGTGCAAAGATACAATTTACTTTATTAAGGCAAGGTTAATTTGATTGTCAATCTGTAAGCTAAATATTTGAACTGTTTCACTTTTATTACGTACTATATTTTTTAGAATCAGAACTTCAAAATGTTAAAAAGAGATCAGACTTTATCCGAAGAAATAGCTAATGCCATAACACACGGCGTTGGTGTTTTGTTTTCTATCATTGCATTTCCATCATTGCTACAAAGAGTTGCCGATGAAGGAGATTTCAGGCACGTTGCTGCAATTCTGTTTTTTGGTCTTGGTCTTTTTGCGGTTTATATAACATCTACGTTGTACCATGCGATACAGATACCTTCCATTAAGAGAAAATTGAATATAAGTGATCACATGAGTATTTTCTTATTAATAGGAGGGACATATGCGCCATTTGTGCATCAATACACTGACGATCAAACAGCCTCTATTTTCCTGACAACGCAATGGGTAATTATCGTGGCAGGGATGATTTTGAAAGTATTTTTTACCGAGAAATATGAGTGGGCTTCACTATTCTTGTATGTATTTTTGGGTTTAATGATCGTATTTTTAATTGAACCATTTAGTAAAAACATGCATTTCGCTGTTTTCAAGTGGATTTTTGCTGGAGGAATAAGTTATTGCATTGGTGTTTTCTTCTACCGTTGGGATAAACAAAAGTATGCCCACACAATATGGCATCTTTTTGTATTAGGAGGTTCTGCCTGCCATTACATTGCAATCTGGAAAATGTATGAAATTAATTGATAATTGGGAATTACGAATTACGAATTACGAATTACGAATTACGAATTACGAATTAC
>JBMOJB010000246.1:0-4455 GCA_049316985.1 Saprospiraceae bacterium | reverse complement strand
TAATTCTTAATTCTTAATTCTTAATTCTTAATTCTTAATTCTTAATTCTTAATTCGTAATTCGTAATTCGTAATTCCCAAATTCGTAATTAAAAATTAATAATTGTCAATTATCAATTGTCAATTGTCAATTGTTATCTACATTTGCGGCAAATTTTAAAAAAGTGGATTCTATTCAAATCAAATCAGCACTGATATCAGTGTACCACAAGGACAACCTTGAACCCATCATACGCGCATTGCATGCCAATGACGTGACGATTTATTCCACCGGAGGTACTCAAAGCTATATTGAAAGCCTTGGAATTCCGGTAATTGCGGTGGAAGACCTCACCACTTATCCGTCTATTTTGGATGGAAGGGTAAAGACTTTGCATCCGGGTGTATTCGGAGGTATTCTGGCACGCCGCGAGCCCGCTCATCTTGCTCAACTGAGTGAATATAAAATTCCAACAATTGATCTTGTGATCGTTGACCTCTACCCTTTCGAAGAGACGCTGAAAATCACCTCTGATGAATCAGAAATCATCGAAAAAATTGATATAGGTGGTGTTTCTTTGATCAGAGCAGCTGCCAAAAACTTCAACGATGTGGTATGCGTTGCTTCCAAAAATGAATATAATACGTTTATGGAAGCTTATTCGCGAAACCAAGGTAGTACGGAACTTACTGACAGAAAAGAACTGGCCAGACTGGCATTTAAAGTGACTTCTCACTACGATGCCAAGATCTTCGCATGGTTCAACGAAGGCAGTGGAGATATTGTATTCAAGCAAAGCATGCATGAATCGACTCCTCTTCGCTATGGTGAAAATCCTCACCAGCAAGCGGTGTTTTATGGCGATTTTGACGCGATGTTCGAAAGAATGACCGAAAAAGAGGTTTCCTACAACAATCTGGTCGACATAGATGCGGCAGTCGGACTGATCAACGAATTTAAAAACGAAGGCCCTACTTTTGCTATCTTGAAACATACCAATGCCTGCGGAGTAGCAACAAGAAGCAGCATCCTCGAAGCCTGGAAATGTGCATTGGCAAGTGATCCGGTTTCTGCATTTGGCGGTATTCTTATTTCCAATACAGCAATAGACCTTGAGACTGCACAAGAAATCAATTCGCTTTTTTACGAGGTAGTGATCGCTCCTTCATTCAGCAAGGAAGCACTAGAGTTACTGACGAAGAAAAAACAACGCACTGTATTAAGATTAAAAGATTTCTATGTGCAGAAAAGAACATTCAGAAGTCTGCTGAATGGGGTCATCGAGCAGGATTACGACTTTAAAACAGAAACAGAAGCGGATTTGAGCTGTGTTACCAAACATGCAGCTACTGACGCAGAAACCAAAGACTTGATTTACGCCATTAAATGCGTTAAACACCTCAAATCCAATGGAATTGCTTTGGTCAAAAACGGACAGATGATCGGAATGGGCTGCGGTCAGACATCGAGAGTAGATTCATTGAACCATGCGATTAACAAAGCACGTTCTTTTGGTTTTGACCTCAATGGTGCGGTCATGTCTTCTGAGGCATTTTTTCCTTTCCCGGATTGCGTTGAAATCGCTTATCGGGTCGGAATTACAGCAGTCAGTCAACCGGGTGGATCCGTAAAGGATCAGGATTCGATCAACTACTGCGATTCAGTCGGTCTTGCGATGGTGATGACAGGTGTCAGACATTTCAAACACTAAGAAATATTACATGATGCTACAAAAAAGGAAACTTTCCCAGACGGGAAAGCTTCCTTTTTTATTGTCTATTTAGGCCCTTCATTGCTGAATGAGCTTTCGGTTATTGGATAATATACATATCAACGGTGCAATTGAAGGTTTGTCCTTGTGAAATCTGGAATTCGGTCAATGCCGGACTTCCCAAACCACCGGATCCATACCAGCCTACATAATCTCCGAAGGTCCATGTTCCGCTGTTGTCGATGTCTTTCCAAACATCCAGATAGTAGTTGCCCGGATTCACATTGGTAAGGGTAAAAGATACGTTTGCACCATTTCCTGTTACTGAACCGAATTTAATCGGCTGATTGTTTACCCAGTTGTCACGGGAAGTATAGATACTCACTTTGGCATTGGATAAATCGCCTGACACACCGGCCGGGAATCTGGCTGTTCCGGTAATCTGAGTGACAGCCGGCAATACATTCAAACTGCCATTGCCACTTACCTGACCACCTTTACCATCGCTTACAGTAACATTGATTGAATTCGCGCCCGCAATAGCAGGGGCTGTCCAGGACACGTTAGGACCTAAGCCTGAAATTGCTCCTCCTGAAACACTATAACTATAGGTCAGACCATCACCATCTGCATCAGTTGCCAGCACGGTGACTGATACAACGCCGTTTGCGTTAACAGAAGATGGATTTACTTGTATGGCAGTAATAACTGGAGCGTGATTTTGCTCATCCTTTTTACATGAAACTACTGTCAAAATCAAACCAAATAAAAACAGAAAAGATAAAGCTTTCATTTTAGTGAATTTTAAGTTAAATAAAAAAAGTACAAAATCTTAATTTTAAATTCAATTGAACCTTGATTAAAATCATACTTCAATTTAAGTTTTTCTCACTTAAAAATCAAGTTTCAGACGGCCTTTTTTAAAGATTCATCCTAATTAATA
Organism: Saprospiraceae bacterium; assembly: GCA_049316985.1. Taxonomy (GTDB): domain Bacteria; phylum Bacteroidota; class Bacteroidia; order Chitinophagales; family Saprospiraceae; genus CANHEE01. The sequence continues at coordinate 1,822 of JBMOJB010000246.1, read as the reverse complement.
ATCAATTTAAATTATTTACAAACTACTAGAAATCAATGCTTAAATACATAATTTTAAAATATTCACACCGGCTTCTAAACTGTATTTTCATTGAGATCATCTGCCAAACTGTATTTCGAAAAACCACCTGTATTTCCTATATTATTGTTAAATGATATGAAAAAATAATCAAAGGCAACCATTTTGAATATTTACCGGACTATACAGTAGCTTAAATTCCCAAAGCTGTTTTTTTTACATAAACTCAAAGGAAAAAATATGCATTCCAGACTCTTTTTCAGCAAGTCATTCAACATCCTCAGCAACTTACTATTGCTGATTGCTTTCATATTTACAGTACAAGGTGCCGTGGCACAAATAAATCCCGCAATTACGGTATGGAAGATCAACAAAAATGGAGAAACCGGCTTCGGAGGTTTTACCACAAATGTTCAACAGGTCCAATATTCAAGCAAAAATGTATACATCAGTACCAATGGTATCGCCGACTGGATTCCCATCGGATACGACTGGCCCAATAACCCCTGGTCGCCCAAAGCCCAGAATTTTGTATTTAAATTAACGCTTAACCCGACAAAGAAAACGGGAACAAAAATAGCTACTCCGTATGGCCACATTGGGCTATGGACCAATGGTGTATCCATATACAATCCCAAAGATGCCAAGAGCTGGAGGGATTCCAATGTCTGGTTCCAGAATGCCTATTACTTTGAACATGTCTCTTTTCAGACCTTCGACCCTTGCTTCGGACATCCCAATGGCAGGTTTGAGTACCATCTGCATGTGAACCCATTTTGTCTCTATGACTCAAAAGACAGCAGCAAACACTCACCTATAATTGGATATGCATTTGATGGCTTCCCCATATATGGCGCGTATGGATACAGCAATGCAGATGGTAGCGGAGGAATAAAACGAATGAAAAGCAGCTATCGAGTAAGGAATATCAGTGAAAGAGTAAGCCTTCCAAATGGAACCGTTTTACCATTTTCTCAACAGGGCCCACCATTGAATTTGTATCCCCTAGGTGCCTATTGTGAAGATTTTGAATACGTCAGCGGATTGGGAGATCTGGATGAAGATAACGGCAGATTTTGCAAAACACCGGAATACCCTAATGGCACTTATGCTTACTTTACCACGATAGATGAAAAATATGAGGTCGTTTACCCATATGTTCTGGGTAAGAATTTCTACGGTACTGTACAAATGGGTAACACCGGACCCAATTCAGGATACAATGTGATCAATGAACCAGTGATTGTATATACAACAGCCGGACGAGACCTGGCTGCATCGGTGAAATACCAGTTGTACCCCAACCCTGCCAGCGATGAGTTAAACCTCTTCATCATACCCAGTGAAGAAAGCAATTTCAGGGCCTCGTGCTACAATATGCAGGGCGACCTGGTATTCTCTCAGGAAAATATACAGTCTGCCGTGAATTACAATTTTGACCTTCAATCACTCCCTTGCGGACAGTATTTAATAAAGCTGGAGAATGCGCAGGGCTTCACCTGTTCCAGGTTTAGCATACAAAAATAAAACCAAATGGGCAGCTTCTGATTTAGAATACACTCCGTCTTCAATTTCTTTCACAATCTGACGGCGAGCATCTTCACTAAAATAGCGAGTTTGACGTACATCAAAGCTGCCATTTTGTGACATTGATTTTTCTAATTTTTTCTTTGCCATTCCCAAATATAAGTTTTTTTTGCGAGTTGAAATAAACTCAAAAAGTGTAAACTTATATTAGGCAATAACAAATTTGAGTCCCCTCCGTTAACCCAATTTTTCAATAGCTTGAGAATTGGTTATTATC
>JBMOJB010000245.1:0-4465 GCA_049316985.1 Saprospiraceae bacterium | reverse complement strand
TTTTTTGCAACACTTGCAGATAATTTCTTATGACATCGAAGTACTTCTAAAATTTGTACTCCACAGGGCATTGTCGGATTTAAGGAAGTCAGAGGTTCCTGAAAAACCATCGCAATCTTATTACCTCGAATTTGTTCTAATTCACTGACAGAAATCGTCATCAGGTCCACAACTTCTTCTGCTGGTCCATGATACAAATTTTGACCACTAACACTATTTTTGGGATTTTCACTCAATAATCTCAGTATGGAAAGCGCAGATACTGATTTTCCAGAGCCTGATTCGCCTACAATACCGATTGTCTCTCCTTTATACAAATCAAAACTAATTCCTTGAACCGCTTTTAGAGTGTCAAAGTTTATATTGAGGTCTTTTACAGAAAGAAGTTTCCGTTGCATAATTCGTATTATTATACTGCGAACAAAGGTATCGTTTCAGGTCGAGCAAATGAAAGAAAAATGCCTTAATGTGCGTGATCTTGCGAACCGCCGTTTTCTCAACAAATAGTACCATAAAATAAACCATTTCATCCGCTAACTAAATTGCCTGTTGGCAATTGGTTCCCGACTCTATCTTTACACAAGTTTTCTCATCGTATGTTATCTGAACTTCCTGCGGATCCCCCCTTCCGCAGGATTTTCATTTAAAAAAAATACTGCAAGCTAAAGTTTGCAGTATTTTAGGAAACATTTCATCATTAAAAACTTTCAATATCGGCAATTTCTGCCGTTCATAAAAGTTTATTACAGGTAGCAAATGACATTAGTCCTTCTTTTTTCTTCTGGACTTGAACATCTCCACAATTTCTTTGTCATTTAAAAAGCCCATTTCAACAAAAGCCGTTGCCACAAACTTCTTAATTTTCTGATAGTCGTGACTTCTTTTGTCAGTAAATTTCTTTAGTGATTTATTGATAAAAACTAAAGAGATATCTTCAATATCCTGATTAAATTTTTGATTTCCGAACGAATGCATATAGGCAGTAAAGGTTTTATTGCCTTCGAAATAATCGTGGTATTGAAGCGGTTGCAATTGTCCCATGAAGCGTCTAATCTTACTGAGAATCATATATCGGACGCATTGGTTAATCGTAGACAATCCTTCGTAATTATTGTGAAATACCCTTACCGCATCAATAGCATCTTCATCGGCATAGCCTTTTAATGCTATTAATTCAGTCAATTCGTAGTAACTCGCCAAATCATCCTTGACATTTTTATCCAAAACTTTAGCTACTCTTAAGTCGCAATCACTATCAACTGCTGCATTTGAGGTCAGGGCTTCGAGTAGCCAATTGAAATAAACTTCATTAAAATTAGCAACTTCTTTGCGTTGACTGTTTAATATTTCAGAGAGTCTATTTGTTTCGTCCTGGTCAAGCTCAAAATAATTAGCGTACATACCCAACATTTCAACGTGTTCAGGATGGCCCCAAAAACTTTTATTCTCAATAAATTCTTTCATCTGTGGCACAAAACTGCTATTGTCAAGGTGTCTTGAAACGCGTTGAAAGATGAATTCTTTTACAGAAGGATACAAAACTTTTAACTCCGACAATTGCGTGGGGAAATCCGCCGTAAAATAAATCTCATTATTAAATTGCTTCTTGTATCTTTCCCAATGTAAACGCCTTTCTGATTCAAATCTGAATTTATCTACTTTGCTGCTTTGCAAATAGTACCTAAATCTTTTGTTTTGAAAAACATTGATCAAATTGGTTATCCATATATCGCTACTTAGCATAAAACCTGTCTGAACTGTCATTCCAATCCTTTTTTTGAGCCATTCAAAATTAGGAGACTGTATAATTGACGTCAAGATATCCTTAAAATGATCTTGTTGACGGGTATACTTGCAATCATGCGTTGAGACTTCACCTCTCAAGATACTATAAGACAAAATCTTTGGCAAAAACAACCCTTCAAAGGCAGGATCAAGCAGCACTTTTTCGAATGCTATCAATTGTAATGGATCATTTTTAGCAACTTCAAGATGGAGCTCCGCCAATATAGGTTCATACATTTGTTGAAGAACTTTGTAATCTTCCTCCTCTTCTGATTCCATATACTGAGCCAGCTGTTCGGATTCCTGAATAGATCCGGCAATGGCTTCTAATTGTTCAATATAGTCTTGACTTAAAGGTAACATATTATTAAGGTTGTTTTAAATTAATAAAGTAATTCCCATCTTTGAAAACAGACCTGATACGGTAGTGTTCCATATCAGGTCTGTCGACAAAAAATTATACTGCAAAGATAGTAAAATATTGAAAAAAATAAAATTCAACACAAAAAAAATCAAATTACCTATTGGAAGCAGCGCAGTTCTTGGTCAATCAGCCATTTAATCATTTTTTGCTTCTACAATCATTTGGTTCGCACAAAATGCACCAAACAAAAATTCAATAAAGCGCTTTATCAGCGATTTGAAAGAATTTTACTTGAATATTACAACCGTAAACCATTTTTCTATAATATTAACTAAATATTAAACAGAATATTCCTAAATTTGCTCGAATATTAATTTTTAAAAAATTTAAACTTTTTTCAATGAAAAAACTTTTTCTTTCTTTTGTTCTGGCAGTAATGTTTATTAATCTTGCTGCAGCACAGGAAAAAATTCTTTGGGGTGGCCCGGGAAGTAAAGATGGTGAATTTGATGGTGGATTAAACGGATGGACTGCAGCAGGTGTAAGTTCCAGTGATCCGACAAAAACTGCTAACGCTTTGTGGACATGGTCAGAATTAGCCAAATCGGTAGGACTTTATGCAGGGGCAGCCGGATTAGAGTCTGCCTCAAAAGCGAATGGCGCTGCTATTTTTGATTCTGATTTCCTGGACACCGGAAAACAAGCGCAAGGAAAAGGCACTTGTCCTGCACCACACTCCGGAGACTTGATTTCTCCAACTATAGATGTAACCGGCTATAATAACCTCACAGTAGTTTTCAGCCAATATTTTCGTAATTTCAGGTCTAACAGACCAAATGTTGCAGGACTAGCTACTGCATCTACAGCCATAATGTATAGCCGTGACAACGGTGCAACATGGTCTGATCCGGTTGCTATCGGTGTAAATGAATTGGTAAAAACAAACCAATTGAACACCACCTATTCGCCTACAGTAGTTACTCGTGTACAATTACCGGGTGCCGGGAATACCAAAAATTTCAAATTCAAGTTCTCTTTTGATGGAAATTACTATTTTTGGGTAGTAGATGACGTGGCTATTGTTCCAATGGAGGACAACAACCTTACCGCTAATCCAAATTTCTTCGCACCTGCAGAAAATATATTCACTCCAATTTCACAAACACGTGAAACTTATTTTTTGAACGACATCAGCAATATTGGAGCAAAATCACAATACAATGTGAAACACAACATGAACATCTACCAATTGAACGCAAATGGACAAATTGTTCCTCCTGCAGTTTTTACAGATGTTTTAAATTATGGTACAGTAAGACCTGATACTACGATCGAAAACAAAGTTTTCCCTAATGGATTTGCGCCTACAGGACCAAAGGCAAACTATGGTGCTATTTACGAATTGCTTTCCGATTCAACTGATATTGAAACCTGGAACAATAGATTGTCATTTGTATTTGGTGTATCTGATTCCACTTTTGCGAAGGATAACGGTCGTTCAAGAAGTGTTGCACCAGTTATTACAGCCGGTTCCACGCCAACTTGGGGCTATGGCAATGTTTATTACATCAAAAATGGTAAAAATTACCAGTCAAGTAGCGTAACTTTCGGAATCGAAGGAGCTGCGAACAATAAAGATGAAAATTTGGATATCTTGTTGTACAAATGGGAGCCAACAGATGCAGCAGACAAAGAAATTGACGAAGAAGAATTGGTTGTGGTTGGTGATGCATCATACAAAATTAAAGGTACTGAAGCGGCTGTTCCTAATGGATCGGGAGGACCGATAAGAATCCGTTTCAACAACTTCTTGTCAGCTGGAAAACCAATTGCTTTACAAGACAATACCTTTTATGTAGTGTATATCGAGCACAAAGGAACTTCGACTGACAAACCTGCGTTCTTGTCAGCATACGATCGATACAATTATGCTGCTGTTGACATTGCTTTCGACAGTATCGGAAAAAGAAGTTTCCACTCAGTATTAAAAATTGCAGACAGGTTTATCTCCGGAGGGTTCTCTTCACTTGTTCCGGTTATCCGTTGGAACATCCGTACAATCGTGAATTCTAATGAGGCTCTTTTACCTTCAAGCAGCGTAAACATAGGCCCTAACCCAGCAGCTGATTTTTTGAATGTTAAATTCAATTTCGAATCGGCTATGGAAGCAGTTGAAATCATTGTATCTGATGTCAATGGAAGAGAAATGATGGAATCTAATTTCAGTAACATCCAAAATGATAATTTCAGTTTAGATGTTTCGGCATTACAAGCCGGACTTTACAACATTTTGGTACGCACAGAAAAAGGAGCGAT
>JBMOJB010000244.1:0-4480 GCA_049316985.1 Saprospiraceae bacterium | reverse complement strand
CGTATTGACAGGAATGATTAAAAAAATTAATCGCGAAGTACTGTCGGAAAATCTGGCATAAGCATAAAAAAAATACTGAATGGATACAAAAAACCTAAAAGGCAACATACTGATCGCCGAACCATTTTCACAAGATGGTTTTTTTCATCGTTCGGTAGTGCTACTGTGTGAACATGATGAAGAAAGTGGATCGGTTGGATTTTGTTTGAACAAACCACTCGATGTCATGTTGAACGAGGTTATAGATGAATTTCCTGAATTTGAAGCAAGGGTGTATTGTGGCGGTCCAGTAAAAAAAAGGGCATTGTTTTTTCTTCATGGTTATGGAGATTTAATTGAAGACAGTAAATTAATCTCCACTGGAGTATGGTGGGGAGTAAATTTCGAAGCACTTAAAATACTAGCTACGCAAGGCCTCGTCTCACCAGAACGAATTCGCTTTTTTGTAGGCTATTCGGGATGGAGTGAAGGTCAATTGGAAGAAGAACTGTCAAGTGGTTCGTGGATTACCGCCGAGATGCATCCCAATTACATGTTCAAAGATGACCCCACTGAGTTGTGGCAGCATTCAATGAAGAATAAAGGAAACAATTTTGCCATCATTGCTGCAATACCTGATGCGATGAATTTAAATTAGGTCAACATCTTAAAAAGCATTTTTCAATCAGTAAATTAATAAGATAATGTCAATAGTAAATAACAACAGCGGAAAAGTATCGACTGGAAATTCAATGCCTGGAGCTGATTCAGGGCTTACTTGCGTCATAGCCGAAGGCACTGTAATTGAGGGCACATTTATTTGCTCTGAAAATGTCCGTCTTGATGGAAAAATCAATGGCGAGGTCAAAGTAGATAAAAAACTTGTAATGGGTCCAAGTGGTGTGATCGACGGCACAATAAACGCCATGAATACCGCAATTCAAGGTAAAATCGAAGGTGACATCAGCGTTACCGAGGCTTTACAACTTTTTTCTACCGCTCAAATCAATGGTAATATAAACGCCGGTTCCATTAGCGTTGAAGAAGGGGCTGTCTACAACGGAAAAATAAGCGTTGCGGGAAAGAAAAAATAAAGCAAAAATTATTTGCCTTAATGTTGTTCTATGTGGGTAGTCAAGTTTTCTTAGAAAGCTACATCCAAATTTGATGATTTGCCTGCCTGTCCGAACAGGCTGGCAAATTACAACCACTCAAAGCTTTAAAAAAACTCAATTACCCACACAAATCGACATAAAGCCTAATTATCTTTTCCCAATGGCAAAAATTATTTACGATATATTTGACGAGAAATTATTAAGCAACAGCAGTTACCAATACAGGTTAAGTATGTTGCTAAGTGATGTCGCCTGCTCGTATCTGATTTATGACAATCAACAAAGTCTGGCCTACAAAAGCTACGCACTTGAAGCACATAACAGAGATTTATTTAGCCTCAAAGATGAACTTGAACTGTTGCTCAGTACCGATAAAATGCTGAATCTTTCATTTAGCGAAATCAGTATCCGCCATTTGACATCTGCTTTTACGCAAGTACCCGTTGCACTATTTGAAGCTGAAAACCCCTATATTTACCTCAACATCGTTTGTCCTGCCCCTGCTTCTGAACTGTTAAAAACAGAGCGATGCTTAGATGAAATAATGAATATCTATCTGCTCAAAATCGATTTGCATCAATATATTCAACACCTGTGGCCCCATGCCAACATCACAAATTTGTTTTCTGAGCTAGTCAATAAATGCTATTTTCATGCAAAAAAAATTGATGGAGATACCTTGTTTGTCAATTTCCACCAAAATCAAATGCAAATTATTGCATTTCGGCAAGCAAAACTTCATTTAGTGAATAATTTTACCTTTCAAACAGCAGATGATGTAACTTATTATACCTTGCTTGTCATCAATCAACTTGGATTTGATCCAGAAACTGCCGTATTAATGCTCAGTGGACATATCAGTAATAATTCAGAACTTTACAATAGCATCTATCGCTATGTCAGAAATGTAGATTTTATAGAAACTACATCAAATTCAGCTTTTCAAAAAGACACCGTTTTCGGTGCATATCCATTGCACACTTTTTACGACATTAACTGATCTAACAACTTCAAAATAAACACTATGAGAATTATATCCGGCAAATTCAAAGGCAGAAAATTTAATCCACCTGCTGACGATTGGCCTACTCGACCGACTACAGATTTCGCTAAAGAAGGTCTGTTCAATATTCTCAACAATAATATTGATTTTGAAGAAACGAAAATGCTCGATCTTTTTGGAGGTACCGGCAATCACAGCTATGAATTCTTGTCGCGCGGATGCACGCAGGTGACTTACGTAGACAAATTCACTGGCTGTCTGAACTTTGTCAGAAAAATGGCGACGCTCTTAAAAATAGAAAACGAAATCAGAATCTTCCAAATGGATGTATTTAGATTCATTGAAACCACTAAAGAAAAGTATGATTACATTTTCGCAGGCCCGCCTTATGGTATGCCAGCCTTAGACACGCTGCCCGACAAAATATTTCAATATGAATTGCTGAATCCTGAGGGATGGTTTGTACTGGAACACAACCCCAATCATAGTTTCGAAAAGCATCCCAATTTTAAAGAAATGCGCACTTACGGCAAAACTCATTTCAGTTTTTTTGAGATAAAAAATTAGTTTCCTTGCTGCAATCTTTCATTTTCTTGATGAAACACATATTATATTTAATTGCATAGAAAATTAAATTTGTATTTTACATAAATTTAACACGAATACATTGCATTTATTCTGCCAATGTTGTATCTTTGCGGCAGTTTATAATATTATTTCATCAAAAAAATTTTCATATCATGATCAGTAACGATTATATGAATTGCGATTTCTACGAAAATCAAGCAAAAAATGCAAATAAAGACGGTTTCGTTACATTTGCTGACAAAAAAACATCCAAACATTATTTTGCATACATTAACAAAGCAACTGGAAAAGTAATTTTCAGAAGTGAAGGTTACCCTACAGCAGCAGCACAAAAAGCAGGCTTAACTTCATTGACAAAAAACATGTCAAATGAAACCTTGTATTCTGTCGTTGAAGAAAACAAGCAATACCTTGTAATTCTTAAAGCTAAGAACAACGTTGAGATCGCAAGATCTTGTCCGTTTACAGCGAAGAAAGAGGCGGAAATGTTGATTGCTGAGCTTTGCGGTACAGTTATGACTCCATCTGTGGAGGTTAAGCCAGCAGCAGCTAAAGTAGCAACTCCGGCTAAAGTTGAAAAAACTGTAGAGAAAACTCCTGCTCCTGCAGCTGTTAAAACAGAGACAACAAGCAAAAAAGTAGAAACCAAGAAAGTTGAAAAAACAGCTGACGTGCTTGAATTCGCCAATACTGAATTATACTTAGGACATGAGACTTTAGACAAAACTGGCTTTGCACTATTCTCTGCCGGCAAGACCAAACATTATTTCGTTGTTTACAACATGGATGGTTCAATCTTCCAACGTTCCGCAGGATTCAATACAATCAAAGAAAGAGACGAAATGTTCAAAAAAGTTCAGTTTGCTTTAATGAACGAAAACGCATATAAAGTAGTGCAAGAAGGCGACAAATTTGTTGTTCAGATTGTCGACGAAAACGCAAAAGTACTTTGTGTTTCTACTGTATTCAACACGTTTGATGCTGCATTCAAGCGCACACCAAAAGGCTGGATGCAACTTGTATAATTGAAAGTTGAAAATTGAAAGTTGAAAATTCTTTCATTTTTTAATTATAAAAATGCTCAGCAAGGTTTTCCTGGCTGAGCATTTTCTTATTCCTAGTTCTAAAAATATAATACAAAAGATTCAATATCTATTCACAGAATGCCGAACTCAGTTAAGTTCCCAATCAACCAAAGGTGACAAGTTGTGTAATTCGTATCCTGCCAAAGGCAGGCAAGTTCTTAATTCGTAATTCGTAATTCGTAATTCGTAATTCGTAATTCGTAATTAATTTTTGTAAAAATCAATCGTCGAACTCAAAGTAACAGCAAGTGTGTGGTTGTTCTCAATTTTTATTCCATCCGGTTTCATCAGCATCTGATTCAGATAACCCAATTCCAGCCTTCCGACCTTAGGAATTTTATATCCAAGCGCCACATATGCACGGTTTTGGTCAAAAATATTATACTTTACATTTTTCCCGAAATTGATGAAAAATTCGTCGTATGCACTAATATACAATGATTTATCGACAATCTTTTCTCCTTTGAAAGGTATAGAAAATTTCTGCATCAAGCGGAAGCGATTGGTATACACAGCAATACCTTCAGAATAGTTTCCCAAAGTACCGGTGATCGAGTTAACATACCTTTGTTCTAGTCTGAAACGACTGACATACTCTACATTTTTCAGTTGGTTTTTCACCTGAACCTGTTCCCAGAAGCGGTTTTCCGAGAAAGCATGGTTGACAGGTAACTTCCCGTATGGATAAGTTTCGACAAAAGCATAGCCTA
>JBMOJB010000243.1:0-4526 GCA_049316985.1 Saprospiraceae bacterium | reverse complement strand
AACCGACCAACCGACTAACAAATTTTCAATTTTCAACTTTCAATTAAATAAATGTTTCGTTTTTTTATTCTTTTAAGCTTTCTATTGTCCATTTCTGCGCTAAATGCGCAGACACGCATCGACAAATTTTCTACTGAAAAAGGTGAATTCATCAAACAGATGGAGGATTTTGTCACGGTAAGTAAGACACCGGAAATGGAAGATGTGTATTCGAATTTTAAAAAGCAATGGAAGTCAGAATCCTTTCCGGAAAATGAAAGTGTGCGGATTATTGAATTATGTAATGAAATGCTCACGCAAAAATTGACACCCAATCCTTTTTTCAAAGATTATCTGAGAACTTTGACCGTGATAAAAAAAGGTGAGTTTGGAGAAGGGCGATTTATGCGCTGGCATGAATTATTGAGCGCAATGCTAAAAGATATAGAAAAAAGAAAATTGACTCCAATACAAACGTTTCTGAGCTTTTCCTTTGATTTCTTTGATAAAAATGCACTTCGATTGAGTGATGGAGGAACCATCTGGATGGCAAAAAGTGATGTTTTTGAGTTGAAATATGAAGGGAAAATACCATTTGTTGAGTATAACAAACTTGATCTGGTTTGCAAGAATAAAAAGGACTCCATATTTATTTACAATACTGCAGGCAAATACTATCCCCTCGAACAGGTTTTTCGCGGCAAAGCGGGTAAAGCACAATGGGATCGTTTTGGAATGAAAGAAGTGTACTACCAGTTTGCCGGTGAATACGCCATCGAAATGAAAAAAGGGGGATATGAGATTGATAAAGGCACCTTGCACTATGCAACCATGTTCCCGGATGCTGATGTAAATGGCACATTTGAAGATAAATTAGTAACAGAAAATAGAAATGAAGCCTCATATCCTCGCTTCCGATCTGCAGAAGCCGTTTTAAAGATTAAAAATCTCGGGCAAGGGGTAGAGTTTATCGGTGGATTTAGGTTGGAAGGTACTACAGTGAGAGGGTATGGATCGAAAAAAGTGAAGGCCCAGATTAATATCCTTGACGAAAAGAACAACCTGAAATTCAAAGCAATTGCAGAGGGTTTTGCAATTAGAAAAGGTGAACTTGTAGCGGGCGAACGCGTGCAATCGGTGATTTATATTGGAACTGACTCGATTTTTCATCCGTCGGTGAATTTCAAATTTGATGTGGTAAAAAGAGAATTGCACCTGTCCCGGGGCGAGAGAGGTTCTGACAGAAATCCATTTTCAGATTCTTTTCATAAATCTTTGATTGATTCCAATAATCTGGATTGGTACCTTGACAAAGACTCCATTGTGATCGGAGAGAAGAAATTTTCGCTTAGCACCATTGCAAACAAAGTGCAACTCGAATCCTTCAAATATTACGATGATCTTGAATATCGAAAACTGCAGTCCATCGGCAGTACCAATCCTGTGGCCATCTTGAAATTACTTGCGGAGCGCGAAAGATCAATGGACATCGATGCCACTGTTGTTGCAAAAGCCTTGAATCCTAATTTTGATATCCAATCCATCAATACTTTGTTGTATGATTTGGTTTCCAAAGGTTTTATTGATTACGATGCTGACCGGGAGCGTGTCATTATCAAAGATAAAGTCATGCACTATGCCAACGCCAGTTTGAAGAAAGTAGATTTTGATGCACTGAAAATAGTATCCGAGACCGATAAGTCCAATATGTCGTTCAATCTGAAAGACAAAAAGATGTCGATGCAAGGTGTAAACAGTCTGCAGTTTAGTACCCGTCAAAGGGTCGGTATTCTGCCCAATAATGACAAACTGATCATGAAAGAAAATCGGGATATGGATCTCGATGGCCGATTATATGCCGGTTTTGGTGTGATGACCGGCAAGGGTTACCATTTCGATTACAATAAATTTCAAATCGACATGGATTCAGTGAAGTTTTTTGACTTGTTTATCCCTACCGGCGATAAAACTCCCGAAGGCGAACCTATCGCCAAAGGTATCAATTCTCGAATTGAAAACGCAAGTGGTGTGATTCTGATTGATGCACCGAATAATAAGTCAGGACGGGACGATATTCTGATGTTCCCTTCTTTTCAAAGTAAAGGCAACGCCTATGTTTACTATGATGACAAGCATATCATGAAGGGTGTTTACAAACGGGATTCATTCAGTTTTATATTGGATAAATTTAGTTTCAACCACATGGATAATTACGTCAAGGACGATATTCAGTTCAAAGGCACGATGAATTCTGCCAATATTTTCCCGTTATTTCCTGAAACTATCAGTATTCAGTCTGATACATCACTTGGTTTTATTAACACTACGCCGGCTGATGGTTATCCCGCTTATACTGGAAAGGGAAACTATAAAGGACAGATTTTTTTAAGCAATGCTGGTTTTCTGGGTAAGGGACAGGTGAATTACCTTGGTGCTGAAATTAATTCTGAGGACATAATTTTCAAACCCAAGCAACTGCTCGCTTCTGCAAAGAAATTTGATTTGACTGAAGACCGGGAAAGTGCGATTCAGGTGCCGCAGGTTTTGGGTACTGACGTAAATATTGATTGGCGACCGTACAAGGATAGTATGTATGTGACTACAAAAGAAAAACCATTTGATATTTTCAAAGCCGGCGACCATACTTTAAAAGGGATGCTCATCTTGACACCAAAGGGTGTCAAAGGGCGTGGTGTATTTGATTGGTCAAAAGGTACCATGACCTCAAAATTGCTGTCTTTTGGCGCGAATTTTACACAGGCCGATACCATGGACATGAAAATCAAGGTGCTTGGGGAGGATGCTTTTGCCTTTGATACCAGAAATATCCGCGGAAAGGCAGATTTTGATGAGCAAATTGGAAAATTCAAAGCCAATACGGATCAGATTTCCACCTCAATGCCGTACAACAAATACCAGACCTCCATGTCAGAATTTATCTGGGACATGAAAAATGAAACCGTTGATTTCAAAACTGATAAGGATAAACTGGCTACTTTTCAATCAACTGATCCGGCGCAGGATTCTTTGAATTTTAAAGGAAAATCTGCTTTTTATAATTTGAAAACCTATGCCTTGAAAATTGGCGGCGTTCCTTTTATTCAAACCTGTGATGCGTTTGTCTACACGGAAAAAGGAGATGTTGATATTCAACCGGGTGGTATCATGAGTACACTTGAAAATGCTCGTATAGTCGCAGATACAACCAACAAATACCACGAAATTAATCGCGCAACTGTCGATATTAAAGGTCGCAAAAACTACACAGCTAGTGGGTATTACGATTACCCAATCGGCAATAAAAAGCAAGAAATTTTATTCTCTGATATCGTTGGAGCCAGAGTGGGAAAAGGTCAGAGCAGCGAAAAGAAAACAGAGACCAGAGCAACGGGTGAAGTGGAGGAGAAAGATAGCTTTTTGATCGATTATAAAATTGATTACCGCGGCAAAATCAGTCTGTTCGCAGCTTCAAAAAATCTTAAATTTGAAGGATTTGCTAGTTTGAACGCCCCTAAATTGCCCTATAAAGAATGGTTTAGCATCAATTGTGATGCCGATAAAAAGGATTTTGCAATTCTGTTCAATGATCCGAAAAATTATGCCGGCGAACCCGTCAGAACGGGAATTTACCTAAGTAAAGAAACGTCTATCGCCTACCCAAGCGTAATGATGCCCTTGTTTGCTCGAAAAGACCGCCCACTAATTGATACACGAGGATTATTAAAGTATAACAATAAGACCGATCAGTTTTTGTTTGGCGATTCATCAAAAGTCAATGCGCCGCAGAAAGTGAGAAGAGGAAATTTGTTGACCTTGCAAAATGCCAGCGGGAAAGTGAATTTTGAAGGCAAGTTCAATATTTGTAAAGGAGCCAAAGCATTGAATATAGACGCTGCGGGACGTGGCGAGGCAATTTTTGCCGCTCCTGCTTCTGATTCTATGTCTTTGCAGAATGTCGATAATAAGACTTTTGTGGATCTCATGACGGGAATCGATATGCTTATACCGGAAAAACTTCTGAATGTAGTAGCCAATGATTTATTGGTAACAGGACTGGAAGCGCAAGAAGTCGATTATGCTAAAGATGTAGTTTTTTATGAAAAAGCACTTTCAGAAATTATATCAGATGACAACGAATGGTCAAAAATGATCCTTGGCTTAAAAGAAAATAGCCTCGAAATTCCCAAAAAACTCAACAAGTACCCTTTGTTGTTCAGCTGGATTCCTATGAAATGGAATCCGGATTACCAATCCTTAATTTCTATGAGGGATCTCAATGGCCTGGCCAGTATCAAAGGTGAAAAAGTAAATAAGTTACTGACTTCTTTTATTGAATTCAAGATGCCGGGCAATGAAGACGATCGCGTATATATTTACCTCAAGACTACTTCCGACACCTACTATTTCTTCGGATACCAGAGAGGTGCGTTAAACATGGTATCTAATAATCCAAGATTCATGGAAGTACTGGCGGGTCTGAAGAAAGATGAAAAGCAGAAAAAAGTAGGCGACATTACAGTAGAAATGCAGGCAGTTGAATCAGCTTC
>JBMOJB010000242.1:0-4575 GCA_049316985.1 Saprospiraceae bacterium | reverse complement strand
TGAAAGAAGCTAAAGATTTAGTTGATGGCGCTCCAAAACCAGTTAAAGAAGGTGTTGATAAAGCAACAGCTGAAGAACTTAAAACAAAATTAACTGAAGCAGGTGCTGATGTTGAGATTGCTTAATTGCTGATCTTATAAATAGCTAAAAGGCCGGAGATTTATCTCCGGCTTTTTTTATTTTTTTAATCCATTTATTGCTTTTTTGAACAACAAATTCAGCCCTAAAAACATCCATCTCCCCGGAAATCTTCCGATTTTATCAAAAATCCTACCAAATCTCTCAAAAATCTCTGTCCGGGACTCTATTTCTAAATTTTATTCCATAACTTTGCCCTCCTTTAATTTAGGGTTAGTGGCATTAGCTGTTATCACTATGCCCCGAATTATAAGGCCCACGCACACTAAAACGTTTTAATTACAATATGTCTGCAACAAAATCAACCGCTGCTAAACGTTTCAATTTCGGAAAAGTTGAACTGATAGCAGAGCAACCCGATTTACTCGGAATCCAGATTCAGTCGTTTAAAGATTTTTTCCAGTTAGAAACAACCCCCGACAAACGTAACGTAGAAGGGCTGTTCCGTGTGTTTAAGGAAAACTTTCCTATTACAGACACCCGTAACATTTTTGTACTGGAATTCTTAGACTACTTCGTAGATCCTCCTCGTTATTCGATCGATGAGTGTATTGAAAGAGGGTTAACGTATGCCGTTCCGCTGAAAGCGAAATTGCGCCTTAGTTGTAATGACGAAGAGCACGTTGATTTTCAAACAATCGTTCAGGATGTATTCCTTGGAAATATTCCTTACATGACACCACGTGGTACATTTGTTATCAACGGTGCTGAAAGGGTAGTCGTAAGCCAGTTACACCGTTCACCTGGTGTATTCTTTGGTCAGTCTGTTCACCCGAACGGAACCAAAATTTACTCTGCAAGGGTTATTCCTTTTAAAGGAGCCTGGATGGAGTTTGCAACAGACATCAATAATGTGATGTATGCTTACATCGACCGTAAGAAAAAATTCCCTGTAACTACTTTATTACGTTCTATCGGATTTGAAACAGATAAGGATATCCTTGAGCTGTTTGGTATGGCTGATGAAGTAAAAACAGACCGCAAAACATTAGAAAAACATATTGGCAAACGCCTTGCAGCCCGTGTACTTCGTACTTGGGTTGAAGATTTTGTTGATGAAGATACCGGTGAGGTAGTTTCTATTGAAAGAAACGAGATCATTCTTGAGAGAGATAGCATTTTGGATGATTCCAATATTGCAATGATCATGGAAATGGACGTGAAGAGTGTTTTCATTCAGAAAGAAGAAGTGAGTGGTGATTATGCCATTATCTACAATACATTAAATAAAGATACTTCCAACAGTGAGCTGGAAGCGGTTCAGCATATCTACAAGCAATTGCGTGGTGCAGATGCTCCGGATGATGAAACTGCACGTGGTATCATTGATAAATTATTTTTCTCAGACAAACGTTATGATTTGGGTGAGGTGGGTCGTTATAAGATCAACCGTCGTCTTGGATTAAACTTCCCTATCGAGAAGAAAGTATTAACAAAAGACGATATTATTGCCATCATTAAAACCCTGGTACAATTAACCAATGGTAAGAGTGAAGTAGATGATATCGATCACCTTAGCAACCGTCGTGTTCGTACAGTAGGAGAGCAATTATATGCTCAGTTTGGTGTTGGTTTGGCTCGTATGGCCCGTACCATTCGTGAGAGAATGAACGTTCGTGACAATGAGGTATTTACTCCAGTTGATTTGATCAATGCTAGAACATTGTCTTCAGTTATCAATTCATTCTTTGGTACATCGCAGTTATCGCAGTTCTTAGATCAAACCAATCCATTAAGTGAGATCACGCATAAGCGTCGTATCTCCGCACTTGGACCCGGAGGTTTAAGTCGTGAAAGAGCTGGTTTTGAGGTACGTGACGTTCACTATTCACATTATGGCCGTTTGTGTACTATTGAAACTCCTGAAGGACCAAACATTGGTTTGATATCTACACTTTGTGTGCATGCCAAGATCAATGATATGGGCTTTATTGAAACTCCTTACCGTAAAGTAACGGATGGAAGAGTGGATATGAAGAAGATTACTTTCCTTAGTGCAGAAGAAGAAGATACCGCTAAAATTGCACAGGCAAATATTGATATTGACGATAAAGGAAATTTCGTTGAAGACATGATTAAGTCACGTCAGACAGGTGATTTCCCTATTCTTGATAAGAAGGAAGTGGAATACATGGATGTGGCTCCAAACCAAATCGTTGGTTTGAGTGCTTCATTGATTCCGTTCTTGGAGCATGATGATGCCAACCGTGCATTGATGGGATCTAACATGCAACGTCAGGCTGTACCATTATTACGTCCTCAGCCTCCTATTGTAGGAACAGGCCTGGAAGGTAAAGCTGCACGTGATGCAAGGATTCAGATTCATGCTGATGGTGATGGTGTGGTTGAGTATGTAGATGGTAATGAAATTCATGTTCGATATAAGAGAACAGAAGCGCAGCAACTGGTTAGTTTTGAAGATGATTTGACTATTTATAAAATAACCAAATTCGTTCGTACGAACCAGGAAACAACCATCAATCTTCGTCCTGCAGTAATAAAAGGACAAAAGGTTTCTGAAGGTGATTTCCTAACTGAAGGTTATGCAACCGTAGCCGGTGAATTGGCTTTGGGACGTAACTTAAAAGTGGCGTTCATGCCATGGAAAGGTTACAACTTTGAGGATGCGATTGTAATTTCTGAAAAAGTAGTAAAAGACGATTGGTTTACTTCTATCCATATTAGTGAGTTTGAAACAGAAGTACGTGATACAAAATTGGGTGAAGAAGAATTGACTCCGGATATTCCTAACGTAAGTGAAGAAGCTACCAAAGACCTGGATCAGAATGGTATCATCCGTATTGGTGCAACCATCAAAGAAGGTGATATTATTATTGGTAAAATCACACCAAAAGGTGAGAGCGATCCAACTCCTGAAGAGAAGTTGTTGCGTGCCATCTTCGGAGACAAAGCCGGTGATGCAAAAGATGCCTCTTTGAAAGCGCCAAGTGGAACTGAGGGTGTGGTAATTAATAAAAAATTATTCCAACGTGCCAAGAAAGATAAGAATGCTAAAGTAAGAGAGAAAGCACAGCTAGAGAAGATTGAAAAAACGCACGAAGCCAACGAGGAAATTATCATGGAGCTGCTGCAACAAAAATTGCAGAGTTTGCTGAAAGATAAAACCAGTCAGGGTGTTACCAACAACTTCGGTGAAGTGTTGATTAGCAAAGGCGTTAAGTTCACTGCAAAAAATCTTGCAAACATTGATTTTGTAAACGTAAATCCATTAGGTTGGAGTGGCGATGAAAAAATCGATGATCTGATCAATACCTTGTTGCACAACTACAACATTAAATACAATGAAGAGTTGGGCCGTTACAAAAGAGAGAAATTCAACATCTCTATTGGTGATGAATTACCTGCAGGTGTATTAAAACTAGCTAAGGTTTACATGGCTGTTAAGCGTAAACTGAAAGTGGGTGATAAAATGGCGGGTCGTCACGGTAACAAAGGTATCGTAGCTAAAATTGTTCGTCATGAAGATATGCCGTTCCTGGAAGATGGAACTCCGGTAGATATCGTATTGAATCCATTGGGTGTACCTAGTCGTATGAACCTTGGACAGATTTACGAAACGGTACTTGGATGGGCTGGTGAAAAATTGGGTGTTCGTTTTGCAACTCCAATCTTTGACGGTGCAAGCGTAGCAGAAATTGACGAAAGAATCAACGAAGCAGGTCTTCCTAAATTTGGTCATACTTATTTATATGATGGTGAAACCGGTGATCGTTTTGATCAGAGAGCAACTGTTGGTATCATCTATATGATCAAACTTCACCACATGGTGGATGATAAAATGCACGCACGTTCAATCGGGCCATACTCTCTTATTACACAACAGCCGCTGGGTGGTAAAGCTCAGTTTGGTGGTCAGCGTTTTGGTGAGATGGAGGTTTGGGCATTGGAAGCATATGGTGCATCTAATATTCTTCAGGAATTGCTTACCCTTAAATCGGATGATATCATCGGAAGGGCTAAAACATATGAAGCCATCGTTAAAGGTGACAACATACCAAGGCCGGGTATTCCAGAATCATTCAATGTACTGGTACATGAGCTGAGAGGTTTGGGATTGGATTTAAAATTTGAGTAAACGTTTCTATCCTACAAAAGTGGGATCTGGACTTCAATAAAATTACAGTTCATAGTCGCTTTGCGGCTATGAACTTTGTAGAATAACTGAAACCGGAAAATAGAAAGGCGTTTATCAATTATCAATTTAAAAATTATCAATTTAGAATATGGCATTCAAAAAAGAAAACCGTCCGAGGCCAACATTTTCCCAGATCACCATTGGTTTGGCTTCGCCAGACAGCATTTTGGAAAGAAGCTATGGTGAAGTTTTAAAGCCGGAAACCATTAACTACCGTACTTACAAACCTGAAAGAGATGGTTTGTTTTGCGAAAGAATTTTTGGGCCGGTAAAGGATTATG
>JBMOJB010000241.1:0-4587 GCA_049316985.1 Saprospiraceae bacterium | reverse complement strand
AGAACGATCAGGATGCGGCAGCTTTCTTCAACCTTGATCTCCGCTCGCACCACATATTTCCATCATACTACCCAAAAAACCACTACGCTGGGCTAATTTGTAATTTAACTCTAGTGTTGGGCATTTGTAACACAGCGGAGCAGCTGGAATTTATTGAAAATTACGAGGCAGCTGCTTATTTTGGAATTGAAATAAGATAAATGTCCTAATTATTTTCAACTTCCTCATTTAATAAATAAACTTAGCTAATTTACACGAAATACAACATTGCAATCGAAGCCAACGCAGTTTAATATTACACGTGGAAAAGCAGCTAGTGTTTATTGGGTATCATTATCCTGGACCTTACTGTAAAACTCCGAAATTATAATTCAATTTAAATTGAATCTGCGATAATGTTTTAAGATTTGGCTTAGCTATCAAAAAGTATCATGGCTTGAAAATATCATTTCAGCACTATAATTTTTTTGCATTCGATTTTGCCTCTACTGCTAATCGTCGCTACATACATTCCATTTGCCAAATTAAGTCCTTCAAGTTCAAATTCTCCACTTGCAGTTGAAATAGGTAAAGCATGTATCGGAACTCCTCTGGCATCGGAGATGCTCAAAACCGCATGGGATAGAACTTCGTCCAAGCTCCAGCGAACACGGGCATCTCCATTACTTGGGTTGGGATATACAATAAGCTGCATCACTTTATTTTCAGGTGAGTCGGCAGTCGCTACACTTTTGGCACAAGCTTCAGAATCACAACCGTATTGATCTAATTTCAACAGCCATGCTTGGTCGTTCTTCCTTATAGACGATAGCCCGTGGCCAAAGATAGCAAAGCCATTGTCTAGCGTAGTAGTAATGCCATTGATGGTTTCAGATGAGGTAGTATCCAAATCATATGGCCTGAACCATTTGAATGTTCCCGAACTGTCGAATTGTGCAATACCAACGTCATTCGAAAACCTTCTAATTCCTGATACGGTGATATCTCCATTTGGTAGCTCGACATGACCGCCATCAAATGCAAATCCTTTAATAACTGCGTTGTAAACTTTCATCCAAATAACCTCCCCACCTTCATCAATTTTTGCCAATATTCCACCATCATATTCACTAGTGTTTTTAGCACCATATACACCTGATACCAAATACTCGTTATTCTTAGTTTTGGATATTCTAGTAAATGCTTCGTTTACATCTACGCTTCCATACGATCTTAGCCATTGCGCATCCCCGTTCGGACTCAATCGCATAGTCATCATTGCGATATCATTTCGATCTTTTTTTGCATGGCTAATAGATCTACCCGCAATTAAGATATCAGAATCAGGCAACTCAATACTTGAATACGGTACATATGAGTGATTCGAATCTCCATACTCTCGGTGCCAAATTACACTACCGACGGAGTCAATTTTCACAAAAGCTGACTTCCAAGGCTGCTGAATATAATTGTTTCCTGATTTTTTGACATCTGCTGTATATCCGGACAAAAGGAACGAATCATCCGCCAGTACGAGGAACTCATACAAAATAGCTTGATAAGAAGATAATGAATATGTTTTAAGCCAAACCGAATCGCCTAATGCATCAACTTTAAAAACAAAAGATTTTATATCTGGAACAATGCTATCTCTCAGATAATAAGTGCCGGTTATGAAATATGAGTCGTTAATTTTTCTAATTCGCGCAGGCCAGGCATCATATCCGGTCGCTTTGTACTCCTTTTCCCAAATCCGCTCGCCGTACTTGTCTAATTTCATGATTCGAATCTTATCGTTTCGACTATGATCGTCGATTGCCAACATCAAAGCAATATATGTAGAATCAGGATTTTGTACTAGATCTGAAGCAGAACTAAGATAATTTATGTCCGGATGTACATATTGTCTGTTGAATCTAATTTGCGATGCGCAATCCAGTTGAGCAAATACGAATATTATAAAAAAGAAATTCTTCATAACCAGCAAGGTTAGATGATCACTGCACAACAACAAACTTCGCCACTACGCTCCTCCCGCCACTTCTTAACGTAGCAATATACATCCCATCCGCCAAATCAAGCGCATCAAGATCATATTCGCCAGTAGCTGTCATAATTGGTACCGACTTGACCAGCACACCGCTCATATCACTAATAGTCAGCACTGCATGCGCTAATCCCTCATCAATATCCCAGCGCACCCATGCCAATCCATTACTTGGATTAGGGTAGGCGATAAGCTGACCGACTTCACTAACGGGCATATCACTGGTAACAACACTTTTTGCACATACTTCGGTATCGCAGCCATATTGATCTAATTTTAGTAGCCAAGCCTGGTCATTTTTTCTTATTGGAGATAGCCCATGTCCAAAAATTGCAAATCCATTGTCTAAAGTATGAATTATTCCATATATTGATTCATCAGAATTTGGGTTCAAATCATGCCTTCGCAACCATTTGAAAGCACCTGTACTGTCAAATTGAGCAATACCAACGTCGTAATCTTTGTAGTTGACACCAGTTACCGTTATATCTCCATTTGCCAGTTCAACGTGTCCACCAGAGAAATCCAAACCTTCTACTTCACTATTTAGTTTTTTCAACCATTGCATATTTCCATTTTCGTCCATTTTTGCAAGTATTCCGCCATGATTTGCGTTGGGAGCTGGGCTTGAGAAACCACCTGATACAAGATAGAGACTACCTCTTGATGATGTGATCTTTGTGAATGATTCATTAAGGCCACGTTGCCCGTATTTTTTGAACCACTTCCCTTGTCCATCCTTATCTATTCGTATTGTCAATAAATCAATATCAAAGTTTTCACCCTTAACATGACTTAGTGAGCGACCAACAACAATTAAATCTTGATTTGGCAATTCAACTACACACTGAGCCACTTCACTGTGTGAGAAATCCCCATATTCATACTTCCAAAGTAAGTTCCCTAGGCTATCCGTCCTTAATACATATGCTTGCCATGGCTGCTCTTTGTAATCAGTGCCTGATTTTAACCACTTTACCGTATAACCACAAGTTACAAACCCACCATCAGAAGTTTCTGTCAAAAAACTTGCGATAGACCATTCTTTTTCGGATGTATATTCTTTATACCAAATGGAATCCCCCTGCTGATTTATTTTAAATAAAAACGGAAGTAATGTTCTTAAGCCATTATTTATGATAGTTCTACCGCCTGAAATAATAAAATTATTATCCTTCGTTGGTGTTATTTCAACAGGTGTAATGCTTTCCCGAAGATGATAATCTTTTTTCCAGACTAAATTTCCATTTTGATCAACTTTTACAATTAGCAATGATTCTTCATTACTCGATTTGTAAATGCCAATTAAAGCAAGGTATACAGTATCATTCAACTGATTTACCGATCTTATCGAACTTAGCCAATTTGTTGAATCAGAAATGTATTGCTTACTAAATCGAATTTGTGCTGCACAATGCGCATAAAATAGTACACCAATAATAAAAAATATATTTTTCATAATTTGACGAAATAGTAGTGTCAGCATACCTGAAATTACCTTATGCATGCTGACACTAAATAATAATAAAATTAACGTACAATAAATAATTTTGAAATTACTTCACGATCAGTACTTTTCAGTTTCACAACATATATACCGGATGGCAGATCAAGACTATTTAGAAAAAACTCACCTTTAATGTTTTCTATAGTAAATGATTTAATTTTTATTCCTCTTATGTCGTTTATGATAAGTGTTGCAGAACTGAAACTCTCTTCTAGGTTCCACTGAATCCGCGCTGCTCCATCACTTGGGTTAGGAATTATTGATAACATAGTAGAATTTGTATCAAGAACGTCCGATCTGCGGGATTCCTCGGGATCTTCCTCGATTATTGTAGTCTCAATGGGAATATCTAGTAAATCTTCTCCTCTAGCATATAGGATTGCTTGGGCAAAATGTCGTGCTTTGGTTTCACCAGTTGCAATTGTTCTAATAGTGTCAATCTGTAATTCGGACAAATCGAAGACGGTCAGCTGTTGCGATTGTAAGATTAATGCTTTTTGATATATATATCGGAGTGCGTTCCCGTCATCCGTATTAGGAAGATCCGTTATCTGCATCTGAGCACTTGTAAATTCACCGTAGTCAATCAGCGCTCCAATATATGTTGTAGGGTCTTCATTCACATCAAGTTCTTCAATCACAGATAAGATTTCTGTACTTTTGTCTTCACTCTCGTTTTCAAGGTAGAGCTTTAGGAGTCGTTCTTTTAGGAGTTGCTTTTCTCTTCCTGTAGAGTTTGCTATTGTGTCTAGCAATCCATTTTCATCACAATCATCACATACAACGTAACAAGTACTGTTATTAACTTCGTTATTTTGAGGATAGCAAGGTTGCTTTATATTTACATTTGAAACACATATTGGTTCTTCATCAAAATATCCAACTCGATAGTGATATTTAAAATTTATGGTTGAGTTGATATGATTTCTGTTGCTAGATTGAGCAATACAACTCGAGATAAATTTATTGCCGGCTTGAGGATAACTTGTGCCACATAAACCTTGATCGCTAAACACTCCACTTGGTGATTGTGGATTTATATTCATAGCATACC
>JBMOJB010000240.1:0-4597 GCA_049316985.1 Saprospiraceae bacterium | reverse complement strand
AATTTTCAAATTTTCAAATTTTCAATTGCATTTGGCTTCGAAAACTCAACTACCCACACAATTCAACATAGCACCTTATATGTGTCTTTCAGCATGATAAGACGACCTAACCAAAGGACCACTTTCTACAAAATTAAAACCCTTTGATAAGCCAACTTCTTTGTATTCTGCAAAAAGGTCAGGATGAATGAACTCGGCTACATCAAGATGCATTTTCGTAGGTTGCAAGTATTGTCCAAGTGTAAGTACATCACAGCCGTTTGCAAGCAGATCATCCATTGCTTTAAAAACTTCCTCTTTATGCTCTCCCAAACCAAGCATGATACCCGTTTTGGTTCTTTTTCCGTACGCTTTGGTGCGCTTAATTTGTTCCAGACTGCGTTCGTATTTCGCTTGTGGACGCACTTTTCGGTAAAGCCGTTCGACCGTTTCCATATTGTGAGAAACAACTTCTTGTCCGGCACTGATCATTCTTTCCAAAGCCTCCCAGTTGGCTTTGGTATCGGGAATAAGGGTTTCTATGGTTGTTTTTGGACTTTCTTGTTTCACTAAAAAAACCGTCTGATACCAAATTTCTGCACCTCTATCTTTTAATTCATCGCGATTCACTGAGGTAATAACTGCATGTTTGACTTCCATCAAACGAATAGCTTCTGCCACACGGCGAGGCTCATCTTCATCATATTCATTGGGTCGCCCGGTTTTCACTGCGCAGAAACTGCAGGACCTGGTGCAAACATTTCCCAAAATCATAAAGGTGGCAGTACCCTCCCCCCAACATTCACCCATATTCGGACAATTGCCACTCTGACAAATGGTGTGCAACTTATGGTTATCAACCAGACTGCGCACCTTCTTGTAGTTTTCTCCTGTTGGCAATTTTACTTTTAACCAATCCGGCCGCTTAGGCCTTTGAGGACTAGAATTTTCAGTACCTAATATCGGAAGTTCAATCACTGGATTAATTTGAAAATTTGATGATTTGAAAATTTGATGATTGACTATGTGTTTTCTTCGAAAACTATTTTGGCAACAACAATTATTTTTTACATAATGTAAAAGGAAAAGGAATTAGACGGGTTTATGTTTTTCGTATGCAAAGTAAGCCGCCCCAATAATTCCCGCATCGTTCAATAATTTAGCAGGCTTTACTAAAGCAAAATCAAGTTTGATTTGATCGGAAAACTTATCAAAGTGTTTAGAACCTCCTCCGCCTAAGATAATCAAGTCAGGCGAAAATAACAATTCAATATGTCTTAAGTATTCGTTTAATCTTTTGCCATATTCTGCCCAGTCCAATCCCAGTTTTTTTCTTGCACCGTCTGAACAGAATTTTTCAGCTATAGAATCTTTGAATTTTAAATGCCCCAACTCAGTATTGTGAATCAAAATTCCTTCCGAAAAGATCGCAGAACCAATACCGGTGCCCAAGGTGAGCATGACCATCATATCCTTAGTATTGTGTGCTTCCCCAAAATGCAATTCAGCTATTCCTGCTGCATCTGCATCATTGAGTACTTCAACCGGCAAACCACATACATCGGAGAACAAAGATTGAACATCGGCATTAATGAACGATTCATCAATATTCGCTGCGGACAAGGTAACTCCTTTTCTCACTATAGCCGGCACTCCACAGCCAATGGGGCCTGTCCAGTTAAAATGTTCGACAATTTGTCTGAATACTTCAGCAACTGCAGTAGTTGTGGCAGGACTAGGAGTAGGAATTCTGAACTTCTCAGTTACAAACTTGCCTGTACTCATATTAACAACAGCTCCCTTAAGACCAGAACCGCCAATATCAATGCCTAAAATACTATCAAATTGCTTGTGTCTCATTATGTTAATTTAAAATAATCGAATGCACTATACTCTATTTAATAACCGTCACTTTCATTTTGACATCTTTTACAGGGCGATCCATGGGACCAATTTGAGTGGAAGCGATTTTATCTATTACTTCTAAGCCCGAAACAACTCTTCCAAAAACGGTATAATTTCTATCTAAAAAAGGCGTTCCGCCCATTTGTTTGTAAGCTTCACGTTGCTCTGTGCTGTAGTGAAATCCGCCCTGACCTTCAAGCATATCCAGCATTTTATCATCAACCGGCTTTCCTTGAACGATGTAAAATTGAGACGCCGAAGACGCTTTTTGCGGGTTATTCGTACGCGCTGCACACAAAGCACCTTTTAAGTGCACCAGACTATCAACAAACTCAGCAGGAACCGTATAACCCAGATCACCTCCACCCAAAGCAGTCTGTGCAGTTGCATTGACTGAAGTAGGATCACCACCCTGAATCATAAATCCTTTTATCACTCGATGAAATAGCGTTCCGTCTAATTTTCCGGCCTCGGCAACTTTAATAAAATTATCTCTGTGCTGTGGTGTAGCATTAGACAATTCGCAAACGATCGTACCGAAATCAGTTTCAATTTCTACGAGGCAAGCGCCCGGTGCTTCTACATGAATTTTTTCTTCACTCATTTTAAATTTTCTTCCTTTTTTTGCTTTCAAAGACACCGTATAGTTTCCTGATAGCTTGTATTTGTGTTGAGGTTTAATTTCTTTGGATGTAGTTCCATCTCCAAAATTCCATTCGTAGCTCTCCGCATTTTTTGAGGTGTTGTCAAACGTTACTACAGCGGGAGCAGTTTTCCCCTTGGGTAATTGGTAAGTAAACTGCGAAACCGGTTTGGAACAACTGATTCCAAAAACAACAATTGCAGCGTAAAAAAGCAAATTTCTAATTTTCATAAATTTGTAATTATTCTCGGTTCTGCCCGTTTGCAGCATTTATATATTTTAAAAATGTATGAGTTGAACAATAACTTAGATGACTTGTTCATCAGCAAAGTATTGAATCAGCTTTTCTTTAATTAATCGTTCTTGTTCTTCGAGCCCTTTTGTTGTGAACGGAGCGATTTGCTTATAATGTGGCCATCCGTCTGCATCTCTGCCCTCAAATTCATAGTATCCCTCATAGCTAAGCAACCTACAAACTGCGATATGCATCAAATCCCTCTTTTCTTCTTTGGTAAATTTTTCTTGAACTCTTCCTAATTCTTGTACACCTACTAAAAACAATACCGCATTTAGATCAGGGATCTCTGTTCTTCCCATCTGATCTCTGATCTTATGTCTGACTTTCAGCCACTCAAAATCTAGTTCCCAATCTTCCATTTTTCAATTTTGCCACAAAGATAGTGTTTTGATTTGAAAATTTGAAAATTTGAAAATTTGATGATAGAATGAATTGATGATGGAGTGATTTGATGATAGGTATCGCTTTCATTTAGAAAATGGACATCGAATCATTCATCGAAAGTTTCTACCAATGCACCATCTAGTTTAATATCATGGCAAGGGACTCCTCTTTCTAAACACAGATAGAGTTTTGATTTGAAAATTTGATGATTTGAAAATTTGATAATAGGACGATATAATTTGAAAATTTGATGACTGAAATTGTGCTTATTTAGAAAGAGCTAGTAATCATTCATCGAAAGCTTCTACCAATGTACCATCTAGTTTAATATCGTGGCAAGGGATTCCTCTCGCTAAACACTCTTTTTTGTAAAACTGCAGCGATTTCAGCGTATTATCTGCCGCAATCACTATTTTACTGAACTTTACTTTATTTTGCAGTAGCTCAAAATCGAGTCGGGGATTGTCATAAATGAGTATGTATTTGAAAAAGGTATTTGGAGGGATTAGATCTACTTGATGTTCGTCAGAAAGCAAAAGCAGAGAATATCCTTCGATGTTAAGTACTTTCGTTTTCGGCAAACTATCTACTATACTCAAATACTGTACATCAGTGCGCGCGATCTGATGCGCTATACGATTGTTGTATGCAGCAAATTGAATTTGTTTGTCAGAAATCTCCGAGCTTTTGACCGACAACACCTCCTTGCCTTTAAAAACATCAATTAAAATTTCCCGTCCTGCCTCATAAAAAACTATAAAATGCTGTTGCCGTGCAAAAAACACACTCAGGTTAAATTTCATACCCAATATCACCGTCAGGAATAGCCCATATTTTAACCAGATGATACGTCTCTCATGCAAAGCAGCAGCCAGCAAAGCAACCACTAGATACCAAAGTGCTGTTTCATTCCGCTCTAACCAGAAATCTCGAATCACTCCGGGTGGGATTTTCTCTATGCAGGACAATGAGTAATTCATGCCAAGAATTACGAGCTCCAGAAATTTGCCTACCCAATAGGCAAATAAAAAAAACTTACTGATTGCAAACAGGAATAATCCAGCATACAAAACCAGCGTGGCTAATGGAACCACGATTAAACCTGAAATCCAAAAACTACCGGGAAATTGATGAAAATAATAGAGCGATAGCGGCGTAGTCGTAAGCATTGCTGCCAGGGAAACGGCCGTCAGGCTCCAGATCTGATTAAGCAAATAATATTCAGAAATCAATTGAAACTTCAACTGCCCCCAGCCAAAAATATAAGGATGAAAATAAAGTATTCCCAGCAAACCTGCATAGGACAACTGAAAACTTATATCAAAAAGAAAATAAGGATTGTACAACAAAAGAAAAAATGCCGATGCAATCAAGGAATTATAGGTATT
>JBMOJB010000239.1:0-4671 GCA_049316985.1 Saprospiraceae bacterium | reverse complement strand
TCGAATCTCGCATAGAAAGTATTGACAGACACTTGGTTTACCTAAAGATCATGCGAATATCGGCAAAGAAACCACAGATCAAAGCTGAAAAAGGTATCAATTTCCCTGATTCCAATCTACTCTTGCCGGCATTAACCGAGCACGACAAGAAATGCCTGCCCTTCATACTGGAACATGCGGATATGGTGGGGTATTCATTTGTAAAAACGACAAAAGATATCCTTGAACTCCGGTCTGCGCTTAAAAAGCAAAAGAATCTGGCACTTATTCTTAAGATTGAAACCAGCGAAGCTGTTATAAACCTGCCCGAACTCCTCTTTTGCAGCCTTAAGGAAGAAAACGTTGGGGTCATGATTGCACGCGGTGATCTGGCAGTAGAAATCGGCTTCGAGCGCATGAGTGAGGTGCAGGAGGAGATTCTGTGGATCTGCGAAGCCGCACATGTACCGGTAATCTGGGCGACTCAGGTACTTGAAAGCCTCAATAAATCAGGTGTTGCGACGCGCTCCGAAATAACCGATGCCGCACATGCTGCCTTGTCTGATTGTGTAATGATCAACAAGGGCAATCACATCATTAAGGTTATCGAAACGCTCAAAGATATCCTTGTGCGCAGCGGCGGTCATCACGTCAAAAAAAGATATACTTTCCGGCCGCTGAAGATTGCCGCCAATTTTATCGCTAATTAATGCCGCGAATTGAACGAATATGGCGAATTTTCGCGAATAGAATATTGATGCTGTTCACTTAAAACGATAATAAGTTATGATTTCAATTTTCGAAGTTATTCCGAAATTCATGTCTTCATTGTTTTGAATTCCAATGCTGAATAATTTCATGAATTTCCGGTCTGTCTTGGTGATTCAGTTTTTTATGAAATCACCAATTTCTAATCTTCCGCGGAACAATTCACCAGCACATTTACGAATGGACAGATTTCACATTACAATTTAGACTCCACCCAGACATTCATAAAACACACGAATACCACCACTGAGATCAATAAGATCGTCATAGCAAAACATCAGTCAGGCACAGAAAACCTACAGCCAGGATATGCATTTGCATTCGTCCTTCAAGAAGGATCTGCTGATCAAATCGCAAAACAAAATATCTACTGAAATAATTACAGATCAGGAAAAAAAGCGGCCAAAATATAGCAAAAGGTACTCGAAAGAAGTGGTAGTTTCATTAAATTTTCAAATCAGTCATTCTAAACTCATGACAAACAACAAATCCAAATTTATTTCATAGGGAAATATTACAAACAGCTCATAAAAATTTGCTAAAATCTGCTAATGGATAGTTAAACTTAAAATACTAATCGCAGTATTTACTATTTTTGTAGTCAAAATAATAAGTCCATGCAATTTGTAGATATTAAAAATGACGTCGCTTTCCGCAAGATCTTCGGAAATGAAAATAAAAAGATCATCCTCATCTCGTTTCTCAACGCTGTGATGAAACTGGAAAATGACGATATTATCCTAGATATCGACTACCTCGTTACACACCAATTACCTATTATCAAGAACCTAAAGGCGTCCATACTTGATATTAGAGCGAGAGATAAAAGAGGTAAAAGCCACATTATTGAAATGCAGTTAACCGAAAAGGAAGGACTAGATAAAAGACTCCTTTATTACGCGTGCAAAGAATACGCCCAACAAATTGAAACTGGTGAGCAGTACACCGCACTAAAACCGGTAATTTTTATAGGTATTTTTGATTTCAAATTTACTAAAGGTGATAAGTATATTTCTCATCATGTGGTTTGTGACATCGACAATGGTGAGCGAAAATTGAAGGACATGGATTTCTATTTTATTGAACTCCCGAAGTTCAATAAGCAAATTACCGAACTCGAAGATATCAGGGACAAATGGCTATTTTTCTTAAAAGAAGTGAAAAACCTTCAGGTAATTCCAGACAATTTAGATGATGAAGGACTAATTGCAGCTTACCACGATTCCTATAAACATATGTGGACAAAAGATGAATTATATGCCTATGATTATGCCGCTATGAGAGATCAAGATATACGTGGAGAATTGACATTCGCAGAAAAGAAGGGAATTCGGACTGTGGCTAAAAATATGATAGATAAAGGAATGGACGTTGTAGAAATTATGGAACTGACGGGGCTTTCTAAGGAGGACATTAATGAATTGAAAATTGAAAGTTGAAAGTTGAAAATGATTTATTAAAATTTATCATTGCAACCGCTTTTTTGAATTATCCGATCGAATGCTTGGTATTATTTGAAATATTATCCACTGTCCAATCGATCTTCCGAACGAAATCGAATTTACGGACCGGACATTCTGTCTTTGTGCAGATCTTACAGGAAAAATCCAGACAGCCGTCCGTATGGACAAATATCTCAACACTATCGCCAAAATTTTCTTTTACGGCTTTATCCAGCGCTTCTACTTCATCATGCCCCTCGTGTATATTCAAGTACCAGGGAATCGTCAGGTGACAATCCAGATGAAGCGTGCCCCCGTATTTGATGATGCGAAGGTTGTGCAGATCCACCCAGTTTTCCCGTCTGATAGACTGGCACATTTTGACCAGATTTTCGAGCAATACATCATCAGCTTCGTCCATTATTCCGGCAATCGAACTTCTTAATATTGAATAACCGGACACTATAATTATAATTGCAAAAACAAAAGCTACGAAGCTATCAATCCAGGTGTAATGGGTAAAGTGAATCAAAATTAAGCCAATTACGATTCCCAATGTGGCATAAGTATCAGATTGCATATGCCTTCCCGTCGCAATCAGCGATAGTGAGTTGTTTTTTTTACCGTATTTAATGGAATAAGCTCCTGCGACAAAATTCATTAGTCCCGTCAGTGCTACTAAATAAATTCCCAGATCCAGCTGTTTCAATTCATGTGGATGCTTTAAGTTATTGATCGCCTCATAGACAATCACAAAGCTCGACACAATCATCAATGTCCCTTCCACCGTAGCCGACAAAAACTCCACTTTACCATGTCCGTACGGGTGATTCTTATCTCGGGGCAAAGACGACAGGTAAAGACTATACAAACCAATAAATCCACTGATTACATTGATCGTATACTCCAGCATATCTGTAAAAATAGCTACTGAATTGGTATAATACCAGGCCACTAGCTTGATTACAAACAATACTACAATTGTAGCTGTTAGGATTTTTTGGACGTTGAAATTTTCTTTAGTTGATAACAAGATGCTAAGTTGTTAAGGTGTTAAGTTGCTGAGATGTTGAGTTGTTAAGGTGTAGAGATGTTGAGGTGAATAATTAATGCTTGCCTACCATAGGTAGACCTGCTTGTCGGCAGCGTAATAATTACAAACAATGAAAATATTCTTGTTAACTTATTTTGTCTTCATGGCAATTTTGATGACATTCTATTATAAGTAATTTGCGAATAAATGTTTCATTCGTAAACTACCAAAGGTAGTCAAGTTCGTAATTCCTAATTCGTAAACTACCAAAGGTAGTCAGGTTCGTAATTCGTAATTCGTAATTCGTAATTCGTAATTCGTAATTCGTAATTCGTAATTCCTAATTCGTAATTCGTAATTCGTAATTCGTAATTCGTAATTCTTAATTCTTAATTTAAACAATTTCGTTAAGGTACCAAATCGCTGCATTCAAAGCAGTTGCAAAACTCACCCAAAGGAAGTAGGGTATCTGCAGGTAAGCAGCGACAGGGCTGATTTTATAAAAATAGCGAATCATCATGCCAATACTATATAACATGAGGATGATTTCAAACAGAGCTACGCCGATGAAATGCAGATTGAAGAATATGTAAGACCACAGCAAATTGAGCGCAAATTGAATCGCAAACCATTTTATCGCTTTTGATTTGTCGTGTTTTCTACGATTCCACACTATTCCCAATGAAATACCCATTAGCATATACAAACCCGTCCATACAGGTCCAAAAATCCAGTTAGGTGGATTCCAGCTTGGTTTTTCTATGAAAGTGTACCAGCCAGCGATAGAACTAATCGTGCTGAATCCACTGAACAACCCAAAAGTCATGCAAATAAACACGCATACGGCGACGGTAAAAACCAGGTTTTTCATTATTAATTTGCTTTAAACATCTGTTCAAGCTTCTGATGGCGAAAGTCAAAGATAGCTTTTACTTTCTTGTGTACAAACAAATGTCCCGCAATCCAGCCAGCAAATGATTTTCCAATATCATAATGTAGGATATCGGTCATCATAACGCCCCCATCAACCGCTTTGAAATGGTGTTCATGGTGCCAGATTTTGTAAGGACCCTTTCGTTGTTCATCAACAAAATATTCTCTGTTCTGTATGTGCGTAATCTCCGTACACCATTCGATCGGAATGTTTAATATAGGCTTGAGTCGGTAAGTAATGAACAAACCCGTATACATTTTCTCAGGCAATTCTGAAAGTATCTCAAACACCATATCATCCGGTGTGATCTCATTCAGATTTTTGGGTGAAGAAAAGAAATCCCAGGCCTCATCCAGGCTTAACGGAAGAAATTGTTCTTGTTTTAATAGTTTCATAGTTAAAGAGTTTGTTGGCTTCGCCGTTTGGTGCGCTACGCGCGTTTGTTGGCTTCGCCGTTTGGTGCGCTGCGCGCGTTTGGTGGCTTCGCCGTTTGGTGCGCTGTGCGTGTTTGGTGG
>JBMOJB010000238.1:0-4681 GCA_049316985.1 Saprospiraceae bacterium | reverse complement strand
CAACAAACGTATTCGAGCTAAAAATCAGCTCCAGAGGAGCGACCTGTCTGTAGCTAAAATTATCAAAAACAATTTGAGCTCCGTCGGAGCGGTCTGTTAATCTAAGCGTTCGGGGAGATATTTTTCAATATAATATACCTAAGTGCCACATAGCACAGATGCAATGTATTATACCTATAATCAAATCTATTGCGTCATTTTTTATTTCGAACCTCAATTCGATTCTTTCACTTTCTCCAGCAATTTGGCTGCTTTGGATTGGTAGATGAAATTTTGATCATCGGCCATGTCTTGCAGCAAGGGTAGCAGGGAGTCGTAACGTTCTCTGGCCAACAGACTCAAGGCGAAATACCATTGACTGTGTAGATACGCGGTGCTGGTATCATCGATTTTCAGAAAACAAGAACTGGCTGCATCATATTTTTTATCGGCCATGAATTTTATGCCTTGGTAGAAATTTACGGAGTCTTTTTGAGCGGCAAAAGTGATAGGTGCCGGTAGTTCAAAGAATTGTTCGGCCAATATCTCTCCGTGATTTTTGTCTTTATTCTTCAATCCACGCAGGAAGCTTTCGGGTTCAGTCCTACTGGTATTGCGTGAAGGGTTTACTTCAGCCAATTGGTTGTTGGCTTGATTCTCAGTAATCTCCAATTGGTGAAGAATGCTGTCCTGCTTTTTTGCAGCTGCCATATTTGCTAAACTATCACTAACATTTTTATCGTTCACTTTTGCAGTTTCAAAACTATTGGATTTGTTCGCGTTCCAATAGTAAGCGAGTCCGACGCTAGAAACAATGCCGATGAACACAGCGGCTCTTCTCCAATTGAAAGCGATGGGTTCAGTTTTATTTTCAATCTTTATTTTTTCGAAATTGCTTTTAATTTTATTTCGAAGTTGTTGCTGCTTGAATGCATCAACGATTAAATGCTGCGTGGCTACTTGTTGGGCAAGATTGGGGTCATTTGCCATTGCTTGTTCGAATAATTTCGTTTCAGCTTCAGATAGATTACCAAGTAGATAATCTTCGATATATTGATTAGGATCTTTCATTTTTAAGATTTAATGCTGCTGCCAATTGGGTTAGTTTTTTCATGCATTCACTTCTTTTCACTTTGAGTACATTTACAGAATTGTATTGGGTCAACTGTTGTGCGATTATTTCTTCGTCTTTCCATTCTTCGAGGTATTTCAACGAGATTAATTTTTGGCAATTTTCACCGATTTGCTGTAAAAGCTTCATGACCAGCTGCTCGTTTTCTTTGATATGGATATAGTGATCAATACTATTTTCGCCTACTTCGATTTGGGTTTCGATACTGGTATATTGATGAACTTTTCTTCGCTTTTCATTTGATATCAATCTTTTAGCTATTTCGATAACATAAGTACAAGGGCTATTTCCTTCAAACAGGTATGATTTGTCTTCAATTTTTTGAATTAAAATAATGACAGCGTCATTTAGAATCTCTTCAGCATCTGCGGCGGTCAACTGTGCAAAAGTCGTCATCGAATACACTTGAGGCATGGTTTTCTTCAATACAAATTGTATAGCGCCATCGGTTTTTTGTGACAATGCGCTGTACAATTTTCCATTGTCATGGAAATCGTTTGAATGGCCAAGTTTTAGCATATTCCGAAGCATAATACCATGTATGTAGTTAAATCCAAAAAGGTTACCGAAAATTAATTGCCTACCAATACGAATGCACCCCAGTAGAAGGGTTGCGGGTAGTTTTCACGGACTTTTTTTTGTGCAGCTTTGAATGCGCTGTGTTTATCCATGCCACTTGTCCAATATTTATAGAAGTTGGTCATGAGTAGTTGTGTAGCTTTGTCGTCTACCTCCCACAAGCTGATAATCAGCGATTTGGCACCAGCTGATTTTACTGCTCTTTGAAGTCCAAATACGCCTTCGCCGTTCATAATTTTGCCAAGTCCGGTCTGACAGGCACTAAGTACGACAAGTGAAGTTTGGGACAAATCTAAGTTGGACATGTCATAAGCGTTGAAAATACCATCTTCGTCCCCTGTTTTTTCCCCATTAATGGTATTAAGTGCGCCACTAAAGAACAACATCGATTGTAAAAGTCGATTTTTAGGATTGTTGAAATGAAGATTTTCGATGGATTTTCCATACGGCAGATAGTAGCCATGCGTAGCGATGTGTAGTACGGTCGGACTCTGCGGCAGCGATTTCAATACTTCTTCTTTGGCTTCAGATTGTACATAGAGTTGTGTTGCCCACTTGTTTTTCGAAAGAATCTGACGGATAGATTTTACTTCCTTTTCAGTATATGGATTTGGCGTTAACTCGAAAGATCTTACCACATCACTTGTCCAATTGGCAGGCAGCTTGTATTGATTCAGGTGGTGGATATCGTAGCTCGGATTGCCAATTAGGATGGCCAGCGGATGCTCTGATTTCGATTCGATTTTATTTTCGGCGATTTCATTCAGATTGGATACTAAGGTAAAATCATGTTTTTCGCCCAAGTATTTGTCATCTCCGGTGGAAAGCGTTTCGAAGTTAATTTTATGATAAATCCCATCAGGAGAAATGTAAATGTGTTTTTTGCCAGCCAAAGGCATTTCAAGATTTTCCCAGAAAGGGCTTACTGTATGCTGAGTATTGGCCTTCAGGCTCTTCATGTCCAGGTAATAATTTTCATATTGCACTGTTTCTAATGAAGTGCCTTTTTCATTAGTGAGCAACTGGAATCGTAATGAATCATTTATTTTGTTGACGATCAGAAAATTATAAATTATTTTACGTGTAAAATCATCGTGAAAATGTTCTCTGAGTCTTATGATTTCAATAGCTGATTCCGCCATCTGTAAGTTACTGAAAGCGGTATTTACATCAGGGTTTTTTACTTCGATTCCGATTGTATTGATGGATTCAAGTATTGATTTTTCTTGTTTTTGGGCATTTACTTCTAATTCGGCCAGATTGATTTTAGAAGCAGCCAATTGCTGTGGATTCAGGTTATAGAGTTTTGAAATTTGTTTTTTCAAAGCGCTCAATGATTTGTATTCGTCCTTAATTTGTTGCTTTTCAGATTTTAGAATGGCTGTCGCAATTTTTTTACTTTCGTTCAGTAGTATGCTTTTGGTATAAAGCCGGATTTCCATGAGTTCCTTTAGGACTTCTTGTGTCGGATGCGCGATCGCCAGCATATTGTAAGCTTCGAAGTAATCAGAAACGGTGATAAAGTAGTCTTGTCGCTCGTCTTCGCTTAAATAGCTCAGGTAGTTATTGATGTATTTTTTCTGATTTTTGTTGGCAATTTTGAATAGTTCAAAAGCCTTATTGAATTTTCCTTGCTCTGTTAATGAAGCAGCATAGATATTTTGAAAACTAGCATAAGTTGTATTTTGACCCAAGAACTGAACACCGTCAGTCATGACGATTTCGAAGAGCGAATCAGACTTGGGATATTGGCTGGTAAGCGAATAAATGATGGCCAGGTTTCCTAAATTGATAAAGTAGTTGGGGTTTGATTTTCCGATGGTTTGTTCGAGGATTTGCTGGCATTGGATGAAATATCTTTCACTTTTATCAAATTGTTTTTTCTTTTTATACAAGTTGCCTAAAGAACCGAGCATAGTGCCATAGTCGGGATGCTGTTTGCCTACTAATTTTTCAAATTTGTCGACGGCATCCAGCAGGATGGGCTCTGCTTCATCCAAGTTGTTCTTGAGGTAGTTTGATCTACCCAGCGCGGCCAGGCAGTAGGCATAGTATTGATTATTTTTACCAATTATTTTTTCGATTATTTCTATCGCTTCTTTAACTATTTGATTGGCATTTTCATATCTTCCTGTGGCCAAGTAAAGTGTGGAAAGACTGTATTTTGTAATTCCATAATCGAGATTTTCTTTGTTTATCTGTTCCTCATGTAATTTCAATACAGTATTGTAATATACCTCAGCTTCTTGATTGTTCCCTTTCATCAGCGATAGATTGCCTTTCAAAAAA
Source organism: Saprospiraceae bacterium (assembly GCA_049316985.1). Classification (GTDB taxonomy): domain Bacteria; phylum Bacteroidota; class Bacteroidia; order Chitinophagales; family Saprospiraceae; genus CANHEE01. The sequence goes on along the minus strand of JBMOJB010000238.1, from coordinate 702 downwards.
AGTACTTTGGCATTGTTTATATCGACAATAGATGAATTCGTATTTAATATTACCTCTGCAATTTTTATGTGTTTTTCAACTTCAGGCAGGTTGCCGATTCTGAAATTGATAATTATGCGGTTTATTTCGTAGAATAGCTGTTTTCTATCAAGTTTGCTGTAATAAAGCGCAGCTTTGTCTGAGTAGCTAATCGCTTCCGGCATTTTCCTTAGTTTCAAATAGTAATTTGATTTTTCTAAATTGAAATACCCATTCAATATAGAATCATTTGGATATGCTTTCATACGCTGCTCTGCTAGTAAAAGCATGGAATCTGCTTTGGAAAGGTCTTCTAATGTATGGTATATGGAACCGCTTTTGATTAGCGAGTTCACATATAAATCATCTGGCTTTTCTTTGTTCAAGATGTAGTTTTCGAAAAAGGACCTTGCTTCCAAGATCTTTCCTTTGGCCAATAGGCTGTCTAGTTTTTGGTAGTTTTGTGCAGTGCTAATCAGGATCGTACTTGAAAGGAAAATAAGTGCACAAAATAGTTTTTTGAGTTGAATCATATTTTTTGGGTTTTTTGAGTATTGTTGTAGCCAGTACACACAAATCGTGAGTAGCTTGTCTTGATTGAAATGTCAGGCAAAACTAATTATTATTGTTTAATTATCAATTATCAATGATCAATGATCAATTCCTACCAAAGGTAGTCAAGCT
>JBMOJB010000237.1:0-4693 GCA_049316985.1 Saprospiraceae bacterium | reverse complement strand
AATGGAACAACCTGGATCAGCAGCAACAGCAGGATCTGATCGAAATTATCATTGATGACGATGTACTGGGACTGTAAAGACAAGACGAATGCCTCGTGCATAGCTCTGCTAATTATGCCTCTGGGCAAATGCTTTTTGCATGCCGATTTCATTTGCCTTGAAGACCGAACTTGAGGTCACACGTAATTTTTGAAAATCTCAGACAAACAAGACAGAATGGTTTTTACTTAACGTAAAAAATTAACTGTATCAATTAACACGAAATTAAAATTTATGCAATGAAAAGAAACCTGCTTGTAGTACTTCGATCGCGTGGCAGCAACATGGACGATTTGCTAATAATGAGTATGAATACTTAACTTCCTAAAAATTAATTGCTCATAAAATAAATCATTACTTTAGAAATCTTACTGCAGTAATGAATTAGTTTCCTAAACACAAACCAATTAATATGAAAAATATATTGAATCAAATTAATTTCCGAAATTTTCGTTTTTCTTTAATAGCACTACAACTATTATTTAGCAGCATAATATTGGCGCAAGCTACATTATGTGAAACTTTAAGTGAAATTACTATTTCGTCAACTACAATTGACCTTAGTACTACTACAGGAGTTGTGCCAAATTGGCCTGTTTCAACCAACCCAAATTATAAACGTGCATACCAACGCTTGGTGCTGGTATCGAATGTCGTAACAGTTTCCAGCAATATTGTAATTTTTGAAGATTGTGATATCCGCATGGCTGAGAATGCTGGATTTATAGTGCCAAGTGGTAAAAATCTTGTTTTCAAGAATTGCCGCATAGCTGCTTATGAATGCGATAAATTATGGGATAAGGTTGATGTCCAAGGCGGAACTTTGTCAATGTTGAACAACACAATCGAAGATGCAAAAATAGTTATTTTTTCGGCCGTTGGAGGAAGTAGAATAACGTCAAAAGATAATGTATTAAATAGAAATTATTTAGGAATGTACTTAACAACAACATTAGGTCAAAAAGCATTTGTGTGTGATATTGGCTATAATACATACAAGCAGTCTGGAGATGAAATAAACGCATATCCTAACCAGCCAAATGCTAAAATTGCCGGAGTAATTCTCAATAATATCAATGGAATCAGTATTTCAGGTGATTTTGAAAATCTAAATAACGGTGTAAAAATGAGCAACTCCGTTGCTGACATATCCGGATCTACATTCAGAGATATTCAAACGCAAGGGCAAATAAGATATCACTTGTCTGATTTTGAAGCATTACCATTTACGGATGGAATCGGGATATTTGTGGGAAATTCGAATTGTAGAGTAACTAACAGTACTTTTGATAATTGTATGTTTTCTGGAATTGCGGCTAATTCAAGCACTATAAACTGCAAATCATCAATATTTGAAAATGTAAATGAATTTGGAGTATTAGCAGTAAATTTGCGAGGTGCCAAAAGGTGTGTTGTAAACGATAACACCTTCAATAGAGAAAATATGGAAGAAATGGATGCATTTGTCTTTTTGAGAACTTTTGTTGCAGGAGAAGGTGATGAAATTTCACAAAATACCTTCAATTATGGTGATAACTGTTCCACAAAACTTGTTTTTTCAACTGACTGTATTTATGTCAATGGCAATAGCGTTAGTAGCTGCAAAATTATGGATAATTCGTTTACCGGCACTTTCCCTACTTACTCCACTACTAAAAAGCCGGGATGTTCTGCGATTGATATGGTGAGTTGTTTTAATGGTGAAATAAGCGGAAATACAATCGAAGTTGCCAGTTCAAATTCTACAAGCACTGGCATTCTCCTCGGTGTGCGTGCCAACAACTGTAATGTAAAAAACAATACCGTAAGTTCTAATATTAATTATGGTTTGTTTGTTGAAGATGCTCAATATTCTAATCTCTGCTCCAATATTTTAGATAATCCGGCAACTGGTCTGTATATGCATCGAGATTGCCTTGGATCAATTCTTTATCACAATGAATTTTCGAATAATAGTAGTAATGCAATGCTTTTTGATGGAAATGGAATTGGAATTAAGCCTCAAAAACATCACGGTAACCGATTTAAAACTAGCCAAGAAAGTGTTTTTTACGGTGGTTTAGATTATCAAAATGCAATTTTTTTGGTAAATAATCAAGCTAACACTAATTGTTATGACAGCGAATATATGCCAAGTAATGTAAGTCCAAGTAATTGGTTTCAGTCTCAACAAGGATGTACTACTAGCTGTACTATAAACTCATCGGCAGACGACAGCGATAATGAAATCTCAGTGCTAGACGTTGATATCATAAGTAATAATTTAAGCCAATATGAATACACAGACGCTCAAGTATGGAGTGCAAATTATAATCTGCTAAAGCGATTAACGCTAAAACCGGAATTAATAACTAATACTGATATAGCCAGCTACTTCACTGCGACAACAAGCAGCAATATTGGCAAGTGTTTGGCGATTGAGAACAAAATACAAATGGCGTTATATGATCAATCGTACATGGATGACGTAAATGACTTAACCGAGAATCAAAACAATTTACTTGAGACCGTTTATCTAAAACTTCAGGATTGCATTGCCTTTCCGGATAGCGTTGAACTAGACTCACTATATGGTTTGGCGGTTGATGATTTCATTACTGCTCAGGAAGCATTGGATCAATTTGTATTGGATTACACTAATGCTAGAAATCTCTTATTCGCGGAGGCCTTAGATTTGAATGCAGAAATAGAAACTCAATCAACTATAGGTGAGAATCTCGTAGCAATCAACGCACTTCGAATAAAATATTACATGGAAAATGAATTAGACGAAAACGAATGGGATGAAGTAAAACAAATTGCAGACATTTGCTATGAAGTTGGTGGATTGCCAACTAGTTTGGCAATTGCTTTATTGTCAAGACGGCTGGAATTGACAGAAGATCCCTGCTCAAACAACGAAGAGCGAATTGTGTCACCGCAAAAGCACATCAGTAACGCGGTGTTTTACCCCAACCCAGCTACAAATGAGCTAAATATTAATTATAAATTTAATTCAGAGTCAAACGGCAAAATAGAAGTTAAAGTGTACGACTTGACGGGAAGGCTTGTTATGAGTAAGAAATTAAATTTGAATGATTTTAGAAACATTGATATAAGTGGACTTCTGGTGGGATTTTATCATATTCATTTATATGAAGATAAATGTTTGGTAAAGACAGACAAGTTTGTCAAATCCAATTAATTGAATTTTGGTAGTATGTCGTACCAAGCGACATACTACCTTTTATTTTTTGTAATAATGAAACTAAAGGCAATTTGCTTATTTTTTAGTGCATGCTCTTTTTTTGCCTCAGCACAAAAACACGATTACATATGGACGTTAGGATATGGCACTCTCTATCCAATCTATGGTGGAACCAATATCAATTTTACTACTAGTCCTCCGGATACTGATTACGTGAAAAGAAACATTAACTTTCAATTCAATTCTGCTTCTATTTGTAATAAAAGTGGCAAATTGCTATTTTACACCAACGGCTGCAAAATATTTAACCAAAAAAATAAATTAACCAAAAATGGTTCCGGCTTAAATCCAGGAACTGTTTCAAATGATCACTGTCCGGATGGAAATGTGATGACACAGGGTAGTATGTTTTTGCCACACCCGACAGATACTTCCTTATATTACTTATTCCATCTGCGGCCTGAATGGGTAAATGAAAATTCATTGGGATTAATCGCTGATAAAATATATTATTCCCTAATTGATTTGACTGGAGATAGTGGTAATGGAGAAATTTTAGTCAAAAATAGTATTATTCATGAGGATACTCTGGCATTCGGAAAAATAACTGCTGTGCGGCACGCTAATGGTCGCGACTGGTGGATTGTTGTACCTCGCATGTTTCAGAACCGCTACATTAAGCTGCTTCTAACTGATAAGGGTATTGATGGACCCTATTTCCAAGACATCGGGTCAATAAATGAAGACGATAATGGGACCGGACAAGCCGTGTTTACACCAGATGGGACGAAATATATTCATTTTGACCGGTTTAATGACCTTCGCATTTTTAACTTTGATAGGTGTATGGGTGAATTATCTAATTTCAGACGGATACAGTTGCCAACAGTACACGATTCAATACAAATAGTAGATCGCAAAATACCAAAGTATACTGTTGGAGGAGTTGCAGTATCTCCGAATTCCAGATTTTTATATGTCACTACACAAACTGATGTTTTTCAGTATGATTTAAGTGCTGCCAAAATCGAAGAAACTGCCATACTTATTGCTGAAGTCGACGGTTTTAAAGAAAATGGTCATCCTACACGGTTTTTTCTTCCTCATATTGCACCTGATAATAAGATTTATATCAATTGTACCAATAGCGTAAGCTATATGCATGTAATTAATAATCCGGATGAAGATGGCTTAGCCTGCAATCTAACCCAGCACAGTTTTCGATTAGCATCATTGAATGCCTTTAGTATTCCTAATTTCCCCAATTTTAGGCTTAGTACGCTTAAGGGGAGCCCTTGTGATTCGTTGCATACGATTGCGGTCAAAGAAAAAGGAAGTACCTTGCGGGCCACATTATTTCCCAACCCTACTTCTGATCAGGTCACGATCAAGTGGCAGAATGATGAGGGTGTCGATTGTGAGGTTATGGTAATAGATGCGGTAGGGAGGTTCGTACAGCGGCGGGAA
>JBMOJB010000236.1:0-4734 GCA_049316985.1 Saprospiraceae bacterium | reverse complement strand
ATATCAATATATTAACTCAATTATTTAAAGTCTAAAAGTAGAATTAACAATTAATTATTGTCAATTATCAACTTTTCGAGTTTCTTCGCAAAATACCAGGCATCTGAAAATGAATTGTACAAAGGAACGGGAGCTACGCGAATCACATCCGGCTCTCGCCAGTCGGTGACAATGCCTTCATTAGTGAGCGAGTCAAATATCCGTTTGTCGGCACCTTTTACTTGTATAGAAAGTTGGCAGCCTCTTTCTGAAGGATTTTCTGGCGTGATAATCCTGATTTTATTACTTGGAATTGCTTTGATCAAATCGTAAAGGTAAGCCGTAAGCAATTTTGATTTGGCAACCAAACGATCCATTCCCGCTTCATCAAAAACATCGAGCGATGCCATGATGGCGGCCATGGATAGAATAGGAGGGTTGCTCAGTTGCCAGGTTTCGGCACCGCCGATTGGAATAAATTCTTTTTCCATTTTGAAACGCACTTTCTTGTCATTTCCCCACCATCCTTCGAATCTCGGCAAAACAGAATTGGCGTGACGCACGTTAACGAAACAACCAGCCAATGAACCCGGCCCTGAATTCAAGTACTTGTACGAGCACCATACTGCAAAGTCGCAACCGCTATCATGCAATTCCAGCTTAACATTACCAGCTGCATGCGCCAGATCGAATCCTACCATACAGCCTTTCTTATGCGCTGCGGCTGTGATTGCTTTAAGATTGTACAACTGTCCGGTATAATAATTTACACCACCCAGCATGACCAAGGCTATCTTGTCGCCTTCTTTTTCTATCAGTTCAAGGATATCCTCCAGCTCAATCTGCAGTGAATCTCCTTTCGGCTGTGGTTCCAGAATCGCATCTTCCGGGTCAAATCCATGGTAACGTGCCTGTGATTGTACGGCATATTGGTCAGATGGGAAAGGATTCCATTCGGTCAGGATCTTGTACCTTTCTTTTGTAGGCCGATAAAATGATACCATCATCAGGTGTAGATTGGTCGTCAAGGTATTCATCACCACCACTTCTGATGGTTTTCCTCCAACTACTTTGGCCATTTTTTCCGTCAGGAATTCGTGATAAGGCATCCAGGGATGTTTGGCCTGGAAATGGCCCTCTACACCGTGATTTTTCCAGTCTTCCAGCTCCTGAAGAATATAGGATTTGGTACTTTTAGGCTGTAGTCCTAAGGAATTTCCACAGAGGTAAATGACGGGTTTACCATCGTGGTGTTTTGGAATGTGAAATTTTTGCCTGAATCCTCTCAATGGATCATTTTTGTCCATCTTTTTGGCAAAAGCCAACGAATAATCGCTTGTTGTTGAATGGGTATTTTGTGCTGACATCAATTGAGTGAAAGTTGAATGATTGCTTATAAAAAAAGTGATTTATCCAAATCGAGCCAAGTCAATGTGGAATCACTGAAAATATCATTGAGTTGCTTTTCCGGCAGATTCATTTCTGTAATAAATTTGCCGATTTCCAGGTCACCCAGCGGGAAAGGATAATCTGATCCGAGCATTATTTTTTCCGTGCCTATTTCATCAATAATGAATTGCAGCGCCTTGGCATCGTGGGTGATGCTGTCTACCCAGAATTTTCCGAGATATTCCCGAGGATTTACCGGATTGTCGATTGCTACCAGATCCGGTCGGCAATTGAAACCGTGTTCGATTCTACCCATCGTAAACAGCAGTGAACCGCCGGCATGCGAAAAACAGAATCTCAGTTTCGGTAATCTTTCCATTACCCCACCGAAGATCAGCGAACAGGCGGCTCGGCTCGTTTCTGCCGGCATTCCGACCAGCCAGGGTAGCCAATATTTCCTTATCTCAGCTTCACCCATCATGTTCCAGGGATGAATCATTACAGCCAGATTAAGTCGCTCGCAGGCTTCAAATATGGGAAAAAATCGCTCTTCATTGAGATTAAGGTCATTGATGTTGCTGCCGATTTGTATACCGGGGAAACCCAGCTTTTTGATTCTTTCAAGTTCTTTGATTGCCAAATCAGTATCCTGCATGGGTACAGTACCTAATCCGACGTAATTCTTGGGATATTGCTGGCAGATCTCATGAATATGATCATTTAAAAATTCAGAAATTTCTAATCCATGTTCTGGTTTTGCCCAGTAGGAAAAAAGTACGGGAATAGTACAAACGACCTGCACTTGTGTATCATGTTTTGCATACTCTTCTATCCGCTCTTCAGGATCCCAGCAGTTGGATTGTATTTCTCTGAAAAAAGTATCGCCCTTCATCATCCGGGCTGCATTGGGCTTGTGGTGTTCGAGGTGAATAAAGCCATCATATCCAAATTTATCTGCCCATCGCGGCAAATGTTTGGGTTGAATATGGGTGTGCATGTCAATTTTGAGCATGATTTTGATTTATTGCTGCTGAATTGAAAAATACTAAAAAACGAAGCAATGATGAACCATCTTTTTACTATTCGATGGTCGCGATGCACTTCAGTTCAATCGCTATCGGAGTTGGAAGACTGCTAATTTCACAGGTCGTTCTACAGGGTTGATTGTCTTTGAAGTATTCTGCATAAATCCGGTTGTAAGTATGGAAGTCTCTTTTCATATTCACGAGAAATACGGTAACATCAACCAGATTGTCCCAACTCGATCCACTTTCTTCTAATACGATTCTCACGTTGTCAAAGACTGAACGGACCTGTGCTTCGAAGTCGAATTGTACAAAATTGCCGTTCTTATCGAGTTCCAGACCGGGAATTGTGTTTTCAGTGGTGCGGGGACCAATACCGGATAGAAAAAGTAAAGTGCCGACTTTTCTGGCATGTGGATATAATCCAACGGGTGCGGGTGCTTTATTGGTGAAAACTTTCTCAGACATATTGAAAAAATGTTAATTTATAGTTCCAAAAGTAAGGTAAAACTTTAAATTGAAAATATATTAATCTATTTTTTTTTAGCAGGGAAAGAAATCAGTATATTTGCCTGCATTAGAATGCAACAAAATGAAACCAAAACATAAAAAGAGTTCTATATTAATCAAATATGCGATTGCTGTCGGAATTGCAGCTGTACTTGCATCGTCATATGCCCTTAGTAGCGCCTTTCCATACAAATATGAAATGGGCTCAAACTGGAATTATCCGGATTTAATTACTGAAGCTGATTTGCCTGTCATGCTGGTAGGTGCGCAAAGTGACTCAATCATTCAACAAGTAGAACATCGATTCGCTCCGGTTTTTAAAATGGACAAAGCGGTCTTACTGAAGCATAAGGAACAATTGGTTATAGACTTTAAAAAACAGGTTCAATTGGCTGGAAAAGACAATTCTTTTCCCGATGTCAACAAATCATCAAATTTGTATCTGCAATTTGCAGATCGACTACTAAGTAAAATATATGAACAGGGAATTCTGCCGGAGCACGAAAAATTACAGGGTAGAACAGAAGTGCAGATTTTGCGAGGTGAAGAGTTGAAATCTTATCCGGTTTCCAAGGTTTTCACTTTAAAAACAGCCGGCATTTGTTTGTCCGATTCTCTTTCGGCAAGTAAGTTGAGAGAGCCGGAGTTTTTACTTTCGCTCTTAGAGCATAAAATAGAAGTGAATCTCAGCTACGACGAAGCGTCTAGTGAGAAAGCCAGAACTTATGAATTTCAAAGTTATCTACAGAAAAAAGATACGATAAAGCAAGGTTCTGTGATCGCGGAGAAGGGCGTTTTTATAACAGAGGATATTTTTCGAAAAATCAATTCCTACCGGAAATACGTTGAGGGCAATAGAAGTGGAAGTACACTTCTTACCAGATTTGCATTCTCCTTTTTACTGAATTTGTTGTTTTTGAGTCTGTTATTTCTGGAAATCTCCTACTTTCAGCCTCGTTTATTTTTGATAAATAGTTTTTGGCTCTACCTGGCATTGTTGATATTGATTATCCAAGGCGCTCACATATTTTCCTTGAAATTTGAATCCAGTTTTTTACTATCACCTATTTTGCTTTTCCCCATTTTGTTGAAAAAAAATGTAAATCCGATGATAGGTGTGGGTACATTATTGTTGATGGTTATGATGGCCTCGCAGTCGGTCCTGTTTCCTTATGTATATCTCCTTTCTTTTAGTGCCGCAGGTCTGTTTTTCATATTTAGCGAACAATTTTTTGCAGGGTTGAAATACGGAAATTACTTTAAAATTACTACAACAGCAATACTCCTGGTTCTTGTGTATGCCATAGCATTACGACACCAAAATCAAATGATAATGCTGAGCAACTTGGCATGGACTTTTACAGGGCAGTCCATCATGATGTTAATTGGCGTAAAATACAGCAAATATGTTAAGTAGTAGTCCAAATGAATTGTTTTGCCACCGACCTAACTTGTTGGTTTCTTGCTACGAACTATGGAAATCAGGACAATATCCCGCCTATGTACAGGCTATTTATTATTCTGATGATGAAGAAGCGGAGGAGATGGCAGAAGGGATTTTGCAATCGCTGATGGATTTTCGCTTTGAGCCTACTGTAATTCAATGTTTGGGAGCATTAAGAGATACTAATGGTGGTATGCGTTATGACGAAAGCTTTCTAAATATGCTTCAAAGAATCGATTTTCATTTGTTGAAATATTCTCGACAAGAAAAATCCCTTAGCGAAAAACCAATGTTTTCAGTTAAGGGATCTTTATTGCAAATAAAAATTATAGAACAAATTCTAAAAACCTGGTTGTATGATGTCAGGGTAAGAATTGAAGAAAATTG
>JBMOJB010000235.1:0-4740 GCA_049316985.1 Saprospiraceae bacterium | reverse complement strand
AATTGAAAATTAAGAATTGAAAATTAAGAATTGAAAATTAAGAATTGAAAATTAAAAATTGAAATGTTTGAAAGAGTTTGAATGTTAAAAGCTATACACTAATGTCAAAAAGTAATTGTTAATTGTTAATTGTTAATTGTTAATTATTTTGTCGCGCTTCTCGTTACTGCATTGAATCCAAATCGCTTTTTGATTTTATCGATGGATTGATAGAGCGATATCATTTCTGTGGTATCTTCAAACATATCTATCTGGTAGGTTCCCCTGACCAGTCCGCTGAAACGAATACCTACAAGGCTGAGTCGCATTCTTCTGTTGTACACTTTATCGAAAAGGTCAAGCACTTTTTCTATCAGAATATGGTCGCAGGAAGTGTAGAGGATTTTGCATTGTTTGGTTTCGGTATCGAAGTTATTGTAGCGAATTTTAATGACGACAACTGAAGTCAATCGCTCTTCCGACCGCAATTGAAAAGCCAGTTTCTCTACCATACCGATAATCAGTGATCTCAATTTAGGAATATCGATGGTATCTTTTTCAAAAGTGTGCTCAGTCGATATGGATTTCCTTTCGGTGTAAGGTTCAACAGGAGAATTATCGATACCATTTGCTTTTTTCCAGATCTCAGAGCCATTTTTACCAATTAATTGTTGTAGCACTTCCTGTGGCATTTCAGAAAGGGTCTGTATCGTGCGGATGCCAATTCTGGACAGCAATTGAAAGGTAACATCACCCAACATTGGAATCTTTTGGATGGACAATGGATTTAGAAAAGGCTGTACATTGCTTTCTTCAATCATCAGTCTACCCGATGGTTTGGCTTCTCCTGTACCAATTTTTGAAACGGTCTTATTGACAGACAATGCAAAACTGATGGGCAATCCGGATTCTTTCACCACTTTAGCAGCCAATTCATTTGTCCATTTAAAGCATCCAAAATACTTGTCCATCCCACTGATGTCCAGATAGAATTCGTCGATACTGGCTTTTTCCATTACGGGTGCCTGTTCTTTGATAATAGAAGTAACTTCATGTGATTTATTGGAATACAATTCCATATCTCCTTTGATAACTCTTGCCTGGGGACAAAGTCTCAATGCGTACTTCATGGGCATGGCAGAACGCACACCAAATTTTCGGGCTTCATAGGAACAGGAGGACACTACCCCACGATCAGAAGTTCCTCCAATAATTAGTGGTAAGCCATTCAACTGAGGGTTGATTAATCTTTCACATGAGACAAAAAAAGTATCCAGGTCGAGATGTACGATTGATCTGTTCATGCTAAGTAAATATTTTTGTTTTAAAAACGTTAATTAATGTTCAAATATCATACAATTTGTTTTATTAATCATTATATTTGCAGATACAAATTGTATCAATGTCAATATTGTCAAAAAACTTAAGGTATTTACGGGCAGAAAAAGGGCTTTCACAGAAGAAACTCGCCGAAGAATTGATTATCACCAGGGTGAGGCTGGCCAAATACGAGGAGGCTAAAAGCGAACCACCTTTCGAAATCATGCTCAGGATTTCGGATTATTTTCACGTCAGTATAGATTTGTTGATTTTGATCGAATTGCAGCAAATTCCAGCATCATATTTATTGAAAATGGAAGAAAATAAATTAATATTGCCTTTCCCAATTGATAATTCCGGGAAAAATTACATTAAAATGTTGCCTTAACAGCTCAGCAAAAATATTCGAATAATTAATTTGACAAATTAATGGAAATCAAACTCCTGCGATCAAATGAAGCTTTGAATTATATTTCAGATTTGGCTCAACTCAGAATCAGCATTTTTGCTGAATTCCCTTACTTGTATAATGGCAATATGGATTATGAAAAAAGCTACCTTGAAAAGTTTCTGCAATCACCCGACAGCATCATTTGTCTTGTACTTGACGGCATAAAGGTAATTGGCGCCTGTACTGCCATCCCTCTCCTGCACGAACACAAAGATTTGCAAAACCCCTTCATAGTCCAAAAAGAAGATATGAGCCCCTATTTTTATCTTTCAGAAATGCTCATTTTGCCGGATAATCGCAAGCTAGGTCTCGGAAACCAGATGATGACCGTTTGTATTTCCCATGCTTCTTCACTCGCTTATCCTTATTTATGTTTGTGTACTGTCATCAGAGCAGAGGACCATCCACGTCGCCCGCTGAATTACCACTCAGCAGATCTTTTTTTCCAAAAACACGGTTTTGAAAAAATGAAAAACTATATTTGTACATTCTCATGGCAAGATTGGGATGAAATTCAAGAAAGCGATAAATCAATGCAAGTTTGGCGTAAAACACTTTAAGCAACTTCTTTTACTTATTTCTTCATTCAAATGATTACGAAATGACAACAGCTGAAATTTTAGAAGAACTCAAATCCTACGGTAGTGCCAGCATTAAAAAGGTGCACATGAATCACGGTGCAAAAGAACCCTTTTATGGCGTAAAAGTGGAGGACCTCAAAAAAATACAGAAAAAAATCAAGAAAGACTACCAACTCGCACTCGAACTGTACGATACCGGCATTTCCGATGCCATGTATCTAGCCGGATTGATTGCTGATGATCAGAAAATGACCAAATCCAACCTGAATCACTGGGCAAGAAATGCCTATTGGTACATGATCAGCGAATATACCGTACCCTGGGTGGCTGCCGAAAGTCATTATGGACATGAACTGGCCATGGAATGGATTGCTTCAGATGTTGAACATATAATAGCATCCGGATGGATGACTTACGGCTCATTGCTGGCGTTGACTCCTGATGATAAATTGAATAAAGAAGAAATTAAATCCCTATTGGCTACGATCGAAAAAACAATACACCAGGCTCAAAACAGGGTCAAACAGGCCATGAATGCATTTGTAATCGCAACAGGATCCTATGTTCCGGAACTTACTGAACTGGCAGAAGAAACCGGGAAACGAATTGGTACTGTTATGGTAGACATGGGCGGCACAGCATGTAAAACACCTTATTCACCTGAATACATTGACAAAGTAAGACAAAGAGGTTCTATTGGTAAAAAGAAAAAGACCGTTAAATGTTGACCCTAAAAAATAAACTATTGAAATCACAGCTGATTTTACTATTCTCTTTTTGGGGATTGGTGCTATATGCCCAGCAACAGTATGCACTCATTGAAAACATCAATTACTATAATGATTCTTTGACACAAAAAGACCAATATATCTACAATCAATGTAATTTAGACTTGTATTACCCGAAAGAAGTAAAAAATTTCCCAACCATTGTTTGGTTCCATGGTGGAGGACTCACAGCAGGAACAAAAGAACTACCAAGCTACTTAATGGAAAAAGGCTGCGCTGTTGTTGGTGTTGAATACCGGTTATCTCCAAAAGTTCAATCCCCGGCATACATTGAAGATGCCGCAGCTGCTTTAGCCTGGGTCTTCAATCATATTGAGAAATATGGTGGTAGGAAAGACCTGATTTTTCTCTCCGGTCATTCCGCTGGCGCCTATCTGGGTATGATGGTTACCTTTGATAAAAAATACTTACAAAAGTATAATATTGATGCCAATCAAATTGCAGGACTGATCCCTTTTAGTGGACAAGCCATCACTCACTTTACGATTCGCAAAGAAAAAGGACTCAGCGCTATACAGCCTGTTATCGACGAATTCGCCCCTTTGTATTTTGTAAAAGAAGAAACACCTCCCATATTGTTAATCACCGGCGACAGAGAACTCGAATTGTATGGACGCTACGAGGAAAATGCCTATCTATTGCGCATGTTCAAGTTGACCGGCAATAAAAAATGCAGACTTTATGAGTTGCAGGGATTCGACCACGGTACTATGCCCGAACCTGCTTTTCCGCTATTGATGCAGGAAGTGAATAAAATAACCAGGCAAGTACTTAAAAAATAGAACTAAAGAATGATTGATTAATGATCAATATCTTATTGGGGCAAATCTAAAAATAATCTACTTATATACTTGTACATACAACTAATTGAACTTATCTTTGCATGGCAATTTAAAAATATGGCATCTTTAGAAAAAGAAATCAAGCAGGAAAAGTTTGCAAACGAACATATTAAAGCAAATTTAAATATTCTTTTTACTGCTAATTGGTTGTACAATAAAATCTCAGCAGATTTAAAACCTCTCAATATTACACATGAGCAACTGAATGTTTTGAGAATTCTTCGAGGCAGCTTGCCAAATTGTATGAGTCAGAAGGATATTTTGTCACGAATGATTTCTCCAAGTTCCAATTTAACGCTTATCATTAAAAAACTAGTCGCTAAAGCTTGGGTTAGCGTCCAACAATCTGATAGAGACAAAAGAGAATATATGATAGATATTACTCAAAAGGGCATGGAACTTTTACAAAAAATCGACGTAGTTTTTGAAAATAACAAATTGATGTACAATAATTTAAATGAATCTGAAGCTTTCCACTTAAATGCACTTCTCGACAAACTAAGGGAAGAATAGCGCTATTTAAAACTAAATAGTTCTAATACTTATACAATAAGAAAAATCGAAATTGGAAATATTTGGTTATTTTTGTCAAAGAATAGAACCTAACGGCGGTATGAAAAACATATCGCCGTTTTAGTTATCATAAAACAGATATTTTATGGAAATACTTCACGATGTACAATCGACAAACGGCAAATTCTACATCATGCACGAGGGCAATCTTGCTGGATAAACCGGAGCATGCTGACCCCTCTAGACCAGAATATTGAAGTATAGTG
>JBMOJB010000234.1:0-4839 GCA_049316985.1 Saprospiraceae bacterium | reverse complement strand
ATATGGGACATGTGTTGGAAAACGTTAAAAAATTAGCGATTTCTGAGGCTCCTTACTTGCACGATTAAGAATGCTTTTTTAAAGGACAACCAAATAGAAACGGAAGACATCAGAATAGATGAATATACGGGCAGAAAATTCACCTTTTTTGCAGACCCTGATGATTTGCCTATAGAATTTTATGAAATTGAAAATGGGTATTACATTGGCGAAGTCAGTAAAAAGAAGGAAGGGTAGGTTTATTTCTTATAATTGGGGAAATTAATATTTTTATTTATCTTTACATTTAGATTAAAGATATGTCCTATGTTTTACCACATACCTTTTAACAAAATGTAATAAAGGCAAGGAGATATTTATTAAAGAATATACTAGAAGATCAACAACAATTCATACGATTACTCGATGAATATGAAGTTGATATATTCTGTATAGACGATATTGAATCAACGCTGGATCATGAGTTTTCTAATCTCAATGAGATCTTGGAAAATCTGGTTGAAAAGGAGTTTTTGTCCAGAATAGAGCGCGGAAAATACTGCCAGAAAAATTTCCGAGATGAAAAAGTAATTGGTTGCTATTTAGTGGTAGATGGAATTATATCATATTGGTCTGCATTAAATATTCACGGACTAACAGAGCAATTCCCGAACACCGTTTTTATACAAACCGTCAAGGTAAAAGGTGATAAAAATATTTTTGGTGTTGCATACCAATTTGTTAAAATCAATCCTAGAAAGAGAACTGGGATACAACAGGAAGGATTTGGGAATCATCGGTTTCGAATTACAGATAAAGAAAAAACGATCGTAGATTGTTTTGATTTACCACAATATTCAGGAGGATATCCTGAACTGTTTCGTGCCTTTAATGATACTGATCTCAGTCAAGATAAACTTATCGAATACTACAAAGCAATCAATAATTTATCGGCAATAAAACGAATGGCTTTTCTAGCGGAATTCCTGGGAAAAAAGAAAATGTCTCGATTCCTGAAGTTCGCATCATCAAAAGTAAACCCCAGATATATATTGATCGATCCTTTTGGTCAAGAAGAAGGTGTGTTTAACAGCAAATGGAAATTAAGATTGAATACTCAGAAAATGAGATTCGATCTATTTGTAACAAACAATATTAATGATAAGAAAAAGGGAGATAGAGCAAAAAGCAGAAGTGCAAAATGTGCCAAAATCTACCATCTATAAAGATTGGGTACTAGCTGAGAAACTTTGAGCACTCATTCAACGATTCTAAACTGCACCAAGAGATTTTTATGACATCTGTTAACTTTATAAGAACCAAAAATCAATGGATTGGAGTGAAATAAAAAGTGTTTTCGATGAAAAGAAGAAATTCAAGAATATGGAATCCGAAGGTACACATCAAATGCTTAACGATACGAATGACAAACGCGTTAAGGCAGCGAGGCAAAATAGTTTTAGCCATCGAATTCCAGATAGGGCAAACTTCGCGAATGAAGAGGTCAAAGAATATTTAACATCTATTTAAATATGATATTTTATAAATAACCTAAAGTATAACAAGGAATATGACTATCCAAAAATACATCGACAACCTAAACAAACGATTCCAAACAGGAATTTCCAGAGAACATGCTTATCGCGGTGATTTACAATTACTACTAGAAACCATTCTCAAAGATGTTCAGGTGATCAATGAACCGGCACGAATTACTTGTGGTGCGCCGGACTACATCCTCATGAAAAAGGATATTCCTGTTGGATACATCGAAGCTAAGGATATCGCTGTTGATCTGAATAGTAAATCACTGAAAGAACAATTTGATCGCTACAAAGCATCCTTAACGAACCTTATCTTTACGGATTATATGGACTTTCATTTTTACCGCGACGGTCAGTTCGTTAATTCAATTCGTATTGCCGAGATCGTGAACGGCTCAATCGTTGGCCATTCTGATCAATTTGATCACTTTGAACAGTTGATCAAGGACTTTGCACAAATGATTTCCCAAGCGATCAAATCTCCGTCGAAGTTGGCAGAAATGATGGCTGGGAAGGCGCGCTTGTTGGCAAATATCATTGAACAAGCAGTTTTATCAGATGAGGTGAACGAAGCCAATTCACAATTAAAGGACCAGTATAAAGCTTTTCAGAATGTTTTATTGCATGACATTACACCCAAGGCATTTGCAGATATGTATGCACAAACGATTGCTTATGGAATGTTTGCAGCGCGTTATCATGATCCAACCATTCCAACATTCTCCAGAGAGGAAGCAGCAACTTTAATTCCTCATTCAAATCCATTTTTGAGAAAGCTTTTTCAAAGTATAGCGGGCTATGATTTAGATAGTCGTATTGCGTGGATTGTTGATGATTTAGTTCAGATATTTTTAGCTTCTGATGTTGCAGTAATTATGCGTAATTTCGGGAAAAGCACAAAACAAGAGGATCCAATCATTCATTTTTACGAAACCTTCTTGGCAGCGTACGATCCATCTTTGAGAAAATCAAGAGGAGTTTGGTATACTCCGGAACCAGTTGTGAATTTCATTGTGCGTGCGGTAGATGATATTCTGAAAACTGAATTCAATTTACCACAAGGATTAGCAGATACATCGAAAACCAAAATCAAAGTAGATTACCAAGGGAAGAAAATAGAAAAAGAAGTTCACCGAGTACAAGTTTTAGATCCTGCTACTGGAACAGGAACGTTCCTCGCCGAAGTAATTAAACTCGTTCATGGTAAGTTTAAAGGTATGCAAGGTATGTGGCCGAAATATGTAGAGAATGATTTGATTCCTCGACTCAACGGTTTTGAGTTGTTGATGACTTCTTATGCGATGGCACATTTGAAAATGGATATTCTTTTAACCGAAACTGGTTTCACCAACCCGAATAACAAACGTTTCAAGATTTTCCTTACCAACAGTTTGGAGGAAGCGCATGAAAACCAATTCAACTTATTTACCCAGTGGTTATCACAAGAAGCAAACGAAGCCAATGCAATCAAGAAAGATACACCGGTTATGTGCGTGATTGGGAATCCACCTTATTCAGTAAGTTCAAATAACAAAAGCCCCTGGATAGAAAAATTGACGGCCGATTACAAAAATGATTTGAATGAACGTAACATTCAACCTTTATCAGATGATTACATCAAATTCATTCGATTTGGGCAGCATTTCATTGATACAAATGGTGAAGGCCTATTAGCATATATCTCAAACAATAGTTTTATTGATGGTATAATTCATCGTCAAATGAGGAAAAATCTTCTTGAAACTTTTGATAAAATTTTTATTTTAGATTTACATGGAAATAGCAAAAAACAAGAAGTTTGTAAAGATGGCAGCCCAGATCAAAATGTTTTTGATATTATGCAAGGAGTCTCTATAAATATTTTTGTCAAGTCGCAGAAAAAAAACAAAAATGAATTGGGTAAAGTATTTCATTTTGATTTACAAGGCAAAAGAAATGACAAATATTCATTTCTAAATGACAATAATTTAAATTCTATTTCTTGGGATAATATATTATTTAAAGCACCTGAATTTCTTTTTTCGAAAATGGATTTTGAATTAAAAACGAAATACGATTTTGGTTTTTCACTTAATAAGTTATTCCCCTTAAATAATGTTGGTTTTACAGCAGCTAGAGATAATTCATTAATTCATTTCGAAAAAGGGAAAGTTGAAGAATTATTAACCGACTTAACATCCATGGAATTAGAAAATATAAGAATCAAACATCAATTCGGTCCTGACTCGCGAGATTGGACACTTCAGGGAGCAATTAATGACATAAAAGCAAAAACAGAAAGAAATATTTCAATTCTTAATTATAGACCTTTTGACTTTCGGTATTCTCATTTGAGCAATCAAACCAAAGGATTTTTTAGCTATCCTAGATGGGAAATAATGCGTAATTTTTACAAAAAAGAAAATATTGGATTAATCGCTACAAGATTAAATCGTCAAAAAAGTACAGGTTATTTTTGGATCTCAAAATCAATAATTGAGAGACATATTCTTGATACGGCTGGTGATTCTACTTCTTTTTTCCCTTTATACATTTACCCCGAATTTAATGGTCAACAAACTACAGATCAAACAATAGTTCGAGTTCCTAATCTCAACATGGAATTTGTTTCCAAAATCTCTAAAAGTCTAGAATTAACATTTACCAATGAAAAGGAGGATAACTCTAAATCCTTTGCGCCTTTAGACTTATTAGATTACATCTACGCAGTTCTCTACAGTCCAAGTTACAGAGAAAAATACAAAGAATTTTTGAAAATCGATTTCCCTAAAGTTCCTTATGCAACTGATGCAGATAAATTCTGGAAATTGGTTGTTTTAGGTAAAGAATTGCGCGAGATTCATTTATTGGAAAGTCCAAAAGTGGAAGAATACATAACTGGTTATCCAGAAGAAGGAGACAACATTGTTGGAAAACCAACTTACAAGGATGGATCGGTTTACATCAATGAAACACAATACTTTTCAAACGTTAAGGAAGTAGCCTGGAACTTCTACATCGGAGGCTACCAACCCGCTCAAAAATGGCTAAAAGACCGAAAGGATCGTGAATTGAGCTACGATGATATTCTACATTACCAGAAAATCATCGTGGCATTAACCGAGACAGATCGGATTATGAAGGAGATTGATGAGGTGGGTGTAGAATGATTTGACAGTCATCGCTTAGGTAAAATTCGTAAACATTAATAGACCATGTATATTAGAACATTAGACATCCATAACTATAGAAACTTCAAGGATTTTAATATAGAATTAAAACCACTAACGCTAATTAATTGGTGTGTGTAAAATATAGGTAAATCTAACCTTCTCGA
>JBMOJB010000233.1:0-4890 GCA_049316985.1 Saprospiraceae bacterium | reverse complement strand
TTCACAAATTTAATAGGTAACAAACTTAGACCAGCGGTAATACTCTATAAAACAGAACTTGATTTTACAGCATGTTTCATAACCTCAAAAACGGATTGGCAAGAACCGACTGACTTGTTGTTGTTTCCCAGTCAGTTGAACGGGCTGCGCAAAACATCAATAGTTCGAACCAGTAAAATTGCCACAATCGACAGAGAATTAGCGTCGGGTCTTCTGGGGAAGCTCGACCAAGATGAACTTTCTGAATTAGATCTTAAACTAAAATTACTTCTTCAATTGACTTAAATGAAAGTTTATTTCTTTTTTTCAATACTAATGATACAAATAAAAGCTGATATTTATAAAAATGCATAAAGTAGTGATATGCTTTTAAAATCAACTTCAAATGCAAGACGAAAACAAAATAGAAAAGCATTCACTGCAAACGATACTAATCTTGTGGAAAATCATTTTGCTGCTGTTGTTGGTCGTCATGCTTCTCACAGGCTTTTTATTTTACAATTTATCTAAAGGACAATCAAATACTGCCGGTGTGGTGGTTGCAGCAGAAAAGATTTCAAAACCTACTGCAACTGAGTTCTGGCAAGCACCAACTGAAATCGAACTTAGCAACAATCCAAATAGTGAACTCCTGCGCTATGGCAGAGAGCTAATCGTTCATACGGCTGCCTTTCTCGGACCAAAAGGGAAAGTTGCACAAATTACCAATGGGATGAATTGCCAGAACTGTCACCTTGCTGCAGGTACTAAACCTTTTGGAAACAATTATGGCTCGGTCGCATCAACCTATCCCAAATACCGTGCGCGTAGTGGGCAAATTGAAAACATCTATAAGCGCGTTACGGATTGCTTCGAGCGATCACTGAATGGCAACGCGCCCGATAGCAGCAGCAGAGAGATGCAGGCCATTTCATCTTATATCAACTGGCTTGGCAAAGATGTCGAAAAGAAAAGTAAAGCAAAAGGAAGTGGAATATACGAACTTCCCTATCTGGCACGTGCTGCGTCCCCGGAAAAAGGCAAAGCGCTGTACGAGCACAAATGCAGCAGTTGTCATCGAAGCGATGGCAGCGGCATTTTGAATACTGCTCAAAACGAATACACCTATCCACCTCTATGGGGAGAACACAGCTTCAATACTGCTGCAGGTTTGTACAGGCTGAGTCGTTTTGCGGGTTATATCAAAATCAATATGCCAATCGGTGCTACATACGATAATCAGCTATTGAGTGAAGAAGAAGCATGGGACATTGCTGCATTTGTAATCTCCATGCCTAGGCCGCAAAAAACAGTGAAAGCCGACTGGCCTAAGATCGAAGAAAAGCCTATTGATCATCCATTTGGTCCATTCTCCGATCCCTTCAACGAAAATCAACACAAGTATGGGCCGTTTCCGCCGATTGCAAACGCACATCCTAAAAAATCATAATGGTTTAACAAGGGTTCAAAATTTAGAACCCCAACAAATCGTAGGGGTTCAATATTTTGAACCCTTACGATTTTTCCATTTTTTTGATGTATTTCGAATGATCTTCAAATGTTATTTCCACAAAATAAATACCCCGCGCCAGGTTTTTAACCTCAATTGGCAGACCCTCAAAATACGCCGATTGGACGGTTTGTCCGAGCTCGTTGTAAATACGAACCTCGAGGATCTTCAATGCCGATTCGTTGACAATATGGAGCTGCTCATCGCACGGATTGGGAAAAATGCTGATGGATCGCTCTATTTTATCTTCCACAACAGGGGTTGAATTCAGCAAACCTACTCTCATGCCATTCCCAAAACTACTGACCCAAATTTCGTTTTTATTGTAGGGATTAAAAAACACCCTTTCCGGTTGACGAAATGGATATTCGCTTACGTTACTCCAAGCCGGCAGGGATGTATTCATGTTTTTACTGATCCATAATCCTTGTGTTTCCGTGGTAAGGTAGGCTTCTTTGTGATTTTGCGGGTTGAAAGTAATCGATGTAACCCGATCAAATTGCGAAGCGCTTAATTTGGTCCAGCGCAAGCCTCGATCGATGGTTTTGTACAAGCCACCCAGACCGTTGGGAGCACCTCCCCAACCACTGAAAACACCTGCGTACCAGGTATTCTGGGTAGCGTCAGAGGGATCAAGCACAATGTCTTTTGTCCAATAGTACATTCCGGCATCACTTCTGTCGCTCCAGCTGTTGGCAATAGGATCGTATAAAAACACACCACTGCTTTTGGTAAACGCTCCCTGTGCATTTCTTCTGCCTGAAAAGGTGCAGACCATTTTGCCGTCATTCAGTACAACAATAGCAGCAGGATGACCTTCGGTTCGCGGAGGAGCAGTCAATTTGGTCCAGACCGAAGCTGCTCCCGCAGAGAGATTATTGCAGATGTAAATACCCCCCTGTCCGGCTGAATGGATTACAGAAGTATACATTCGTTCGGAGTTATTGGGATCGAGCGCCAGCCAATACACGGGATGCCCAAACGAGTGCAAAGTAGCGAACGTCGCACCTTGATCGGTAGAAAAAACGATCTTGCCGTTTGAATCGTTGGCGTCCAGTTGCGCATCGGCAAGGCGGGTGCTTTGATACATGTCATGGATGTTGCTGCACGCACCATATACATTTCCATTTTTGCTTTGCACCATTCTGTAAAATGAATTCACGGAAAAGCCACTGTAGTTAAAGCTCCATTTGTTGCCGGCATCGTTGCTGCTGATGGCACCGATATCGCTGAAACAGCCAAACATTTTGCTGGAATTGAGCCAGGCAATCTGCCAGCAAGTAGTGTTTTCCATACCGATGCTTTTATAACTTTGCTTGGTGGGAGTATTGGCGTTCGCTGCATGTTGATCCGCAGCATTTACATAGGCTTGCCTCCAGGATGTACCACCGTCTTTTGTAGATTGCACGTTGCTATAAGTGCTGAACAACACTTTGTTGGCATTGTTGGGTGCAACCGTAATTCCAAAGCAAGTCTCACTCCAGCTCCATGCTTTGTCGCCTTTGTAACCTTCCCAGCCGGTGATGATGTTGGCATTGTTGGTCGTATTGAAAACTTTTTTCCAGGACAGACCTGCGTCAGTGGATTTGTAAACCAAAGGCGCTCCCAGCGAATTGTCATTTCCGCCCACGTAAATGGTATTGACATCGTTCTGCGCCATACCTACATACATGACAAAGTCATTTGCGAAATTAAGTCCAGCAGATTTGCTTAGCCAGCTGCCATTGTCGTTGTCCATGGTATAAACACCTTTGGCAAAACTGTTGTAATCCCAGGGCATAACGCCGTTGTACACGTCTCCGGCATTTGCTGTGATACAAACAAATCTGGTGCTTGTTCCGGCCTTTGCTCCGGCGAAGCTCCAGATTAATTGTCCACTGGCGATTCCACTTGTAGCTTGTACTTCAAAACTTGCACCGGCATTGGTAGATCTGATCAAGCCATCGTTGGTGCCAATGTAAATATTACTTCCCTCCCAGAATACGCCTCCCATGATAAGACCGGCACCAATGCTATTTGCATGTTTTACTAATTTAAAAGTTGCGCCGGCATCTGCACTGAACAGAATATCGCCATAGGCATTGATCAGCAATTGCTCGGGCTTGTTATAATTGGCGGACATTCGATATACATCCCCATAATCGTTGAGACTGTACGAGACGATCGTTTTCCAGTTCTTGCCACCGTCGCTTGTTTTGACCGGGAAAGTACTATTGCCATCATTGCTGCTGCAATAGGCAATACTTGGATTATTGGTAAACTGATAAGTCGAGGTATTGGAAGATTGAATTTTCGAGTAGTGCAACTGCTCATAAGTATTTCCAAAGTCTGTGCTGTGAAACAACTGACTCATGTCGCAACTGACATAGAATTCATCATCATAGGCAGGATTTATGGTAGGAAAAAATAAGGCTCCACCACCGCCGATTCCTTTGGGGTTAAAATTAATATTTTGAGCGCTCGACGTACCAGATATTAGTAAAAACAATAGAAACAGGAGAGACTGGAAATTTCTTTTCATTTCATTTTTGATCAAATATAGCTAAAATGTCGACTTATTCCCAATTTTAACGACAATAGTGTGATTCCGGGTTATCAAATTTGTTGGCAAATAATTAAATTCTTACTTTTGACATTAGTGATCAATACAAAGCAAATGAATAAAGAATTCGGCGACAAAGAATCTGGAAAGGCATTCTTGCTAATAAATTGCCAATGGAAATCCAACAATTCGCCCGAAGAAAGTTGAGAATGATTAATAATGCGCGTGATCTCAATGATCTAAAGATTCCTCCAGCAAATCGATTAGAAAAATTAAAAGCAAATCTTGAAAACTATTGTAACATTAGAATAAATGATCGATGGAGGATAATATTTGTGTGGGCAAATAACGATGCATTTGATGTGAAAATAGTTGATTACCATTAACAATAACCATATGGAAAAATTAAGCAATATACACCCAGGTGAAATCCTATTGGAAGAATTTTTGATTCCGATGAAAATTTCAGCATATCGCCTGGCCAAAGAAACATTTTTACCCCAAACCAGAATTTCGGAAATCATAAAAGGAAACAGACGAATTACCGCAGATACAGCCTTGCGCTTTGCCAAGTATTTTGGAACAAGTGCCGGATTTTGGCTTGGCTTGCAAGACGACTACGATGTTGAGTTAGAAGCCAACAATAAAAAAGAAGAACTCAGTAATATCAGGCCAGTGATTACAATCAATCCTTAGCTTTCTATAGAAATTAGTCACGCACAGAGAAAGCCCTGAATGGGCGTAATATACCAGCGATGAGTGAAGCCCATCGTATTGATAACCCGCTATTTGCAAGCCCTACAAGGGCGTAATATCACTATTGAGTTTTGATTGTCCTCACCTGAAAAAGGTTTACACT
>JBMOJB010000232.1:0-5017 GCA_049316985.1 Saprospiraceae bacterium | reverse complement strand
AAAAAATTGCACCGCCCAAAAAATCGGTAGCACAATTGGAAATCCGGCAGTTAGAAACAACTGCTTTAGAAAACTCGTAAAAGTACAATGCCCCGCCAGCATTATCAGG
Source organism: Saprospiraceae bacterium (assembly GCA_049316985.1). GTDB lineage: Bacteria > Bacteroidota > Bacteroidia > Chitinophagales > Saprospiraceae > CANHEE01. The sequence goes on along the minus strand of JBMOJB010000232.1, from coordinate 4,908 downwards.
AGCTGTGCCTGCAGCTTTGCCATACAGCAACTTGCAGTTGATTAATCTGGAAGTATCGTTTGTTTCAGGGGTATTATCAAAACGTATTCCATACCAACCATTTGCGGTATCGGTGGCTGTAAAGGTTATTGAATCTCGTACATTGCCTAATGCAAGTAGTTGCCCAAGTACATACAGTTTATAAGTGCCCTGAAATTTTACAACTGCCCCGGGTTCAATTGTGAGAGTTGAACCGTCAGGAATCATAATAGAACCCATTATATTGTATGGCGAATCGGCATGTGTCCATGTTCCGCTTACTATTCCACCGGGAATCGTGGTTTGTGCGTAAGAATTGAAATACATTAAAACAATTGCTGTAGCTGTAAGGAGTGTTTTTTTCATAATGCTTTTTGAATTGCAAATTATTTTTAAAGACAGGATTACAAAGATATTTTACATGTACTTTTTTCAGGACGAGATGGGTATTTTAATTGATGTGGTTTACAATCCTTGTAAAATTAGTTGGATGTGTGATTTAGCCTTGAGTAAACAGCTTAAGCTATGACAAGAATCATATTTAGTGGCACTTATCCGTCATCCAAAACGAATGATTTTGTAGGTGATGATATGTCAATCATGTTTTTAACCTTCCGTTATTAATTACCTTTGATCCATTCGCCCTTGTTTTCCGACTTGTATTGTTGTCTTATATTATTTAGGAATTGTCATATCCGAGCATGTTAGCACTGTAGCTCTTTTGTATCTTTTAAAATGGTTTATTGGATTGGAAAAAATGCAAATGGGCTGACCAATCTGATTAAAACATCTTCATCTGTTCCCCAATTTCAATTAATTCTGCTTTCTGTCCGTCAAGCACATCCAATGCTTGTCGCACTTTGAGTGCAATGTTTTTAGCGAAGTTGACAGGAACTGCATTGCCTATTTGAAGTTGTAACTCTCTTTTATTTCTACCATAAAATATCCAATCGTCTGGAAATGTTTGAATTCTTGCATATTCTCTTGCAGTAAAAGGTCTAATTTTACTCGCTTTTATTCGCCAAAGTTTAGCTGTTGAATCAGGATTTCTAACATATAGAGCATTTTCTCTGTCTTTGTCAATTCTTTCAGCTTTTACATTTCCTATAGCCCAACCCCAAACCGTTGCTGTATCTATTGCCGGGAAAGGAGAATCAAAATCTCGGATTGGATTTCCTTCAGAAGCCGTTCTGCTCAGCCTAACAGGAACAGCCATTTCTGATTTGCTGAAAGGTTCGCCCGTTTCCTTATGTACATAACTTTTAAAACCCCATTTGGGATCGTGATTGGGCAACTTAATATCTAAATTCTGTCCTAATTCAAAAATACATTTTCGAATTGTTGTGTCTTTTTGTGGTCTTGGGAAACGAAAATGTTTTAATGAATCTTTTTTATAAGCAATAAAAATGAATCTTCTTCTTGTTTGTGGTACACCATGCTCAGAAACTCTGAAAAAATCAAAATTTGTTGTGTAACCAATATCTGCAAGTTCGTCAGCAATTTGATGTGAGAAGGGCTTTCCTGTTTCAGGATGCTGCATTGTCCTAAGATTTAGGACATTTTCCATTACAATTACCCTTGGCTGCATAATTTTTGCAATGCGGATTACTTCTTTGTACAAAGTATTTCTTACATCGTTTTCATCGCGATTACCACCTAATGAAAAGCCTTGACAAGGGAAACCAGCTAATAAAACATCTAAACCGTCTCTGAAACTTGGTGTATATCCCCTTACATCTCCCTGAAACAAATCCCATTCAGGTCTATTTAGCTTTAATGTCGCTATTGCGTAATCTAATATTTCATTTGATTCTGTATGAATAAACCCAGCTTGCTCAAAACCCAAATCCATTCCACCCGCACCTGTAAACAAACTCAGGAAGGTATATTTTGAAATATGTTCATTTTCTATTCTTAACATCTTGATTAAAGTTTCAGTTTGGGAATAGAAGGAATAGATGCAGTTCGTTCTTTAGGCGTTCGAAGTTTACAAGTGTCAAAAATGTCAGTTAAGGTTATCAGATTATCATTTGAAGGATTTGAGTTGAGCGTTTCATCTTTCAAATAGTAGAAAAATGAATTACCATGTTTGTCAGCTCTGATAATTTTTTCAGAAATATTTTTGTCTTCCTTAATTTTTTCAAGTTCCGTTTTCTTGGCTATAAGAATTTGCCTTAAATGAAACTCAGTTATTTTAGAGTTTAAGGGATTAGGATATGTGTACATTTTTCTATGTCGTACAGAACCTTCACCATAAGGCCCATGATTATATTCAGTATAATTTGAGTATTTAGATTCTTTGTGAAGATCAAAATCATAATTCAAAAAATCTCCATCTAAAATAATTAGAGTTACAATATTCTTACTTGAAGAATCTAAAAGTGCAAACAAATAATAACAAGGGATAATAATAGTGTCGGATTCTATTTTTATTAGTGTTGAGCCACAAGGAAGGCAACTATTGTAGTCAATTGTCATTCCTCTTGAATCCTTTCCATTTGACTTTTGAATAAGTTTCTTGATTTCTAAGCCAACAATGGTACCTGATTTTTTGTCCCTAACAATTAAATCTGGTGTGGTTAATGAGCCAGAATGAAAGATTTCAAAATTCTTTGAAAGTGCCTTTTTGATCTCAATTTCAATCCAAGTGTCAAATGGATCGTCTTGAACAGTCCCAACTAACGATTTTAATCGCATGTCAACCGGAATGCCTTTCTTGGTAATTTTCGTAATTAATTCCCGGTAAATCTGTATTATTATTTCTAATTCTGTCATTGTATAATTTTGCTCAAAAGTAATCAAAAAGACACTTAGTCTGTCGAGTTGATTTCAACAGAGAATCTATTTCTTAGTGTGATGGGCAAAATTAAATGTGCCTCAAAATACATCAGCATGTGTGATGGCTTTGCAACTTTTTAATTTTGCCACCCCTAACCCCCAACCCCTAAACCCCAATCCCTTCCTACAAATACCTCCTATCCTTCACCAACGGAAGCTTCGCCATTTTCTCCACTTCAATACTTGGAAAACCAAAGTCCTCAACTATCCTTCCTTTCATCAGGTAAACGCCATTTCCTTTAAATGGGTAGAGTTTGGCCGATTGCGGAAAATGCACAGTATCGAAAAACTCGCCATCCACATCGAAAAAAGTTCCAAAGTGCATGATTTCGTTCCTGATGGTGCGCACATATTTTATGGTAACCAGCGAACCGAGCATCCTGACGGTTTCGCCAACATGCAATGCTATTTCGTGGGCACGCAACTCGCCCCGGAAATTGGTCTGCAAAAGATCGAAATAACCCATTGTTACCGGAAAACCCAGCAACTCTATTTCATCAAAAGCATCGTCAACAACGGAATGGTCGAGTACTGGCATTACAAATTGTCTGGCAGGTGTGGCAAACAGGGAACCATCGGTGGGCGGTGGTGCGGATTTTCGCAACAAAAGGTGAACCTCCCACAACAACTGTTGCTTGCTTACGCCTGTAAAGCGCAACGCATTGAGCCTGATAAGCAATATGGCCTGTTCGAGCGTGATTGGCACACGGCTGACAAAATCGGCCAGGTTTGCAAAAACGCCATTGCGGGAACGCTCGTCAATAATGGCATTTACAATGTTGCTTTCGAGGTTTGCGATATAAACAAAGCCAAGCCATATTGTGCTTCCGCTGATAGTGGAAGTGCTGTTGCTTCGGTTTATGCATGGTAATTCGATACTTGCACCGCAACGTTTAGCCTCGTTTATATACACCCACGCCTGATAAAAACCGCCGAAATTGTTGAGTACGGCAGTCATAAACTCAAGCGGGAAGTAGGATTTGAGGTAAAGGCTCTGGTAACTTTCCACTGCAAACGAGGCCGAATGGGCTTTTGAGAAAGAATATCCGGCAAACGACTCGATCTGCCGCCAAACTTCTTTGGTAATCTCTTCCGAATGGCCCTGTGCATAACAGCTTTCAAAATACTTGTCCACAATTTTCTGAAATTCGATCCTTGAACGGTATTTTCCGCTCATGGCACGGCGCAGTACATCGGCATCGGCCAGGTCGAGGCCTGCGAAATGATGGCAAATTTTGAGCACATCTTCCTGGTAAACCATTACGCCATACGTTTCGCCAAGTTGCTGTTCCATTATGGGATGCAGGTATTTGAATTTATCGGGGTTATGGAACCGCCAGATGTATTCCTTCATCATCCCCGAACGGGCAACACCAGGCCGGATGATGCTGCTTGCTGCCACCAATGTGAGGTAATTGTCGCATTTAAGCTTTTTCAGCAAACCGCGCATGGCTGGGCTTTCGATATAAAAACACCCAATGGTTTCGGCTGACTTTAATTGCCGTTTTATTTTTTCATCTTTTTTAAAATCCGCGACACGATGGATATCAATGTTTATACCCCTGTTTTGTTTGATAATATCCACGGCTTCCTGAATATGTCCGATGCCGCGTTGGCTCAATATATCAAGTTTTTCGTACCGAAGGTCTTCGGCCACGTACATATCCCATTGTGTGGTTGGGAAAGCCTTTGGAGGCATATCAATGGCTGTGTAGGCCGTAAGCGGTTCTTCCGAAATCAGCACACCGCCGGCGTGGATGCTGCGTATATTTGGAAAATCGGTCATATACACACCAAGCTTTACAATATGCTTGGCTATATCGTTGTTGTTGAGTGGGTTATTTGGCTCTTCGACCAAAATATCAATTTCTTCTTTGGGCAAGCCGTAAACTTTACCTAATTCGCGTAAAGTTGATTTTCCTTTAAACGTAGATGTCGCGCCAAGCAAAGCGGTATGTTTATGCCCGTAGCGTTTAAAAATATAGTCGAAAACTTCATCGCGGTCCTTCCACGAAAAGTCGATATCAAAATCGGGCGGACTGCTCCTTCTGG
>JBMOJB010000231.1:0-5031 GCA_049316985.1 Saprospiraceae bacterium | reverse complement strand
TAATAGTAAATTTACGATAAATATATCTTCGGTAAGCCCATGTGATTTCAGCACCAGCGTATTGACAACATGGGAACCTTGGCACGACTACAAATGGGCTTTTGCCATTGCTACCAAAGGTATCCTTAACTTCAATCCATCATTGATTAAGTTAAATACTACTCTATTTGAAAAGTATAATAAATTGTACGGTGGCTTCTTCATTATTAGCGCCTCACCTACTAATGATACGCTGTATATTGAATTCAAGCATAGAAATATTGGACTTGGTGAAAACGGATTCGATGGTGGAATTGGATTGTGTGGTTATTGCGGTGGCAATGGCGGACCTGGAGGGATAGCTTCTCTTAATGGTGTGGGAGGAAAAGGTGGTACAGGCGGAACAGGCGGCGAAGGTGGTAACGTAAATATGAATCCTAATGGTGGCTGTGGTGGTCATGGTGGAGTTGGTGGATTCGGTGGACCAAATGGCATAGGTGGCATGGGCGGCAACGGCGGTAGCGGTGGCACAGGAGGTAGTGGCGGTGGAGGAGGTTCTGGCGGCGGCGGTGGAGGAGGCGGACGATCAACATGTGTTGGATGTAGCGGTGGCGGTGGCGGCGACGGTGGCGGCGGCGGCGGCGGCGGAGGAGGAGGAGGAGGAGGAGGAGGACCTCAAGGCCCAGGTGGGTCAGGTGGAGAAGGCGGACCTTTCGGGCCAATAGGACCTGTAGGTCCTCACGGACCACAAGGACCACAAGGACCAGATAATCCAGATGACCCTAATAATCCCGAAATCAACGACCCTAAAAAACCAAAACCATCGCTCTCTAATTGCGATACTCCATTTGATGAGGATGGCAAATTCAGTGGCGGTAGTGGTGCTGGTGGCGCTGGTGGTGGTGGTGCTGGCGGCAGTTCAAATGGTGGCGGTATTAGTGCCGATGAACAGGAAAATGCCGGTGTAACATTTGGAATGGGTGCCGGATTTGATAAAGGTGGCGGGAGATGTTTCAAAATGGCCATCGATTGCTTACCAGAAATCACCAACTGTGGTTTAGAATGCATGAAGCCAGATGTGCCTACTAATTTGCAGGATGCAATAGAATGTGCATTAGATGTTGCAGATTGTTTGGCTGGATTGGTCCCCACACCAGCAAAATGGCCTGCATGTCAATTAAAATGTGTTGCGGAACAAATTTTCTGCATGATTAAAGTACTGGAAGATTCAAAAGACGGACATTGCGATGAAATACCTTCAGTTAATTCCTGCGACCCTAATATTATAGAAGGTCCTGCAGGTGTAGATAGTATACGTTGGGTATCTGACAGAGAGTTGCTAAATTATACAATCAGATGTGAAAACAGCAAAGACTTTGCTACCGCACCGGCACAAAGAGTCGTGATTAAACAAGCATTGCATGCGAATGTGAATGCCCTAAGTGTTCGCTTGGGTAGATTTGGTTTTGCCAATAAGGAATTTGAAATTCCGGCTGACAGAAGTACTTATTCAACTACAATCGACAGACGTGACGATCTGGGAGTTGACGTTGAAATTACCGCTGGATTAGATATTGTCAAACGAGAAGTTTTCTGGATATTCCAAAGTATAGATCCTAATACAGGACTTGCACCTTACGATCCATTGAAAGGAGTACTGCCTGTTAATGATTCGACCAAAATCGGAGAAGGATTTGTGACTTACACCATCAATGCTGAAAGTACAGTACAAACAGGTGACAGTATCACTGCACAGGCAGGCATCTATTTTGACACCAATCCTCCTGTCATAACCAACACATGGAAAAATGTGATTGATGCGGTCAATCCACAAAGTCATCTGAAGCCATTTTCTGTGGCCACTATAGATAGTGTTTTTATACACGGAAATTGGATAGGTAATGATGATGCTAATGGATCTGGTTTGAATGTTTACTCAATTTACGTCAGCGACAATGGTGAACCATATGAACTTTTACTCGAAAATACAATCGATTCAACGGCACGATTTACGGGAAAAGACGGACATACTTACCAATTCTTCTCTTTGGCTACCGATCGCGTCGGCAACCAGGAAAACATGAAAACCACAGCAGAAGCGACCATCAGCATCAGTCCTAAAGCCCTTATTACTGCTCCGACAAAATATCGAAATTACTGCAAAGGTGATAGCATCGACATTCGATGGACAGCAAAAGCGAATGTGGCCAATGTCGATATCGATATCAGAAACAGAAACGGTACATTGTATCACAATGTCGTCAATCTGACTGCTAGCGCGGGACAATATATCTGGGCGATTCCAAATACTTTGGTCGTTCCAAACGATACTTTCGCCATCGTCATGCGAGAAACAGGTCAAAGCGAAACAATCGCATCCGATACTGTCAGAATTCATGCTAGTCCACCGGCAAATGCAGGGGCAGATCAAGTGTTGAATTGTACGAATCCTTCGATTCAGCTCATCGCAAGCGGTGGAGTTGCTTACTTGTGGAGCAATGGACAGACCAGTGCTCAAAATACGGTAAGTCCCAATGTCACAACCACCTATTCCGTGTCTGTTACCGACATTTTTGGGTGCAAAGCCAGCGATGATGTGGTCTTAACTGTAGATAAAACGCGACCGATAGCCACGATCAGTTCAAATTTAACAATTGCTTGTTTGAATTCGGGCGTAGAATTGAGCTCTGGTGGCGGAACGACTTACTTGTGGAGCACAGGTGCAACTACCGCCAACACAATGGCAAACCCTGCTATGACTACAACCTATCGTGTCACAGTAAGTTCCGCGAATGGCTGTATTGATACTGCATCTGTTTTGATTGCATTTATCAACACTCAGTGTAACCCAACCATAAAAGCAAAGGTGTTCCTTAATAATGTTGACAGCAGCACGCGATTAATGGATCCATATATGAGTACGGTTAGCAACTTCCCACTACTGGATCCTTATTCTTTTGCGCCATTGAATGTGAATTTTGTACACGTCAATCGAGGTCCGATTGATTCAATACAAGCATCAGTACTTGCGCAGCAAGACAGCAATGCCGTTGTAGACTGGGTATTTTTAGAATTGAGAAAAGACATCAGCGGAAACAATCAGGTTGTCTACACCAAAGCTGCTCTCTTATTGAGTAATGGGAATATTGTGAATACGGATGGTAGTTCGTCAGTTGTGTTTACAATGGCACCACTTGGACAGTATTACCTTGCAGTGAGGCATCGCAACCACCTGGGCGTGCGGACGAATGCAAATTACACGATGAGCACGAGTCCGATAAATTTGAATTTCACAGACAATTCCGTTGGAATTTATGGTAGCATTCCATTGCTTAAGTACGGTTCAGTGTATGCATTGCGTTCCGGTGATGCGAATATGGATGGATCGGTAGATGCGTTTGATAGTATTTTCTGGGAAACTGAAAATGGCTTATTTGATGACTACAACAACAATAGCGATTACAATCTGGATGGCTCGGTAGATGCCTTTGATTCTATTTTCTGGGAATCAAACAATGGATTCTTCCAGGAATTTGATTAACAAAATAAGTGAAAATAAAAACGTCCGTTCAAGTGGTTCTTGATCGGACGTTTTATTTATAAATTTACTAAGCCAGTAAACCTTAATGCGGAAAAACTTCAAAAGCCATACTCAATCCGGCGATGAACTGAGGATAGTCGATATTATCCACCTGTTTATTTTCAATCAGGTAGGAAAGCAAATTTTCCGTTGGCATATTTCCGGTCAGGTCATCTTTGGCCATCGGACAACCTCCATAGCCCCGCATGGCAGAATCAAATCTCCTGCAGCCGCTTAGATAAGCAGCTTCTACTTTTTCCTTCCAGCTTTTTGGCTCTGTGTGCAAATGAGCTCCAAATTCAATTTGCGGATAGGTCGGTATTAGATTAGAAAACAGATAATTGATATTATCGGGATTGGAAACGCCAATCGTATCCGAAAGAGAAATAATCCCAATTCCCATTTTTACCATCTCATCCACCCACTTATAAACAATATCAACATTCCAGGGATCACCGTATGGATTGCCAAATCCCATTGAAATGTAAATCACTAGTTCTTTGCTATTTTTCAAACACAAATCCTGAATCTCCTTTACTCTGTCGAGCGATTCTTCAATAGTTGCGTTGGTATTTCTGATTTGAAAAGTTTCTGAAATGGAAAAAGGATAACCCAGGTAATTGATAGGTGCATATTGACATGCTTCTGCAGCTCCGCGTTGGTTGGCTACGATTGCCAAAAGCTTGGTGACATCATTCAACTCCAGCTTCTCAAGCACCTCAACCGTATCTTTCATTTGCGGAATTGCTTTGGGCGAAACGAAACTGCCAAAATCCAAGGTATCAAAACCAACTTTAAGCAGCTGATTGATATAAGCCACTTTGACTTCGGTCGGAATGAAATCTTTCAAACCTTGCATGGCATCGCGTGGGCACTCAACAATTTTTACCATTATCTGTTGTAAGTATAAATTTTATCGGCAAATATACCTAATTTTGCAGCTCAAAAAAATAAATGTACTGAATAATAAACCGCTGATGACAAATAACAAAACTGTACTTCTGGTAACGGGTTTTTTCCTTTTCCTGTTTGGATTTTTAGCATTAATACTCCAATTTGTTGGTATTCAGCTGGTTTTTTTAACCTGGATAGATTATTTCGGGAATCTTCCCGGCTTTGTTATCAGATTATTGATGATTATTGCGGGAATAGTTTGTGCAGCATATGCCGGCATGAACAATGAGAATGAAAACTTAATTAATTGACAATTGAAAATTGAAAATTTTTAATTCTGAATTCAGAATTCAGAATTTAGAATTCAGAATTCAGAATTTATTTTGCTTCTTGAAATTTCAATCACAATTTTTTATTTATAAAAAAAAAATTACTTCATTAGGGTCGCTTGTATTAAGATCAAATAACAACATGACGCTTAGAAACTATTTTAATTCTTAATTTGTGATCTGCCGAAGGCAGACAAATTCGTAATTCGTAATTCGTAATTCGTAATTCGTAATTCGTAATTCGTAATT
>JBMOJB010000230.1:0-5101 GCA_049316985.1 Saprospiraceae bacterium | reverse complement strand
GGGACATTATTTGATGATTGCTACATAGACGAAGCAGATAAAACTCCCATCTTTATTGCACATGGCACCTGTGATGATGTTGTTCCTTATGATACGAACCCTATCCTTTTTTGTCCCGGATATCCGAAAGTTAGTGGTGGTTTGGGAATAGCTAAAAGAGCAGCATGTACGGAGACTCCCTATCGAATGTTTACAATTGAAGGGATGAAGCACAATATCTTAATTCCATTGTATGCGCCGGTGATGATTGCAGATTCCGCTACCAGGTATTTCAAAAGAACAGTATTGTGCGGAAAGCCAGAAGGTTCTTCTTGTATAAAAAATGTTGCAAATACGACCACTTGTCCCAAATCTGCCAGTACTTGCCCGGGTGTTTGTCAAAACAATCCAATGACAAATACTTGCTCAATTGTTGCGATCGAAGAGGCTGAGATTGATTTGTTTGCAGCGAAAGTCTTTCCCAATCCGGGCTCCGATATCTTAAACGTTCAGTGTTCGGTGCTTTCGGACATTTGTATATACGATATCTACGGTAGATGTGTCAAAATTCAAGAGTGTGCAGGTTTGCAACAGTCTATCGATATCAGTGCTTTGACAGCAGGTAGCTACCTGATTTCTATCAGATCAAAAAAACTGCAGCAAGAAAGGCATTTCTTGTACAGGAAGCAATAATTATGAGGTGTTGATAATCGAAAGTTGAAAATTCTATTCGAGTATCACTTGTTATTGTTGTGATTTCAAACTGTCATTTTCAACTTTCACTTTTCAACGTTCAAATTGTAAAGCTTTCCTCGATGATTTTGGTTTGCTCTATCGTATGCAGCTTTGCATAGCCGGTTGCAGGAGAGGAACTAATTGGCCTTGCGATTAATCTTGCATTTTTGAAATGCACATACCTGGAACTCAAGTATTCCCAAGCTCCGCTGTTGGCCGGTTCTTCTTGCACCCAAACGATTTCTGCACCTTTGTGTTTATCTACAATTTTCTGCACTTGCTCAGCAGGGTAAGGATACAATTGTTCTATTCTGACCACCGCAATATCTTTAGATTGCAGTTCTTCTTTTTTTGCGATCAATTCGTAGGCTATTTTTCCGGAACAAAACAAAATTCGTTTTGCTATATTGTTGACATTGTGATCGTCAATAACTTCCATGAATTTCTTGCCAGTTTCAAAATCTTCTATGGGGCTTACCGACAATGGATGTCTCAATCCGGATTTCGGACTCATGATAATCAATGGTTTGCGAAAATTGCGTGCCAGTTGACGTCTGAAAGAATGGAATAGATTTGCGCTGGTCGTTAGATTGGCAACGGTCATATTCAAATTGCCACAAAGTTGGAGGTATCGTTCCATGCGGGCAGATGAATGTTCAGGCCCTTGTCCTTCATAGCCATGAGGAAGCAGCATGATCAAGCCATTTTGACGCAACCATTTACTTTCACCTGAAGCCAGAAACTGATCAATAATGGTTTGGGCGCCATTGGAGAAATCACCAAATTGCGCCTCCCAGATTACCAGATTATCAGGGTGTGCCATTGCATAACCGTATTCGAAACCTAGTACCGCAAATTCAGAAAGGAAAGAATTGTAAATACGCATGATACCTTTTGCTTCCCGAAGTCCATTCAAACGGTTATGCTGCGCATTCGTATTGTGGTCGAAAACAACTGCGTGACGATGAGAAAAAGTACCCCGCTTCACATCTTGACCACTCATTCGAATGTCTTTTCCTTCCAGATGCAATGATCCGTAAGCCAGGAGTTCGCCCATTGCCCAGTCTAATTTCCCCTCTCTGAAAAGCGCTTCATTTCCTTTTATTACCCGGGCAATTTGTGGCGAGGCAGTAAATCCATCCGGAAGCGTCAGAATATGTTGAATGATATTTTCTATTTTTTCTTTTTCAATTCCTGTTTGTGGTGAGTTCATCACGGCTTCCAAGGGAATTTCTTTAGAGTGGAGTAGTGCTTTCCAAGCCAGTTCCGGTTCCTGATAAGAATAAGGTATCGGGTGCTGCTTGACATTATGTAGACGAGCATCCAGGTCATTTTTGAAAGCCTCTTGCATTTCCTTGGCCATTTTTTCTTCAATCTCGCCACGTTGAATCAATTGCTCAGAATAGAGCACCCTTGGATTCTTTTGATCTTTGATCAACTTGTACATGGTAGGTTGTGTCACCTCTGGTGCATCCGCTTCGTTGTGTCCGTGTTTACGATAACATACCATATCAACAAATACATCGATATTGAATTTTTGACGGAATTCCGTTGCCAGTTCGCAAACATAGATCACAGCCTCGGGGTCGTTGCCATTTACATGAAATACCGGTGCCTGAATCATGTTGGCAGCGGCAGTACAATAGGTGGAGGATCGAGCATCTTCAAAATCAACGGTAAAACCAATCTGATTATTGATAACAAAATGCAAAGTCCCACCGGTATGATATCCTTTCAACAAGCTCATTTGTGTTGTTTCATAAACGACACCTTGACCCACTACTGCCGCATCACCATGAATTAATATTGGTAAAACTTTGTCGAAATCTCCTTTGTACAGATGATCAATCTTGGCTCTGCAAAATCCCTCTACGACGGGATTGACTGCCTCCAGGTGCGAAGGGTTTGGAGATAGTTTGATGTACACTTTCTTGCCATTCGGCGTGGATAGCTGTGAGGAATAACCCATGTGGTATTTGACATCACCGGAGCCAAAACTCAAATCCTCTGGAAGTGCTCCCTGAAATTCATTGAAGATGTGCTCATATGTCTTGCCAAGAACGTTGGCCAGCACATTTAATCTTCCACGATGCGCCATTCCTATGACAACTTCCTCGACTTTATCATCGGCGCCGACATTTATCATCGCATCGATCGCAGGAATCATTGTTTCACCTCCTTCGAGACCAAATCTTTTTTGACCTTTGAAACGCACATCAAGAAACTCCTCGAAACCAACAGCACCGTTCAATTTTTCTAAGATCCTGCGCTTTTTTTGAAGGTTGAGGCCATAATCCTTTGTGTTTCGGCTCTCAATCTTGTTTCGCAACCAGTTTCTGTGTTCTTCTTTTTCGATATGACAGTATTCAAATCCAATGTTGCCCACATAGATGTCTTTTAGCTTGTTGACGATCTGCGAAAGTGTGGCATCCTTCAGTCCAATTTCTTGTCCGGCGGAGAAAACAGCACTTAAATCAGCTTCACTCAGACCATAATCTTCAATTTTCAGTTTGGCATGACGATTACGGCGAGGACGAAGGGGATTAGTGGTAGATTCAAGGTGTCCCCTTGAGCGATAGCCATTAATCAAGGACAATACGTTCAGCTCTTTGAGTGAAAACGAATTGTCTGTAGAGACTTCCGTAAGTGCCTGTGCTTTACCATTGCCATTGATTGCGAATTCGAAACCTTTAAAGAATTGTCGCCAGCTCGGTTCTACCGCTTCCGGATTCTGTTGATATTGTAGGTAAAGGCCTTCAACGAAAGCCGGGTGTGCATTTGAAATAAAAGAGAAATCACTCATATTTATAGGAAGATTTTTCAGGTCAGAACCTAAAAAAATATTTGTTTAATAAGAAAAAAAGGCCACTGTTTCCGATAAGTAACCTCCTAAGAGGCGAATTGTTCAACTGAACATCAGGAAAAGAAACAACGTTGGTTTACGAATTGTCGATTTCATTGTTGCATATTCAATTTATTATAAGCTTCCTTACAATGCTTAAGAGAAATGTCAAATTTGAAAATCGTAGCAAAGATACATACTACTGCAACCTGATGCTGTTTTCTAAGACTTAATATTCTAAAAGTTACAAATTAAAATATCATTCTGAAATTGAATTTTCAGTGGAATATAATTTTAACTTTGTCTTCAAATTAAAATATCATTGGTTGCACAAACAATATGGATCTTCCTAAATTAAAAATAGAAGCTGTAAAACGCTATTCTGAAAACAAAAAATTTCTCACGAAATTGAAGGCGAAGGCACCGAAAGACCTGGACGGGACAATTCAGGACTTGCACGAGGCTGCATTTTCGCACATTGATTGCCTTGAATGTGCCAATTGCTGCAAAACCACTAGTCCTATTTTTCTGCCAAAAGATATTGAACGAATAGCGAAGCATTTAAGAATGCGAGCGGCAGAATTCATCAAGCATTATCTTCATCTGGATGAGGACAATGATTATGTGCACAACGGAGCTCCCTGCCCATTTCTTGGAAGTGACAATTACTGTTCAATATACGAAGTAAGACCCAAAGCCTGTGAAGGTTATCCGCATACCGATCGCAAAAAAGCAGCGCAATTGTTTTCAAAAACCCTGGAAAATACAAAGATTTGTCCGGCGGTGTTTGAAATTGTGGAGCAATTGAAGAAAATTTATTGAATTGGCAAATCTTCTCTTAGCAGGCTATATCGATGTTCATCTGCGAATTGGCCATCTTTGAACACTGCTTTTCTCAAAATTCCTTCCCGGAGAAATCCGTTTTTTTCTAATGCGCGCATTGAGGCAGGATTATAATCGTAAACGCCGGCATAAATCCTGTTCCAATCGCGATGTTGAAAACCATATTTTGTTACTGCCGCAATGGCTTTTGTGATGATCCCTTTACCCCAGTAAGGTTCTCCGACCCAATAGCCCAATTCAGCAGATTTTGCATATACGTCAACTTGAGGATGCAAGCCAATTAAACCAACAAGATCTCCTTCAAATACAATTGCAAATACCATCGCATCTTCTTCTTTTTGCAGCATAGCAATAAAATCAGACGCCTTTTCCAGGGTATAAGGATGCGGAAAACGATCTCTTAAGTTGAGCCAGATTTTCCGATTGTTGGCTAAATTCGAAAGGGGTTCAGCATCGTCGCTTGTAAGTGCCCGAATACGAAGTCGTTTAGTTTGTATATCACGCATGAAAAAAGATTTTAAGCAAATTAATGAAATATTAGAATTAATCTCGCTATTTTCGTTGTCAATTTTATTAATTTGAGTTTCGGAATTAAACTAATTTTATTAACAAAGGTCAAAGTCGCATTAATTATTTCATCACCTTAAAATCAACGTATCCGCCCCACCAAGCACATCGTTCCCTATAGAACTAATTTTTTGT
>JBMOJB010000229.1:0-5150 GCA_049316985.1 Saprospiraceae bacterium | reverse complement strand
TTCGTAATTCGTAATTCGTAATTCGTAATTCGTAATTCGTAATTCGTAATTAATATAAGAATTCATATAAAATAAAAATTAATTTGAATTAAGTAACATCAGAAAACATTCTTCGTATGAGTAAAAATTGAGATATGTTATTGATACTCTTTCCAATTAAGAATTTAGAATTTTATATATAATAATATTTTTTTATGTTGATAGTATTGATTTTTAAGGCTCTTGACTATATTTGTGGAATAATTTTTGAGTTACACTTCTTGAATTCTGCGTCAATGGCATTAGAATTTGAAACTTAAACTATACAACAACTTGATTTACAAGCATTTATGGTTTTACATTTCATGTTTTAAATCCAGTATATTGTAAATTATATATTAAGGCAAATAATGATTTGCCCAAAAAGCGCAATTTATTTTAAAAAGATAAACACTTTTTCAACTCTTTGTCAATTCGTAAACAATGAAAAAATTACTATTATTCATCTTTTCTATTAGTTTTTCTATTTGTGCATTTGCGCAGTCACCGTTCATGATTAGCTATCAAGCAGTTGCAACCAATTCAACGGGTGCAGAGTTGGTATCTACAGATATAAGTGTAAGAGCTAGTTTTCTGAAAGGAAGTACCACAGGACTTGTAGTTTATTCTGAAATACATGATGTAAGAACTGACCAGTTTGGTTTGTTTACCATCGATCTCGGATCTAAACCAACGTTGGCAAGTGATTTAAGCCGTGTAGATTGGTCTAGATGGCCGTTTTATTTAAAGATAGAATTGGCTGTTCCTAAAGGAAGTACATTTAAAGAAATTGGTATTAGCCAGCTGCTGTCTGTCCCTTATGCAATCTATTCTTCAAAATCAGATACTGCTAAAGTGGCACTTAGCGCAATTAATGACAAAGACGGCGACCCGACCAATGAATTACAAGCTTTAAAATATGATTCTTTGACACAGAGAATTTAAATAGTACCGGCAGGCACTCCGGGAACAGGTTCGGATATAGTCATTCGTGATGGAGACGGAGATTCGAAAAATGAACTACAGGCATTAAAATATGATTCCTTGACTCAAAAAATTCAGATACTTCCAGCAGGCACAGCCGGATCTGCCGGCGAAATTGTCATTAAAGATGGTGATAAAGATTCCAAGAACGAGCTTCAAACTTTGAACTTCGATGCCACTAGCGGAAAGTTAAAAATTGTTACAGGAACAACTCCAACATCTTCCGAGGAAGTTGTTATCAAAGATGGTGACGGCGATTCAAGGAATGAAATCCAAACGATGAAGTTTGATCCTCTAACTGGGACCTTAGGATTGTATGATCCAAATGGACTAAAAGGTTCAGAAGTAAATACTCGAGAAGGACTTTTCACTCAACCCGGCTCATCTCCAATATTCCCGCAAGGAATTTTAGGTACATACAGAATTGTAAAACAAGGCACAACTTACACAGTGCCAATCAATAAGACCTTCTATGTAACTGCTAATGGCAATTCTTCAGTTCCATCTACTGACATTTCAATAGAACGATTTGGTATCAAATTACAGTTGAGATCCGGCCCAAATGGTCCAATTTTTCCGGGCGGAACTAAAATCCTGGATTCGAAATTAACAGGATTTGAAATCGATGCTACCGCAAAAATTGAAGCTGTGGTTATTGACCTCAAGACGCCTTATCAAATTCCACCAAACAAGACTTTGTTTATCAAGTCGGGAATAGGAATTGGTGATAACACATTAATGGTTGATGACGACCTTACCGGGTATTACGCTACCACAACAAATGGCACACAAATGATTACGATCCCAGGTGGCCCAAATGGACTTACGATTAAGAACCCAATTGGTGTACCAACAGTATTAACAGGGTATTTATTAGACTTACAATAATTGAATTTGTCGAACTTAATTTTTCACTTTTTTTTAAACAAATTAAGCATGTACAAATTACGATTATTGCTGTTCGTCTTTTTTGCACTTCAGTTTGCATCGAATTGCGAAGCGCAAGATATCAAACGCTGGACCTTGTCTTCAACTGGGAAGCAAAACTATTTCATTAATTCTTTAAAAGATACTATTCTAATTAATTCTACTTTTGGTCAAAGCCCGGGTGATAGGGTTTTTGACGGGGGGGCTATAAAATTACGCCAAGGATTTCAACAACCTATACCGGAGAACAAGAAAACAGCTGACACAACCAAAAATAATGGTAACACCGGACTGATTCCTTGCTCTGCTGGCGATTCAAGCGCCAATTTTAGCATTGATTTCAATATTGTTGAAAAAAAAGGCGTTTGTGGCACTTACTATGATTTCGAATACACGGGCGACGTGCTTAAAGGTATGAAATATGCCTGGAATTTTAGTTCTGAAGCGGTGCCTCAGTACGCAAGTATCAGCAATCCGAAAAATGTAGGGTTTATTTCTCGAGGAGTTAAATTTGTCCGACTCGAAGCTGGAGGCAAATGTTCCAAAGCAATTACCAAAACGGTGAATATTATTGATGATGCATTGGTTGGTCAAGCCAAATCAAAAGGTGATATCAAATGTAAAGGATTCAAAACCGGAGAACTGGAATTGACGATTTACAATGGTGTACTTCCTTTTACCTTTAAATGGAGTTCATTGCCTGATGGCGGAGTTCAAAAAAATCTGCCCGCAGGATTGTATTCGTACACTGTAACCGATGCCAAAAACTGTTCGTTTACATCTTCAATTGAAATTGCAGAACCAAAAGATTCACTGAAAGTATTGGCGAAAGTAAAAGATGAATCTTGCATCGACACTAAAGATGGCTCTATTGAATTAATTACAAGCGGCGGCACCCGTCCTTACTTTTTCATCTGGAATGACAATGTGAATGCAACGGTCAGAAAAGACCTCTCTAATGCAGTATATATCGTTACTGTAACAGATAACAATGGTTGCAGCCTTCGTATCAATAATAATGTAAGGGTTTTCTGTGATAAAAAAGGGTCAGATTTTACCAATACTATTACACCCAATGGAGATGGTCTTAATGATGGTTTTGAGTTTCCCGGACTGGAAAACTTCCCAAATAACTCGATCGAAATATACAACAGGTGGGGCGCTATCGTATTTAATAAAAAAGGATATGTGAGTGGCGAATGGCTGGGTACCAGTAACGATGGCAGCGAAATGCCGGCCGGACCTTATTACTACCTGATTAATCTTAATGATGCTGAAAAAACCATCTTTGCAGGATCAATAACCGTAATCCGTTAAACACAAGGGGATGAAAAAAGTATTTTTATTTTTTATATATTTCGCCATTACTTTTCAAAGTAAAGCTCAACAGTACCCGTTGTTTACCAATTATGTAGTTAACAACTTTGGTTTTAATCCAGCAATCGCAGGCACAGCAGGATGCACAGATATTAAAGTTTCTCATCGTCAGCAATGGACTGGAGTAACTGAAAATCCGCGCACATCTATCTTAACCGGACATACCAAATTAAAAAAACGGCCGATAGGAATAGGAGGAATTGGATATTCTGATAATGCCGGATCTCTAAGAAGAGTAGGCGGCTCAGGAGTGCTCTCCTATGTGATGCAACTTGACTCTCAGAGTTATCTTGGAATTGGTGCATCGGGTGGTTATTATTCACTTCATGTGAGCGACAATGCCCGTGTAACAAATACAAATGACCCTACCATTACAAATGGCCAAGCTGGAAAAGGTTTTGCAGATTTTAATGCCGGAGTATATTTTACACGCAAGGGACTGTGGGCCGGATTCTCTACACCACAAATTTTAGAAAGAAAAATCAATTTCACGAACCCACTTGCCACTACAATTTCTCAGCTCAAACGCCACTATTATTTAATGGCCGGCTATCAATTTCCAATCAGCTCTACAATCACTTTGGAACCGTCCGCGCTAATGCGTTATGTTGATAATGCACCGTTATCGTTTGATATTTCTGCCAAAATGACCTTTAATAAGCAATTTTGGGTGGGTGCACTTTTTAGAAATAAAGATGCCGTTTCGGCAATGGCAGGAATGCAAATGAAAAATGGGATCAATTTCTACTATTCATATGACATGACAACGTCTTTATTGAGAAGTAAAAGTACTGGTTCTCATGAATTTGGTATCGGAGTCAACCTATGTAAAAAGAATGACAGAGATGGTGATGGCACTCCAGACGAAATCGACAAATGTCCTGACGAAAAAGGTACAAAAGCAAATGAAGGTTGTCCGGAGAAAAAAGAAGAAGAAAAGGAAAAAATAGACACAGACAAAGATGGTGTAATGGACTTCGAAGATCAATGTCCTAATACGCCGGGTCCGAAGGAAAATAAAGGCTGTCCATTTGCTGATCGCGATCGTGATGGATTGCGTGATGATATCGATAAATGCCCCGATATACCGGGCATCGCTACAAACGAAGGATGTCCGCTTAAAGATTCTGATCGTGATGGAATAATTGACGACAAAGATCCATGCCCAAATGAATATGGAGAAATAGCAAACTTCGGCTGTCCACTAGACAAACTACCTGAATCATTCGATCCAAATGCATTTATGGAATCCAATGCCGCGCCGGGTGCTTTCGCCAAAGGCACTAAAAAATTTGCTGCCAAGCCCGGCGACAGAGATGGCGATGGCGTTCCTGACCGGATAGACCCTTGTCCGAATACTCCTGGTAGTAATGGTGAAGGATGCCCCGATATTCCTATCAAGGCCAGAAATGCTTTGGATTTTGCCTGTAAAAACATATATTTCAATACCGATAAAGCGGAAATTACTGCTGAATCAAATGATTATCTTGATAATCTTGCCAATTGGATGATTGAAAATCCGGAATACAATGTTGACATGCAAGGACATACAGACAATCGATACACAGCTGAATACAACCTGGATCTATCTAAAAACAGGGTAAATAATGTTAGGCAATATCTCATTGATAAAGGAGTGGAATCTACTCGTATTAGAGCCCAATGGTATGGAGAAACCCGTCCTGTTGCGACAGGAAATAACGAAAAAGCGTGGAAGAAAAACAGAAGGGTCGAAATGCAATGGAGATTCAATTAAATCAATATGTTTTTATCATAAAAAAGCTTCTGTCAAAAAACAGGAGCTTTTTTATTTGCGATATCTTAGACCTTCAAGAGAAAAAGAA
>JBMOJB010000228.1:0-5182 GCA_049316985.1 Saprospiraceae bacterium | reverse complement strand
TTTTACGCACTTCCCAAAAAAATATAGATTCTAATTAATCGAACTCAGGTTTATACCAAAATCTAAAAAGGAAGAAAGCATATAATCTACTTCTTGAAAAAGAGGTACAAAAAAGGACAGAATTGCTTTCAATATCAAATGAAGATCTGGTAAATGCTAATCAACTTCTGGAACAATCTAATGCTGAACTTGAACGCTTTGCATATATTGCCTCACACGACCTGAAATCTCCTCTCCGCAATATTATTAGCTTCATGAACCTGATCGAGAGGAAGCTTAGAAATTCCGAAGACAAGGACATTAAAGAATATCTGAGATTTGTAACAGAAAATGCACTTCAAATGAACATCCTCATACAGGATGTGCTTGAATTTTCAAAAATTGATTCCGACAATTCAACAACCAAAAAAGAGAAGATAGATTTAAATGATACCCTAATGTTGGCTGTACAAAATCTTCATGAAACCCTTAAGGAAAATAACGCAGAAATAATCGCCGGAAAGTTGCCGGTATTGAGAGCAAATTCAGTACATGCACTGCAACTTTTGCAAAACATGATTGCAAATGGAATTAAATACAACCAAAAAGAAAAACCAACTATCATTATCACGCACAAAGAACTTGAAAATCAACACCTCATTACGATTAAAGACAATGGTATAGGCATCGATAAACAATATCATGAACAAATATTCGAAATGTTCAACCGCTTACATACTCGCGACGAATACAAAGGAACCGGAATAGGCCTGGCAATCTGCAAAAAAATAGTGCAAAACATAGGTGGCAAAATATGGCTCGAGTCCGAACCCGGGCAAGGTAGTAGTTTCTTTATCAGCATTCCGTTCGAAGACAAGCCTTTAATGGCCATCGTAGAATAAACTAAAAAATAAAGTTCCAGCTTCAAATTCGGCTATATGCCTCCTTTTTCGTTTCAGATAAATATATCTAGTTTCTTTCACTGATAATTCTATCTCTATTTTCTACTTTTTTTCAAAATATTGTTTTCTTTATAAGTATCATTTTTTGGAAAAACATAATCAATTCTATATCTTTGCAAAAAAGAAAATAGTAATTTTTTCTGAAAATATTTGAACCTAATAGATCGTTTTGTGAAACATTTATTTCAATTATGTTGTTTTTCAAATTGATAAATGTCATTCACAATCAAGACATAAAGCAAGAAATTTATGGATGCTCTGAAGCAAAAATTTTACGAGAAAGCTTCCGCACAGGCGAAGGAAATCAAGCAAATCAATGCCGAACATGGTGACAAGGTAATTGATGACGTAAAAATTAACCAGGTCTTTGGAGGTATGAGGGATATTACCAGCATGTTGTGGGAAACTTCTCTGCTAGATCCAATAGAAGGAATAAGTTTCAGAGGTTACTCCATTCCTCAATTGCGTGAATTACTACCCAAAGGAAGAGGAAAAGAACCATTGCCGGAGGGAATTTTTTGGCTGATGCTCGTTGGCGATATTCCAACTGAAGAAGAAGCGCTATGGCTTTCAAATGAATGGGAAAAAAGAGCTACAGTTCCAAAGCATGTTTATGACACAATGGATTCTCTGCCCATCACAACGCATCCTATGACACAGTTCAGCATTGGAATTATGGCAATGCAAAACGATAGCATTTTTGCCAACCGATACGATGAAGGCATGCCAAAAAATGAATATTGGGAAGCAACCTACGAGGACAGCATGAATCTGATAGCCCGGCTTCCGGCCATTGCTGCATACATTTACAGGAGAACGTATCACAATGGAAATCATATAGCGGCGAATAATCGCTTAGATTGGGGAGCTAATTTTGCGCATATGTTGGGTTTTGAGGATGGTGAATTCAAAAATCTAATGCGGTTGTATCTTACAATTCATGCCGATCACGAAGGAGGAAATGCATCGGCTCACACAACACATTTAATCGGTTCTACACTAAGTGATCCTTACCTATCATTTGCAGGTGCAATGAATGCACTTGCCGGGCCATTGCACGGTTTGGCCAATCAAGAGGTTATCAAATGGATCTTTAACATGTGTGATGAGTTAGGCACATCCAGACCAAGTGGCGAACAAATAGAAGAATATGTAAAGAAAACGCTTTCTTCTGGAAAAGTCGTTCCAGGTTACGGACACGCAGTCCTTCGCAAACCAGATCCAAGATTTATTGCTCAGATGGAATTTGCAAAAGAGTACATCAAAGATGATGATACCGTAGAGACCGTTTGGAAAATTTTTGAAGTTGTTCCGCCAATTCTCAATAGTCTCGGAAAAATAAAAAATCCATGGCCAAATGTTGATGCACATTCCGGAGCATTGTTGGTTCACTATGGAATGAAAGAATATAGTTATTACACTGTGCTTTTTGGTGTTTCAAGGGCTTTGGGTGTGTTAGCAGCTCAATGTTGGTCGCGTGCACTTGGACTTCCTCTCGAGAGACCAAAGTCGGTTACTACTGAATGGATCAAGGAGCATTTACAAAAAGATGCACTCAAATTAGCTTAACTGATATTATTTAGCTTCGCTATAATAGCTCGATTTTCTTGCATGGAATTTCGAGCTATTTTATTAAATTTACTTTTGATTTGTTTCTCTATTCAATATTGATATGAAAATAATAATTCCCATGGCGGGTAAAGGGGCGCGCTTGCGTCCTCACACGCTTACTGTTCCCAAACCCCTCGTTTCCGTTGCCGGCAAACCCATCGTACAAAGACTCGTCGAGGATTTGTCAAAAGCAACCAATCAAAAAATTGATGAAGTGGCATTTATCACCGGTTATTTTGGAGACAAGATAGAGCAGGATTTAATTGCAATCGCCGAATCAATTGGAGCAAAAGGAACAATCTACTATCAGGATGTACCTTTGGGAATAGCTCATGCCATACTTTGTGCACAAGATAGCCTAACAGGTGCATGTATGATTGCTTTTGCTGACACTTTGTTTCGTGCAAATTTTGAATTTGATACGGAAGAAGATGGAATTATTTGGGTACAACAAGTTAAGGATCCTTCTTCTTTCGGTGTAGTTAAATTAAATGAAGTCGGAGTAATTACCCAGTTCGTGGAAAAATCACCCACCTACATTTCTGATCTGGCAATCGTGGGTATCTATTATTTCAAAGATGGAGAAAATTTAAAAAATGAGCTTCAATATCTTATCGAAAACGATGTCAAATACAAAGGCGAATACCAACTTACAAGCGCATTAGAAAATATGCGTGAAAAAGGAATGCAATTTAAAACAGGTACCATTGACGAATGGCTCGATTGCGGCAACAAAGAAGCAGTCGTATATTCAAACCAAAGGGTACTAGAAAATATTAAAGATGAAAAATTATTGGCAGAAACAGCTAAAGTGGTGAATTCTGTGATTATTGAACCTTGTTATCTCGGGCCAGGTTGCATCATTAGAAGTTCCGTTATTGGGCCATATGTATCAATTGGCGATAACTCGGTTATTGAACATTCCGTTGTTAGCAATAGTGTCATTCAAAATGACAGCAGCATTTTAAATGCCAACCTACACAACTCCATGATAGGAAATTACGTTGAATACCACGGTCGAAAATCAGAAATTAGTGTCGGCGATTTTTCAAAATATACCTCATAAAATGAAAATTAATATAATGATACTGCTACTTGCAATTGCTTGTAGCGCAATAATTGCCCAACCGGGATCTACCACTGAGGCAGAGGTAAATCAACAAGCCAAACTTATCGATGCTTCTTGGGCATTTGTTGCTACACAATATGATAAAGCAGAAAAACTCTATCTTGAAATACTAGATAAAAGTCCAAAAAATGCTGCGGTAAGATATGAGTTAGCTAGAACATATTGCGCACTAAAAAACTTCGACAATGCACTACAAAATGCAAAACTAGCTACCGAATACGATAAAAAGAATTCCTGGTACAAACTTTTACTTGGCGAAATTTACCAAAGTTCCGGCAAATTTCAGGAAGCAGCGTCCATCTACGAATCACTGGTAAAACTTGAACCGGAAAACGAACAATTTTACTTTAGCTGGGCAGAATGTCTCGCCTTGAATGGTGAAAAAACTAAATCGGTTAAAGCTTTTGATCAACTGGAAAAAAAGGTAGGTTTTGATCAACACATTTCCAGACAAAAACATGTTTTGTACTTAGAGCTTGGTGACCAGAAAAAAGCAGAAAAAGAAATTTTGAAAATGATAGAGAACGAACCGGAAAACCTCGATTTCTATCATCTATTGGCTGGCTACTATAGACAGGTTGGTGACAAATTCAACGAAACAACTACTTACCAAAGAATTTTAAGTATCGCTCCAAATGACTCTAAAGCTAATATTGCTTTAGCAAACCAAGGAAAACTATTTCAAAGCGATGAGGTCTTTCTAAATTCCCTTAAAACAATTTTTCAAAATAAGGAAATTACACTCGACACTAAAATTAAAGAATTAATTCCCTATGCAAAAAAAGTCGCTGATAAAGGCGACCTTGCTATTGCCACTAAGGCTATCGAACTAATCAATATACTGGAAATCGTCCACCCCAACGAAGCAAAAGTATTTTCAATCTATGGTGACTTTCTGTACTACTCTAACAGAAAATCCGATGCACTAGTCCAATATCAAAAAACGATAAAACTAAACGGATCAGTGTTTCCAGTCTGGGAGCAAATACTCGAAATTCAAAAGGAAAGCCGCGATTTCGATCAATTATTACAAAGTACAGAAGCTGCTATTGAATTTTTTCCCAATCAGGCAGCAATTTATTATTTCCAGGGACTAGCCCTTTATGAAAAACAAAAATATCCTGAAGCGATAAGTTCGTTCGACCAATCTGTTATTATGAGTGGTAAAAACAATGTAAATAAGGTAAATGCATTGGTTGGATTGAGCAAAGTACAAATAAAATTATCAAAAATTGACTTGGCAAAAGCAAATCTGATCAAAGCACAAACCCTGGGTGGAGAAAATTCAAGTGAATGGCTGGAGACTTTCGGAGACATCTCCGCAATCACCAATGATCTCGAAAACGCCCTAATCTATTGGAAAAAAGCAAAAGAAAAAGGATCAAAATCGGTCAATATCGACAAAAAAATCAACGAAAAGAAGTTGGTTGATTAGTTGGTTGTTAAGTTGTTAAGTTGTTAAGTTGTTAAGTTGTTAAGTTGTTAAGTTGTTAAGTTGTTA
>JBMOJB010000227.1:0-5223 GCA_049316985.1 Saprospiraceae bacterium | reverse complement strand
GTAATCCAATGAAAATGAAAAAACGCTGTAAAAACAAAACGAATATTTACTCTTCCTTTTTTTCACTTCGTGCTTTCTCATCACAGATTACATTGCTTTGATGTCTATTAAATGTTCGGATCGACTAAGGATTACATTCTGCACTTGGCGAACGGAAACTATTGATTAACTCTACGATTTTTGAAACAAAAATTATTGAGGGCTGTAATAGCTCACTGAAAATGACTGATTTTTAGTACATTAATTAAATAATGAACAACAAAATGAAATTCAAACCTACTATTTTGAAATTATCGATACTAAGCTATGTGCTATCGATTCTTTGCACGTCTTCAATTTTCGGCAACAATTCAATATCAAAATTTTCCTTATTTTCCAAAAATCAAAATTCAATTGACTCCGTAGTGCCTAACTTGCGTTTACTTGCGAGTAGGGGAGGCTCGCAACAATATGTCGAAAAAAATTACAATGGATTTTCAAGTACCAGAGTTACTGAATTACAAAATGCAGCACATGAAGTACTTACTGCAATTCCTGTTGACCTAGCACCTACTCTACAAGTGTATGATTTTGAATCTTATTCGCTGATTGACCAGTTTGAAGATGAGGGTAAGTTTAATGACGCCATCTTTAAAAAGATGGAAGGTAATGTCCAAACTAAAGACCATATTGCTTACTTTCTATTGTTGGGAAAAGAGTTTAATCCTAAGGATAGGAAATTTCAGTACAGGGTTACGCTTAAATTGCCTACCGTCGAACACCCAAGTGATAATGCTGCCGCTAATGCGGCAATTTTTCTAACCGATGCAGAGCTCGCAGAAATTACCAATGGAATTCAGAGCGCGATGAGCTCCAGTGAAAGTGGAGCCGGATCGAAAGCAGGTGATAGTCAGTCGACACTTAACGGGATTTTGGAAGCTAAGAAATTGTTAGAAGCTGCGAAAAATGGCACGCTTGAAGTTTCAGCGCCACTTTTAGGGGATTTGAAAGTACTTTCACCTGATGGTAAGATTGTTACGCCGGAGAAGACAGGAAATCTGAGATATTTCTTCAATAGCAGCCCCTCCTACGCTACATCATATTGTTATCAATATGACGTATATGATCTTTGCCTTCCATGGGAAAACGATAATACAAAGGGATATGGATTTGAGAGACATTTTTTGAACAATATCCATTATGAACTCCCTTTACAACCACAAAGCGGTCAGCCGACCAAAGTAGCAAGACTAGAAATGAAAAATAAATGCTCTTTTTCATTGTACAGTGTGGACTGGTCAGCGGCTGATGTAGCTGGATTTCCCGGCAATTTTGAATCTATATCTAATTCAAAAGCATATGTAAAGGAAATCAACATTTGCGATAAGAATGCTATTTCCGATCGTAAAAAGAAAGAAGTACAAGATTGGTTAAAAGATCTCGATGCAAACGACACTGAGGTTAGGATTTCACGGTGTAGTGAAAAGGACAATCAGATAGTAATTACGAAAACTTCTACAAATGCAGGAAAAGGTGATAAAAAGATTATGATCGATGCTTGCCTAGAGGGTGATGGTCAGTGGAAGATCAATTGGCATGATTTTGCAAATAATGCGCTTGTTATACCGACTGGATATAAAGGAACGATTAAGCAGGTAAAAGACATAAGTGATAAACAAGCGGAAAAAATCATAAAGGCGGGTGGTGTGCGGAAATTCAAGTCCACCGACGATGAATTAGAGTATAAGGAAATGGGAATCATTGCGGCCTTGATCGAACTTAAAGAGGCTACTAAAAAATTATGCAATGAAGCAAAAATCCCTGAAAAGGCATGGGACGACAAGAATCATAAAGCTGAATACGATGCATCTCCTTACCATTTTCCTACTTTTAGTGGTGCTGGTGACGGCGTCATAAATCAAGTTAAGGACATTCCAGAGTTGGTGTCATTTGGACTAACTATTGCTACTGATCCAGATGAAGCCATGAAGTTGTGGACGGCAATTAAGTCGTTGTCACCGGAACGTGTCAAAACGATGATAATTGGCGCTGCTCAGGCTAAAAAAGACAAGTACGCAGGTGGAGGTAACACGATGAAACATGAGGCTGGTATGGATGGGGTATCCCTTGCTATGGCTCTGTTTACAGGGGGCGGAAAGAAAATGCTGGAAAATGTCGCAGACATTAAGAACCTCAAAAAGGCTGCAGATGAATTTGAAGATATAGCAGATGATGTCTTAGATGGGGTCTCTGATAATATTGACGATGCAATAAGTAAGGATATTAGTAAGGAACTGAATGAAGGTATTACCGATGCGATAGAAGCTGAAAGCAGTATTGATGCTTTAGGTGATATGGCAGAGAATACAACTGGTAAAGTTGAACTGCCTGAATATAAGGCTAAAAGAAAAAGGGGCAACGATTTTAATGCAAAAAGAAAAACAGATTATGATTACTCCGAGATTACAATAGAACATCCTGACCGCAAATATACTAAGGGCAAAAATAAGGGAAAACCCAAAAGGTATATTTTAGACTCTTACGGTGAAGATTTAGACATAGTTTCCCGAAAGGCTACGAATTTATCTGAGATAAAACAAACAACTTTTGAGAGACATTTAAGAGAATTAGTAAGTAAATATCCTGAAGGAGCTAAGATTGTAAAACCTTCTAAACCGGAAATTCATGGAAAGGTACTAAAAGGAAATTTCAAATTAGAAATACCTGAAACCAATATGAACTTTCCTAGACTACAGGAATATAGAGATCTCGCAAAAGACTTTATGTATAATGGTAAAAAATATAGTATTGACATAATATTAAAACCAGAATAAATATGAGTGAGTTAAAATTAGATCCATTAACAATCGCAATAGCAGAAGAAATTAATATTGTTGATCGCTATCGTGCTTTATGTGAGCGATTTAATGATAGTAATAATAGGATGACTAGAATTGATAAAAATGAAGTCATGAAAATATTAAAGCCCTATTGGCAATCCTTTAAGTATTTTCAAGGCGATTATTATATTGAAGAACCATACGATGAACACTTAACTTTTGGAACCACTATTGGGACCAAGGGAGGAAATGCAACATGTTACCTACGAATTAAAAAAGATGGAGAGTTTTTGAAATTAGATAGTGGAGCATTACATTCCATTTACCGTAAAATGTTGGGTAATGAATTAGGCTCACCAATATTTTATTCGTCTTACGTAGAATTGTCAATCATAATAAAGGAATTTATTGCGATATACGAAGATTTTAAGAAAGTGGCAATCGAGATATTTGCATAATAGTGAACTAAGAATTAAGATTAGCCTCAGAATAAGATGATGAATTTATTATTGAATGAGTTTGCAACTCAAGTTTTTACAAAGATTCATTTGGCAGAAAGGTACTCCAAATTGTGCGATCTTTTTTCAGATTTTGATGGAAGGCTATCGAGGGTAGATCGAAAAGAAATTATCAAATTGCTGAGGCCTTACATGTATTCATTTAAATACATAGATAATTCCTACTATTTTATTGAAAATTTCAACGAAGTTACATTTCATATAAAACTTAAAGTAAAGGGTGGTACTACCCACATTGTATTTAATGTAGAAGAAAGTGGAGAATTTTATGATTTTAGAGGAGGAGATATAGCACGCATACATTATTTATTACTTGATTTAGAAAGAGGGCGCTTAGTTTGTTTTACAAATTATCAGGAATTAGGTATTATCCTGAAAGAGTATCTCGAAATTTATGAGGATTTCAAAAAGGAAATCATAAAACAACTTGGTTAAGAAGTATCCGCTGTAAATCTTGATCTAATTGCACATTGACTAACTCAGTGGTTTTAATTGCTGTTGAAGATTTGGAGGCGAGTGAATAGTTCCGCGCTGTTACACTGCTTTAATAAACGCCCAACACACCTGCCTGCCGATAGGCAGGAAAGTTAACCCAAGTTGCAGCAAAGGTGCCGAGAAATGTTAAAGTTTTTTAGTAATTTAGTTAAAAGTAATGTGCTTTCAGACGATTATTAAATATTTAGATTTGTAAATGCTTATTCTTTAATTGTTTTGAAGTTGAACATCGCTTTGTAGTACACAACCGTTATTGTCTTGTTGTATTTATTTGCCGAATTTTGCGTATATTCTTATCGATGTCCATCTTGACGTAGTAACTATCATTCAAATTTTTAAAAACAAGCATAAATATGGCATCTAAAATGACATAAATCGAAAATTTGTAGTACACAGCCTGTAATTTAGAAATCATAACAACCTTGATAACAGATGCTTATAGACTATTTGCTGCAATGTGGGTTAAATTAGAAATTTAACCTAGCGCGGTTGTTTTTTTGAGGGGGAAGGGGAATACTTGGCGCCAGCGGGTAAATTTGGTAAAACAAAGCAACTTGAAAAGCAATGTGCGCCCATAAATAACAAGAGTCAGAATTTTATTTTTAGATTCATAGCGCAACCTCAAATATTTCTTTGATGCACGATCATATTTAATGTTATCTGGATATTAATACATTGTATATTTCGTCTATTTTTTTCGAAATTTGGTGCTGGATGTTTTTTTTACATTACTTTGTGCTGTTAATACGCATAACGCTTTTAATGCATGTAAAAAACAGAGATTATGTAATCCAATGAAAATGAAAAAATGCTGTAAAAACAACACGAACATTTACTCTTCCTTTTTGTCGCTTCATGTATTTTATCCGGAGATTACATTCCATTTAGATCAACTGCGTATCGTTGATATAGGTTGCTTTTCCTTTGAAATTTTCTAAAATTTATCTCGAGCATTGTTGCACGGGAATAGGGATTATTTTCCATTTATCAAAACTTAACAATCATGTTAATAACAAGATTCCCTTTCCATTTTTCTCTAGTTCTAGTATTTTTTTATGTTTGCTTGTCAAATATTTGTTTATCGCAAAGTGGCGATAGTTCGTTCATACACGGGCTAAGGCAGCTTGGTTCCAGACCAGTGCTATCTAATCTTGATATAACAAACAATTCTGGAATTACCTTTTCAAATGAAACCGAATTAAATAATGCAGCGGATGACCTTACTACCATTATCCTATCATCTGGGATTACTGATTTTAAAGTATATGACTATGCCAGCTATTCTTTTCTATCAAATATTAGTAAGGGTGCAGATGCGGAAGCTTTGATGGCGGGAATGGAAAAGAAAATATCTGGCTTGACTTCTGCCCCATCGAATTATTTGATCATTG
>JBMOJB010000226.1:0-5319 GCA_049316985.1 Saprospiraceae bacterium | reverse complement strand
TCCACTTGAAATAATTAACTCTGAAATAGCATTAATTTTGTCCATTACACCTAATTTCAATATCATTTTCACTTTCATAGCAAGGGATACCCTGTTATTTTGTGTCATATAAATAATGTGGACATTATAATAAATGAAAATCTGATTTTATGATAAATGCAAATGATATTTTTTTATAAGCAATTTATATGATTAGTAGAATAGTTTTTCGCTATTGTAAATAAATTAAATATAATATTGACTTATGAAATACGTTTTTTTGACAATAATTCTTCTGTTAATAACATTGGAATGCATTGGAATTCTGCAGATTGATTCTAAATATAGAATTCAAATAACCGATAGCTCTTATCTGAAGAATATCCCCACACAACCAAGTGAGAAAACATGGAAGTTTATTGATGATTTAAAATCTCCTTTATGGACAAAACATGCTTGGATAAAGACGAATACAAATTCTCATCAAGTGAATCTTTCCGGAGGTGTACGACTTCAACTAAATTTTTCTGATAGTAAAGGACGACTTGAAACGGCATATAAGGACTTTCGGGTTTTTCTTGCTGCCGGAGATGTGTCGTTTGAGAATGGTAAATATCTTATTGAAACTATTGAAGATAAACAGCTTAAAGGAGAATCATATCGACTGGATATCCAAAAGGATGGTTGCAAAATTATTGCTGGTGATATTGAAGGTATTCGTCGTGGATTATTTTATTTAGAAGATGAAATGTTGCGACAACGAGGTCCCTTTCTTACGATTGGAACAATTGAAAAACATCCCATCATTGAACGACGCATTTCCCGCTGTTTCTTTGGACCGATAAAACGTCCACCCATGATGCGGGATGAATTGCTGGACGATGTAAATTATTATCCGGAGCAGTATCTTAATAGGCTTGCCCACGAAGGGGTTAATGGTCTTTGGCTGACAGTTGAATTTAGGGATTTAGTTGCTACCTCTATCACTCCCGATGCTGCGAAAGATGCCGCAAAACGACTTACTAAACTGAAGCAAACCGTTGACGCTTGTTTGAAATATGGCATACGCACTTATATTTTTTGCATTGAACCTCGCTCATGGGCAGCCAATAATCCAATTCTTAAAAATTACCCAGAATTAGATGGTGCTGTCAATTGGTCGGGTCATTCCTGCTGTCCAACAAGCGAAACAGCTCATAATTATCTGTATGAATCTGTCAATACGATATTCAAATCTGTCCCCGATTTGGGCGGGATGATTAATATTTCGTACGGCGAGCGAGGAACAACCTGCTTAAGTTCCGTTCCCGTATTTTCGGAATATAAAGAAGGAATGATTGATTGCCCTCGCTGTAAAGATAAGAAACCGTGGGAGATATTAAATGCTGCGCTATCACCAATGGAAAAAGGTATGCATGATGCGGCACCCGACGCAGAATTAATTAGCTGGCTTTACGTACCACAACCTCAACGATTTACTACTGGAAGTAATTATGAACTTGCCGATTGGATATATGAATTGCCGGCTCATACACCCAAAGGCGTGATTTTGCAGTTCAATTTTGAGTCCGGAGTAAGCAGAACAGATTTTGGAAAGTTATTAATTGGTGGAGATTACTGGATTTCAAATCCGGGTCCAAGTTCCCGATTTAGTCGCATAGCTGAAACTGCAAAAGAAAATGGAACTAAAATTTCAGCTAAAATTCAAACCGGTAATTCACATGAAGTAGCGACTGTTCCATACATTCCTGTACCATCTTTGCTATACCAAAAATTCAAAGAAATGAGGAAGTTGGGTGTTACTCATACTATGATGTGTTGGTATTTTGGAAGTTATCCCGGACTGATGAATAAAGCTGCCGGGCAACTTTCTTTTGAGCCATTTCCGGAAAATAAGGATTCTTTTTTGATTCAACTCGCTTCAATAAACTGGAAAAAGGAGGACGTTTCTAAAGTGGTTGAAGCATGGAAAGACTTCAGCAATGGCTATGAAAATTATCCACTGACCAATATGTTTCAATATTATGGACCTATGCACGATGGACCCGTATGGCCATTGCTGCTCAAACCTGCTGATGCACCACTAGCCCCAACCTGGCAAATATCATCCAGTAAAACACTTAAAACCTGGCCTCCAAGTGGTGACAGAATTGGTGAATGTATCGGAGAAGTATTGACGCTTGAGGAGGTTGTAGAACTTAGCAAACGAATTACAACATCGTGGGATAAGGGAATCGGTATTTTGTCAGGATTAGAGAAAAACTATTCAAATGAGCCGGAACGAATTTTAGATATTGGAGTAGCAAAAGCCCTTGGAATCCAGTTTCGTAGTGGTTATAACATTCTTAATTTCTATTATCTTCGTGAAAAAATGTTCCGAATGGAAGGAAAGGAACGACTGACAATTCTTAGAAAGTTGGAAGCTATTATTAAAGAAGAAATTGAACTCGACAAACAACTTATTGTTTTGTGTGAGAAGGATTCCCGTCTTGGATTTCATTCCGAAGCTGAAGGATACAAGTATTATCCTGAGAAGATAAAATGGAGGATGGAACAATTGAAAAGTGTTTTGGTCAATGATGTTCCTAAAATCAAGAAAAGCATCAACAAGTACCAACTTTTATTCCCTGAATATACAGGTTTAAAGCCACAAGGAGCTATAGCCGAATGCACTTCAATGCCTGATACAGTGTGGTCCAAAAATGAAATTATTTTACCGGACAATCTTAAATGGCAACTTTGTAGTTTTGGTTCAGAAAAATCAAATTTACAGTGGTCGACAGTTCATGATAAGGATGCCATTTATTTTCTAATTACAGACAAAAAAATTTCAGATACCAATAAATTGACAAAAATCAATCTTGAAGTAAAAATTGAACCAAGAAGGTTATGGCCATGCAAACATTTTGTTTTTAATGATAAAATGATTGGTGCTGATAAGGTTATGAAAAATATTAAAGTGAATGGCAGTTGGTATTCTATTGTTCGTATTCCGTTAAAGAGCATTGGAGTAGAAGCAGAAAATTCAATTCCAATACGATTGGACGTAAAGCTAAATGGAAATTCGTGGCGACTGAATAACCCTACAACTGATAGATTGGAACTTGGAACCGACAATCCTGCTGATCTTGGATGGCTGTTGTTTAAATAATATCGTTAGAAATATAATTATCAAAAAAAAAGTATGAAATATCTGAAACTAATCACTGCCATCTTGTGGGTTTTATCTATCGTTGAAACATACGCTCAACAAAGAAAACCAATCTATTTAGATAACAACAAACCAATAGAAGAACGGGTGGAAAATGCACTTTCGTTGATGACATTGGAAGAAAAAGTGGCACTTTGCCATGCACAATCAAAGTTCAGTTCTGCTGGTGTTCCCCGACTAGGAATTCCCGAAATATGGATGGATGATGGACCGCATGGCCTTCGTGAAGAGGGTTTGTGGGATTCCTGGGGTTCAGCCGGTTGGACTACAGATTCGTGTACCGCCTTTCCTGCATTAAGTTGTCTTGCCGCAACTTTTAATCCGACACGTTCGTACGATTATGGAATTGCTATCGGCGAAGAAGCCCGTTATCGTAAAAAAGACATTCTGTTAGGTCCCGGTGTCAACATTTATCGCACACCAATGAACGGACGCAACTTCGAGTATATGGGTGAAGATCCCTATCTGGCAGCTCGTATGTCTGTGCCATACATTCAGGGTATTCAACAAAATGGTGTGGCGGCTTGCGTGAAGCATTATGCCTTAAACAATCAGGAAAAATGGCGTTTTCATATCAATGTAAATCTTAGTGAGCGGGCATTGCACGAAATTTATCTTCCTGCTTTCAAGGCCGCAGTAGAAGAAGGACAAGTGTGGTCAATTATGGGGTCGTTCAGCCAACTTCGTGGTCAATTTTGTTGTCATAATGATTTGTTGCTAAATAAGATACTTAAAAGTGACTGGAAGTTTGATGGTGTTGTGGTTTCCGATTGGGGTGGTGTGCACAATACGCGTGAAGCTGCACTCAATGGATTGGATATTGAAATGGGAAGCCATACCAATGCGCTGGATGCGGGAGAAGCAAATGCGTACAATAGATATTTTCTAGGAGGTGCATTTCTTGATTTATTGAAAAAAGGAGAAATTCCTACTTCTGCTGTCGATGACAAAGTGCGTAGAATTCTTAGATTAATTCTAAGAACCAATATGAATCTTAACCGACCATTTGGACGATTTGTATGCCCAGAACATAGTGAAACAGCCAGGAAAGTAGCTGAAGAAGGCATTGTATTACTAAAAAACAACAAACAATTTCTCCCAATTCCCGTTGGGAAATATCAACGAATAGCAGTAATTGGTGAAAATGCAACCCTGAGTATGTCTAAAGGTGGTGGTTCATCTATGTTGAAAGTAAAATATGAAGTGTCGCCGTTGGAGGGATTAATCGCAAAATATGGTAAAGAACAGATAATCTATAGTATGGGATATGATTCGGAGCCATCAGTTTCAGGTCGTGTAATAGCTTCAAAACTAAATGCAGATTCGCTGTTGAAATCAGCTGTGGCAACTGCCAAAAATGCCGATATTGTTTTGTTTTTTGGAGGATTAAATAAGAATGCTTTTCAGGATTGTGAGGGTGGTGACCGTCAATCATATAATCTTCCTTTTGGGCAGGATAAGTTGATAGAAGCCTTGCTGAAAGAAAATAAAAATGTAGCCGTTATTTTAATAAGTGGAAATGCCGTGGCTATGCCGTGGGTAAATGATGTGCCCGTGATAATGCAAAGCTGGTATTTGGGCTCAGAAGCCGGTAATGCAATTGCCAATGTACTTTCTGGAGAAGTGAATCCTTCTGGCAAATTGCCTTTTTCATTTCCAAAAAAGTTGGAAGATAATGGCGCACATTCATTTGGAAAGGACTCTTATCCCGGTGATAGTATAAATGTGTTTTACAAAGAAGATATTCTGGTTGGATATCGGTGGTTCGACACAAAAAAAATTACTCCACAATTTGCTTTTGGTTTTGGATTGTCGTACAGCACTTTTGAGTATGGTAAAATCACTACTGATAAGAAAACATACAAACCTGACGAAACAATTAAACTCTCATTCAGCCTTAAAAATACAGGTAAAGTGGATGGTGCAGAAGCTGTTCAGGTGTACACATCTCAACCAAAAGCCTCTGTGCTACGTCCAACTAAAGAATTAAAAGCTTTCAAAAAACTTTTTCTAAATGCTGGCGAAACTCAATTGGTAGAACTCGAAGTAAAGGTGAAAGACCTGGCGTTTTATAATGAAAACACACAATCGTGGACAGTAGAACCGGGCGAGTTTATACTTCATAATGC
>JBMOJB010000225.1:0-5359 GCA_049316985.1 Saprospiraceae bacterium | reverse complement strand
CTCAATAGTGATATTACGCCCATTCAGGGCTTGATAATTTTTTATTGCGTTACGATGGGCTGCACCCATCGCTATGATCTTTCGCCCTTTCAGGGCTTGTAACACGCAGATTATAGGATTGCATTTCAGTAATTTAGCTATATCTTTTGAAATTGCACATTCAAGAAATGCCCGCTGACTACTAAACACCTAAACACCAACCTCCAAACCCTCAAACTCCACAAACCTCAAACCTCAAACCTCCAAACCCTCAAACCCTTCAAACCTCAAACCCTCCAAACCCTTTACTCCTCCCAACCTTCTTCCTAATTATTCAACAAATGCTTGGCATAATTGACTCCCAAAACGTCTAGGCGTTTGAGCTGTTCTTTTAGCCGAGGTTTAAACTCCTTCCATACGCGTTGATCCTGTGGGCTCCACACTACTTCAGCCAAGGCCAATGCCCGTGGATAGGCTTGATATTCTAACTGATCAATATTGCTGATGTATTCTGTCCACAGATTAGCCTGCGCACCTATTACATATTTAGTTTGCTCGGGTAAAAGCTCTTCGGGTGTCGGATCGTAACCGTATATCTTTCTCACCGTGATCAAACCATCAAAAGCCAATGGCTCTTTTGCCTTGTCGGCTACCTGATAGAAATTGAAATAGCAATAACTCTCCGGACTCATAATGACTTCATGTTTCATTTTGGCAGCTTCAATACCACCGTGGTCACCCCTCCACGACATCACAATGGCATTGGGTGAAAGTCCACCTTCCAGGATTTCATCCCAGCCGATCATTTTCTTATTCTTCCGCTGTAAAAATCCATCGATTCTACTGATGAAATAGCTCTGCAGCTCCATTTCATTCTCTAACTTCTCCTTCTTCATGAGATTTTGGCAAAACTCACTTTCCTCCCAACTTTCTTTAATGACTTCATCACCACCAATATGAATATACTCGCCCGGGAATAGTGCAATAACTTCAGTGAGTACATTTTCGATAAATTGAAATGTCTCTTCTTTGGGACAAAATACCGGTCGGAAAGTACCCCATTTGGTTGCCGTTTCAAATGGACCCTCGTCGCAACTCAATTCGGGATATGCTGCTAAGGCAGCCAAAGAATGACCGGGCATTTCTATTTCAGGAACAACAGTTACAAATCGATCGGCAGCATATTGGACCACTTCTCTGACCTCTTCCTGCGTATAATATCCGCCATATCGCTGCCCATCATAATGTTCTTCCCCCGCTTTTTGTTTACCGATTATGGTTCCGTTGCGGTAAGCTCCAATATCAGTCAATTTTGGATATCTCTGGATTTCAATCCTCCAGCCCTGGTCTTCGGTAAGATGCCAGTGAAAGCGGTTGAACTTGTAAATGGACATCAGATCAATATATCTTTTTACGTGTTCAACTGAGAAAAAGTGCCGACCCACATCCAGATGCATTCCACGCCACGGATACCTGGGCTCATCTTTGATTACACAACAGGCAATTGGCCAGCTTTGATCAACTTTTCGCCTGGATTCTATGCCTTCCGGCAAAAGTTGCAGCAAAGTCTGCATGGCGTAAAATACACCCTTTGCATCAGACGCTGATATTTCAACTTTTTTCTTGGTGACTTCAATCACATAACCTTCAGCATTTGAAATCTTCAAGTCGCGTTTGATCGTGATATATTGTTTCTTATTCTTAACATTGATTGACAAATCAAATCCTGCAGCCAACCTGACTTTGTTTTGAAATGTTTTCACTGCTTTTCTCCACTCCGCATCTTCCGGTAGCTCAATACCGCAAGTGTTGTTAAGGGTAAAAAAACCTTCTTTTTTAATTAACGATACGGGTTGGGGAATGATAGATAAGGGATCAGTTTCGGTAAATACGACAGCGACATTGTTGTCAGAAATGTTCAATCCTGACACTTTTAAAATCTCGGCTGTTGGGTATTCATTTACCGTGGCAAACACACGCGGCAAAAAAAGAGTAAAGGCTAAAAGTGAAATACAAATTTTTGCCATTTTCGGTTCGTCTATTCAATTTATAGTGACAAGATATTATATTTTTTTGTCATAGCAAAAAAAACAAATTCCTTTTTTGCCCAATACAAATAAAAATACAAGCTCGTCAGATTTACGATTTTCGAGAAGTATAGTAAAATCAATTGATTTAAAAATGCAGCTTACTTACTCGTTGCACTTTCCAAAGCGTCAATGATTGTTTTTAAAATAACAAACATAGGCTCCCTTCCTTCATCTGTTAAGAAATCCATATTTGCTTCATCATCATCGGGATCAAAAACCAATGAATCTTCAACAAATGCAAGCAGATCTTCTTGTTCGTAATCTTCAAAGAAAACATCTACCCGATCAGTGAAGGTCTTCCCCTTGGCATTTTCAAGCATATCCCAGTTTTTCTCTTCCACTTCTTCCAGCTGTTCTTCACTGACAGCAGGCACCTTCTTTTCTACTTTCTCTACTGCTTTGTAAATTACCAAAGCCAAATATTCAAGAAAATCGCGCTCTTCATCGCTCAAAATGCCTGTTTGTTCTGACTCCATAAATGAAGCAATGACCGGTTGCTGTTTGTAGAATTCACTAACCTGACGATCATATTCGTCTTCCAGGGTATCAAGTGATTCAATGACAGCATCAATTATTTTATCATCAATTATTTTCATTTTTAGTACTATTTTAGGATTTATAAAATTATTTTATGAAATATGATCTCCGCATGGAGGAGCTCAAATTAATCAAATTATCGCGAACGGATCAATTCTATGGATACCAGGATTCTACTGCTATTCGACAATTTTCGCGTCCCTCGGCTTTCAAACAGCCGCTCCTTAGTAAGTCCAAACACAAAGTTCTTCTAAACGACCGTATTTCAGATCAGAAAAACTCAGGTGCACAATCCATCCAGCTCAAAGCCATTAATCAAGGTATTTGCACCGTATTTAATATTTGTTGTATAATGTCTTCCGGACCTATATTTTCAGCTTCAGCTTCATAAGTAAGCCCAATTCTATGTCGCAAAACGTCAAAACAAACTGCGTGTACATCTTCAGGCACTACATATGCTCGCTGATGCATATATGCCATGGCCTTCGAAGTCAACGCAAGACTGATACTTGCCCGAGGCGAAGCACCATACTGAATCAGTGTGTTCAAATGTGGGAGACCAACAGCAGCGGGAAATCGGCTGGCATTCACAATATCCACAATGTAGCGCTCAATTTTCTCGTCCATGTAGATACTCCGAATTGTTTTTCTGGCTTGTAAAATTTGCGCTTGATTCGATACCGGCTTGACCACAATATCTTCTATCCCCTGCATATTTCTCCTGATAATCTCCTGTTCTTCGACTTTTGAAGGATATTGAATTTTTAACTTAAATAAAAAACGGTCTGTCTGCGCCTCAGGCAATAAATAAGTACCTTCCTGTTCGATCGGATTTTGAGTTGCCAATACCATGAATAATTTAGGCAAATCGTAGGATTCCGAACCGATCGTCACTTGTTTTTCTTGCATTGCTTCCAACAATGCGCTCTGCACCTTTGCAGGAGCCCTGTTGATCTCATCTGCCAGAATAAAATTAGCAAAAACAGGTCCCATCCTTGGCGTAAATTCATTTTTACCGGGATTATAAATCATGGTTCCGGTAATATCCGCGGGAAGGAGATCAGGCGTAAATTGTATTCTACTAAATTCCCCGTCAACCGCTTGTGCCAAAGTTTTTATTGCAAGCGTTTTGGCAAGACCCGGCAGTCCTTCCAACAATACATTCCCACCACACAAAACAGCCAATAATAATTTTTGGACCATGTCATGCTGTCCAACAATTACTTTTGAGGTTTCGCGGCGAATATTATCTAAAAAGCTACTTTCGTTATAAATTTGTGCGTTAAGAGCTTCGGTCTCAACGTGTGTCATAATTTTTGCCTATTTTTGGCAAAATTAATCTAAATTAACTGATGAAATTACCTTTACTGACTTTTATTTTATTTCTGGGTTTAATACCTGTATTGGCTGCCCAAACACCTGTTGGTAAAGGCGCTAAAAAGAAAGCCAGTCCTGTTAATCTTGAGCCTGCTGCCAAAATGTACAGCGACTTTAAAAAAGAAGGCATTTTATTAGTTAAGCTCCCTACCGGATCGAAGAAATTCACTGCTATCCGCCAGCAATTGCAAAAATCGCCTTCCAGAAGACTGGAAAAATACCTCGAAAAAGAACAAAATAAGGTTACAAAAATACAATTGAGTCTAATGGATGGCTTTAAAAAATTTTATACCTTTTCTCCGGTTGTTGCAATTTACGATTCCAGCTACCAGCAAGCTTTGGCAAATCCGAAAGGGAACTATACTATTTATGATTGCGACTTAGCACCTGTGTCGGTTAATCCGATCGCAGGAAAAAAAATATTGACTTTCAGATTGGATCGGTACAATTATGATGAGTTCAAATCCGCTCAAGCCTATGTCCTGACAGACGAAAAAGGTATTATTTTGCCATTTCCTTTTCCGAACGGCATTCCGGTTAAGTTCAGAAGATGCCCATTGATTGAAGATAGCAGAGGCGATCTTTTCGGAGCTGGAAATGCCATCAGAAGAAAATCTGCTGCTCGATTCTATAAACGCTACACCTGGAAAAAACTTGACAAAGACCCTTACAAAGCCATCGTGAAGATGCTCCAACTCAAACTGGATATTTTCGAACCTTTTATTGAATATTATTCTACTAAATCATAAAACTCAATTCATGTACACAGGACTATTACACTTGCACAGCACCCTTCGCTGGGTCGCATTAATTTTATTGATTCTTTTACTTATTCGCAGCTGGGCGGGCCGAAATGGCAACAGAACCTGGAATGATGGAGACAGAAAACTAGCCCTATTCCTATTGATCTCTTCCCATTTGCAGTTGGCTATCGGTCTTTACCAATGGTTCACTGGTCCTTGGGGACTGCCGGATCTTCAGGCAAATGGCATGGCTGCAACAATGAAAAACAGCGTTTCCAGATTTTTCGCTGTAGAGCACAGTATCGGAATGATCATCGCCATCATTTTGGTCACGGTCGCGTATTCTTTCTCTAAGAAAAATATCAGCGACACCGAAAAATACAGCAAATTATTTCTGTATTATGCCATTGTTTTATTTCTAATCATCATTTTGGTGCCTTGGCCATTCCGCGAAGTGGGCATGAATCGCGCCTGGTTTCCAGGCATGTAAGCTACTACCTGGCGATCTGAAAACAGCGGAATTAATTTGATGATTTGAAAATTTGAAAATTTGAAAATATTTTCAAATTTTCGAATCATCAAATTTTCAAATCACAACAGCATAAAGCTGAAAAAACTTAATTACCCACACAA
>JBMOJB010000224.1:0-5366 GCA_049316985.1 Saprospiraceae bacterium | reverse complement strand
AGTCTGTCAAAATTTGAGTGCGCGAAATTAGTGATAAAAGCTATTTTTTTACATTTTTTACTCAAAATTATCCTAATTGACTACAATCGAAGAAATTTTAATAATGGTGTCAATTTGATGATTGCGGGTAATTAAATTTTCTAAAATAGACACCTCCAAATTTTAATTTCAAAATTGAATGTAAGCTGCGAAATCCCAATTACACTCAATTCGAAAGGAAGCCAAGGTAAATTAGTTGACATGTAAAATGCTGAGGAAGTCAAAAAATTTTAAATGGCCAATTAACATTTCCTAACTTTAAACTTTAAATTTCCAATGTATTACCTTTGCACCTGAAAAAAATTAATAGACAGTGAATTCAAAGCTTGGTACAGATATAGATTATGCAGTTGAATTGCTAAGCAAAGGTTTGCTTGTTGGAATTCCAACAGAAACCGTGTACGGACTCGCTGCAAATGCATGGAATGTTGCTGCTGTGTTGAATATTTTTAAAGCTAAAAACCGACCCGCTTTCAATCCACTCATTCTACATGCAGATAGTATTGAAAAATTCGAATCTTTCGGATTAACTTTTCCGCCCAAAGCGCTTTTACTTGCTCGAAGGTTTTCTCCTGGTCCGATTACCTACGTTATCCCAAAATCTGCCTGTATACCTGATATCATTACGTCTGGAACAGATGCTGTAGCAGTACGGGTACCAAACCATCCGCTAACACTGGAGTTGCTTTCCCAGCTGGATTTTCCTTTGGCAGCACCGAGTGCAAATCCTTCCGGTTTTGTCAGCCCAACAAGCGCACAGCATGTTTTGGATCAATTATCTGATCAAGTAGAATATGTACTTGATGGAGGAGATTGTACAATCGGACTGGAGTCTACAATTATTTCCTTTTTAGAGGACGAACCTGAAATATTAAGGTTTGGAGGTTTACCTTTAGAGGCGATTGAACAAGTGATTGGAAAAGTACGAATCCCCACAAAAGGGTTTAGTGATAATCCCGTCGCGCCAGGGATGCTTGAAAGGCATTATGCTACAAAACACAAATTGATCAAGGGAGAAATTGAAGAAAATATCAGAAAATTTAAAGGATCCAAAGTCGCGCTCATCACTTTCAACCAAAAATTTATGGGGTTTTCTACTGAATATCAATTTGTGCTATCAGAATCCGGTAATATAGAGGAAGCAGCATCTCAATTGTTTTCGGCGATGCGAAAAGCTGATTCCCTTGACGTAGATTATATTCTTGCAGCCGATTTTCCAGATTTTGGTTTGGGTAAAGCAATAAACGATAGATTGAAAAGAGCATCAGTGTAAGACAGGAAAAAAAATATTTTGCTAAGACGATTATAATTATTGGCTCTATGTTATTTTCTGCGGGTAATCAAGTTTTCTTAGATAGCTGCATCCAAATTTGATGATTTGAAAATTTGAGAATTTGAAAATATATTGAACTCCTACGGAGTTATTTTATTGATTCCTTTATTGCTTTGTTCTCCGATTTGGTGACTTATTTTCAAAGACAATCAAGTATTTATGTAAAAAGAAAGATAATTTAGGAAACTCAACAACCGGAGAAATCAACGAAGTTGATTAGTAATTACTTTCAAATTACAACTACACAAAGCTTCAAAAACTCAATTATCCACTCAAATCGATATAGAGCCAAATTATAGTACTTTTAGTAAAGTGTCATTGGCGAATAGAGCATTGTACAATAGCTTTCCGGTACTGTCAAATCTTGATAAATTGCCATTTTTCTTACCGAACTTGAAATCAGCCATAAATTCAATTTGGCCATTTGTATACCATAAAGTATCTCCCTGGGTGCGAAGTCCATTTTCATCATAATATTGAACCTCTTTCAATGAAATACCATCGGGATGGTAGAAAGTTGTTTTTCCACATTGGACGTTTTGCTTAAAATTTCGCATTGATTTCAATTTTCCATCGTTGTAAAAATCTGTCATTATACCTTCTTTCAAGCCATTTACCAACTGGACTTCCCGCCTCATTTGTCCATTTTCAAAATAAATTCGGTCCATTTGTATATTATCCTTTTTTGAATTACAAGCAACAAGGGTAAATACACAAATTAATATATAGAATTTTTGACACATATTCGTATAAAAAAAGTGCCACAGCAATCGTTTACTGTGGCACATGAAATATCAAACAAATTTTACTTTCTCCAAGGAAGATTATTCACTTTTCTACCGATTTCTATACCATAGCGAACACCTTCTTCACAATCCATCCTGTAATGTACGCCCAGTGGAACACGAGACCAAGCATTCTCCTGTGCCATTTCTAAGAAACTGGTAAATGAGCGAGGCTTTCCTTCAAACTCGGTTCTGCCTCTATGGCAATTATCCGTCATCGCGTAGTTGTAACCAAATATACTTGCCAACGCCTCTGCACCTGCGGCACCCATGGTTGAGTGTCCGGAAGGATAAGCAGGGAAAGAAGGCGTTACTCCTTTATCACCGGTTAGCGGGTTGAATAATGCCGGTTTCCATTCAGGATCAAAAACGCGATTAATATAACTTTGAGGTCTTTCGACATTATAAAAATATTTTGAAGCCCAACATCCAACAGAGGCATCATTTAATGCAATACCTACTTTAACACTCATCAAAACAGCTGTCTCAAGACTGGAGTTTTCATTTTCGATTACTTGGTTTCCTATAGCAATCCACCTTGGTCCGGGACTAAAAGTCAAATTAAGCAAATCATCACTCCAGAATTCACCTACCCATTCATCATCGTACGACAAACTAGGGGTATTTTGAGAATAAACTTCTATAGATTGTGCATACAATTTGGAATTTTTATCTGCACTATAGTTCAAAGGTGGACGACAAATTTTTTCAAAATTATTGATGGCAAAAGTGCGAGCTCCACCCCAGATTCCACCCATCGGCTTACCAGGGCCAGGAAATGTAGGCTTCCAATCTCCATCTTTTTTAAATTTTGCTTGCCAATCATATCCCTGGAATGGGTCTCTATAATGCTCATGACCAATTACGTCGGTTTTTGCGTAGGTCCAGATTGCTCTTGCTACCGCTTCGCCATGGCTTTTCGAACGCTGATATACATCAGCCGAAACCTTTGAAAGGGCTGTATTTTCATTTGTAGTAGCAAGGTTTCTGATGGATTCCAGTTGTGTTGAAGTAGCATTTCCAAAAAATAAAGGCATCAAGTAAGCATATGATGCATTGATTACGGTCGGCCAATGGTATTCGGCGTTATTATCAGCTGCTGGCAGCGAAAGATTAGGGTATAATTGTGCAATTGAGCGATACTGAGGCATTCCTGAAATACAAGCTTCATAAGCAGAAAGACCCAAATAAGCCAGAGCTCTTGGAGCTGGACCCGGACGATAACCGGCCGCATAGCGTTCGATTTCTAAGAATTCATCATTCCAATCTTTGACGATTTTGTAATCGTATTCTTTTACTTCCGTTCTATTGACTTCTTTGTCTTTACATCCGGCTATAAAAAAGGTTAAAACCAACCCTGTGAAAGCCAGTTTTGAAAATTGTTTTATTAGGTTCATGTTTTATTAATTTGGTGTTGAAAAAAGTTAACGACGCAAAAATATACTAAAATATAGTGCCAATTATTAAAAAAGCCTTAAAATTACAAAAG
Organism: Saprospiraceae bacterium; assembly: GCA_049316985.1. Taxonomy (GTDB): domain Bacteria; phylum Bacteroidota; class Bacteroidia; order Chitinophagales; family Saprospiraceae; genus CANHEE01. The sequence continues at coordinate 1,720 of JBMOJB010000224.1, read as the reverse complement.
CTACCCATTATTGGGTAGCTTTTGTAAAAATATCAGTTGGGTTAAAGACCCAATTAAATACCTTTAGCTTCTAATCGGGCAATGTTTTTGTCACATTCCTGCGCCTCTACTGATTTTGGGTACTTTTCTTTTATTTTTAAGTACAATTTTTTCGCTTCGGCAGGTTTGTTTACTTTCTCATAAAGATTCAGCATCGCCAGTTTTTTCATATAATAGGGAGTCAAAACTTCATCATCACCTTCGTCAACTGCTTTTTCATATTGGCTAATTGCTTTGTCATACATGTCCTTTTCACTATATGTATCTCCCAAGGCACCATGCTTCATGATACATCCTACATCTCCACCACCATCGTAATCATCCAGATACTTCACGGCATCGTCGTAATTGCCAAGGTTGAGGTTACATACACCGGCATAATAATGAGCAAGGTTTCCCGCAGGAGTACTGCCATATTGGGAAGCGATGTCTTTGAAGCCGGAAAACTCAACTCCATTTCCATTCAATGCAACCTGAAAAGAATCCTGTGCGAATTTTTGCTCTGCCATGAACATTTGTTTGAGTGCCTCTTGCTGACGAGGTGCGGCGTAGAAATTCTGATAGGCCATATAGGCTACAATAATCGCCAAAATACCACCACCTATATAAGTGATTCTATCTCCATAATGCACCCAAATGTCATGAAATTGCTTTTGAACACCACCTAAATCTACCAATGTATCGTTTTGGCTACCTGTTGCAGATTGATTTGAAACTAATTTTCTTTTTGCCATTCTTGATCAAAATTATAATTCTCAGTTAAAGACTGAAAGCTGTTTGATGTTAATTTTTTTTGTTTTTTATACTCCTTTTCAAAAGTGGCGCAAAAATACGCCTTTTTTTTTAAAATGCTATTATAAAAACGAAAATCTTTGCTATATACGTTTGAAAATATCGTAGGTTGCAGTTTGAGCTGAAAAAATCACGAAAGTAAACTATTGAAACTTTTCTTTTCACAGCACTATTCTATTTCAAATTTACCTTCGGCTTTTTCACCATTGAATTCTATCAGGACTGAGTATTTGCCTGCTTTCAGGTACCAATTACCATCTTCCGCCTTTTTAAGTTTGATTTTGCGGGGAATTTCTTTATCTTTTTCTTTAGCATTGATATTAAGTTCTGTTTCATAAGCTTCTTTTACATTCTCGTTGAAAATTAAATGGTATTCGGGATAGTTAAAACCTGCTGCAAGTTCGCTTTCAAAAGAATGCAATAGCAGACCTTTCTCACTTTTGACTTGAAATTTTGCTTTTCCCGATTGCCCGGCGAAAACAGGTATGGCCAACGAAATGGTATCAGGTTTTTCAAAAATTTGTACGTGGTTACCCCAGTTGCGTGCTTTTATCTTGTTTACATCAAAAATATGGATGCCGGATTTCAGTATTGCTTCATTAGAGGCCTGAATTTCTTTTACGTTGGCAATGTATAAAGATCTGCCGTGCGTGCCAATTATCAGATCACTTTCTGTAGGATGAACTGCTACATCATGAACCGCAACCGAAGGGAGTTTGGCGCTGAAACGCTGAAATGTTGCACCTTTATCCAAAGAAATGTACAAACCGTGATCCGTGCCTACATACAAAACATTTTCATTTTGTGGGTCTTCTTTGATTACATTTATCGGTTCAGAAGGCAAGGAGTTACCTATATTTTTCCAATTGGCACCAAAATCCTCCGATAC
>JBMOJB010000223.1:0-5397 GCA_049316985.1 Saprospiraceae bacterium | reverse complement strand
CAAAGGCACCTAAAGCTGACAAAGTAGCTGAGCCAAAGGCACCAAAGGCACCAAAGTCTGACAAAGCAGTTGAGCCAAAAGCACCAAAAGCACCTAAAGCTGACAAAGCAGTTGAGCCAAAGGCACCAAAGGCACCTAAAGCTGACAAAGTAGCTGAGCCAAAGGCACCAAAGGCACCAAAAGCTGACAAAGTAGCTGAGCCAAAGGCACCGAAGGCACCAAAAGCACCTAAGACAGAGAACACAACTACCGCACCTAAAGCTAAAACGGACAAAGCAGCTGAGCCTAAAGCACCAAAAGCTAAAACAGAAACTGCCGCAAAAAAACCTTCAAAAACTGTAGAGAAAGAAGTTGCAAAAGATGATAAAGTTTTTGGAAAAGATGACAAGGGAAGAACACTGTATGAAGGACCAAGAGGTGGTGTTTACTACATCAACTCAAATGGCAACAAAACATATATCAAGAAAGACAATTAAAAAGAATTTGAAGATTTGAAAATTTGATGATTTGAAGATATTGCTAATCCGACAAGTCGGAAAGAGAACAAATAAAAGAATTTGAAGATTTGAAAATTTGAAAATTTGAAGATATTGCTAATCCGACAAGTCGGAAAGATAACAAATACAAAGAATTTGAAGATTTGAAAATTTGATGATTTGAAGATATTGCCAATCCGACAAGTCGGAAAGAGAACAAATAAAAGAATTTGAAGATTTGAAAATTTGGTGATTTGAAAATTTGAAGATATTGCCAATCCGACAAGTCGGAAAGAGAACAAATAAAAGAATTTGAAGATTTGAAAATTTGGTGATTTGAAAATTTGAAGATATTGCCAATCCGACAAGTCGGAAAGATAACAATTTTCGGATTATGTAATTATTTGCAGAATTAACATCTCAATACAAACAATCTGTAGAAATCAATAGAAAACCGTTAGTTACTATAGTTTGTCACTTTGAATCCCGGGTTTTCCTAAATGGCAATTCCGGGATTTTCTGTGTTGTCTATAAATCTGGTGAAAAGGAAAAAGAAATCTACTTCCTTTCGTATCTTGCGACCCTAAATACAGTCAGCATAGCATCGTCAATATGGCATTTAATTTCACTATATTATATAAAAGGGTTTTTAGAATAGCCCTAAAGGTCGGATTGTGGTTTGTAGGAATCACATTCATTTGGGTATTGCTGGCTCGTTTTATTCCCATTTTTTTTACTCCTTTGATGGGAATTAGAATGGTTGAGCAGATGAGTGCAGGGAAACAGGTTGTTTTCAAGAAAGATTGGGAGCCACTTGATCACATTTCGGAAAATCTTGTTCTGGCAGTAATCTGCTCTGAAGACCAGCATTTTGAAATGCACAATGGTTTCGACATAGAGGCGATTCAAAAAGCTTTCGAAAACAACAAAAAGAGAAGAAAAAGGGGGCGTCCCGTCCATGGAGCAAGTACAATTAGCCAACAAGTGGCAAAAAATGTCTTTCTCTGGCAGGGAAGAAGTTGGATTCGAAAAGGATTTGAAGTGTACTTCACTTTTATGATAGAAACCATCTGGTCAAAGAGGCGTATTATGGAAGTCTACCTGAATGTGATCGAGATGGGTGATGGTATTTATGGTGCGGAGGCGGCATCAAATTTCTACTATAAGAAACATGCAAAAGATTTGAACCGTCAGGAAGCAGCAGGAATTGCTTCGGTTCTGCCCAATCCCAGAAAATGGTCGCCGATCAACCCCGGGCCATATATTGCTAAAAAACAGGATTGGATTGTCCATCAGATGCGTTTCTGGATTGATGGCATTGACCTTACTGACGATGAAATTCAAATGCCCAAAGAAGAGTAAAAAATATATGGGAATCAGCTATTTACATCAAGTAGTTTATTTTCCTATCAATAATTGACAAATGAAAACAAAGCAGGAAATAGTTGAAAACTGGCTGCCGAGGTATACCGGCATGCAGTTGAATGAGTTTGGCTCCTATATATTACTAACCAATTTCAGCAATTACGTAACGATGTTTGCTGACTGGTATGGTGTCGAAGTGAAAGGATCGGATCGGTCGATGCAATGCGCGACTTCAGGAGATATTACCATTATTAATTTCGGTATGGGTAGTCCTAATGCCGCAACGATTATGGATTTGCTGACTTCAGTAATGCCAAAGGCAGTTTTATTTCTAGGAAAATGTGGAGGTATCAGAGCAGATAAAAATAAAGTTGGTGACCTTATTCTTCCTATTGCGGCAATAAGAGGAGAAGGAACATCGAATGATTACATGCCACCTGAAGTGCCTGCGCTACCTGCTTTTGCCTTGCAAAAGGCGATTTCGACGACAATTCGTGATTATGATCTGGACTACTGGACCGGAACGGTCTATACCACCAATCGCAGAGTGTGGGAGCACAAAGAAGATTTTAAACAATACCTACGAGATATTCGTTGTCTTGCAGTCGATATGGAAACAGCCACATTATTTGTTTGTGCGTTTAAAAATCATATTCCAGCCGGCGCATTGTTATTGGTTTCAGACATTCCGATGATTCCGGAAGGAGTTAAAACTGATGAAAGTGATAAAAAAGTAACTTCGAATTATGTCGAAAATCACATCAAAATCGGAATTGATTCTTTAAACCAATTGATTAATAAAGCACAGACCGTAAGACACCTTAGGTTTTAATATTTCATTAATTTAAACAAACTATATTTTCCGGAAAATGAAAAATCTGATTATTTTAGCACTGTTCCTAGCCACAAATTCACTTAAGGCACAAGGCTATGAATTCACTTTTTACGTAAAGAAATGCCCATCCCAACTGTGTCAATTGGGGTACTACAAAGGAGAATCTACTTTCATTATGGATTCTGTACGCATGGATTCTGTAGCTGGAAAAGTTACATTTAAAGGCAAGGGAAAATTGCATGACGGTCAATACTATTTTTATATCTCAGGGATTGGCATGATTGATTTTATTGTCAATAAAGAGTATAAGCAAACTTATTATACCCATGCTTATGCCTTGCTTGACAGCACCACAGTGGAAGGTTCGATTGAAAATACAGCTTATTTGAAATACCAGAAATTCAATAAGCTGCAGCAGGCAGAGCAGCAAAAATTTAAGCAAACTTTAGAAATTATCAGACGTGGGGAAAAAAAGAAAGATGACTTAAAAGAACTGGAGAAAAACATGGTGGAATCCAATAAAGTTGCAAAGGAATTCGAAGCGGAATTCTATGCAACATATCCGGATTTGTTCATTACAAAAGTAATCAGGACCAAAATTGTTCCACAACCACCAAGTACTTTAAGTAAGCTTACCTATGAAGGGCGACCTAATATCCCCTATCACGTGTGGTTGAATCGGCATTACTGGGACGACTTTGATTTTAGAGACCCAAAACTTGTGTACACGAGAGTCATTCCAGCCAAGTTTTCCAATTTTTTTGAGCAGTACAGTAGCGTACGTCCGGACTCAATCATACAGTCGTTTGACAGATTGATGGTTTTGTGCCAACCCAATAAAGAACTATATCGAATGGGTGTAGAGTGGATGACAAAGCAGGCAGAAATAAGAAAAACAGGCGGATCAGATAATATATTGGTACATTTGGTAGACAATTACTATAAAAAAGACAAGTCACTGGCTGATAAAGCGACACTTTCAAGACTTAAAAAGAAAGCAGATTTCTATCGTCCCAATCTTTTGAACAAAACTGCTCCAGAATTTGCTTTGCTGAACACCAAAGACAGTTTGGTAGTACTCAGCAGTGTAAAGAATAAATATTCCGTTTTGTATTTCTATAATACTACCGATAGTGTTTGCAAAGAAAAAACTCCAATTGTAGCAGAGGCGATGAAGACATACCTTGAAAAAGGAGTAGATATTTTTGCGATTGCGACAAATATGAAGAAAATGGATTGGAAGGACCAGGTTGGACAAATTGATTTTGGATGGAAGAATTTGTTTATGGATGAAAAAAATAAATCTTTAAAGTCAAAATATGCAATAACAGACCTGCCGGTATTGTACATCCTGGATGAAAACAAAAAAATAATTGGCAAAAACATCAAAGCGGAAGATTTGGAGAGGCTGCTGAAATCAGCGTTTAGCAATCCACCCAAATAATAAAGCGCATAAAATAGAATATAATGGAATTGCATAGCGCAGTACAGCAGCTGTCGAAAAAGGGATTTCTTGACATGGAAATTGATCCCGAATTGGATTTAGTTGCAGAAATCAATAAACTGAAGAAAGAAAAAAATGCGGTCATTCTGGCCCATTATTATCAGGAAAGTGAAATTCAGGATATTGCAGATTATATTGGTGACAGCTTGGGCCTATCGCAGCAGGCGGCCGAAACTTCAGCAGATATAATTGTTTTTGCCGGGGTACATTTCATGGCGGAAACTGCCAAAATGTTGTCGCCCAATAAAAAAGTAATATTACCGGATTTGAAAGCAGGCTGTTCTTTGGCCGATTCATGCCCACCTGCATTGTTTAAGAAATTTAAGGACAAACACCCTGATCATATCGTGGTCAGTTATATTAACTGTACGGCAGAGTTAAAAACATTAACTGATATTTGCTGTACATCGACAAATGCGGTGCAGATTATCGAAAGCATTCCAAAAGACAGGAAGATTATTTTTGCTCCGGATAAAAATCTGGGTGCCTATCTCATTAAAAAGACAGGACGAGACATGATTTTGTGGAATGGGGCTTGTATGGTTCATGAAATATTTTCAAGGGAAAAGATTGTAAAGTTAAAGGAGCGGTATCCAAATGCGGAATTCATTGCCCACCCGGAATGTGAAGCTCCATTGCTTGAAATGGCTGACTTTATTGGCTCGACTACGGGTTTATTGAAATATACGATAAAGAGTCCTGCGAAAGAATTTATTGTTGCAACGGAAGCCGGAATATTGCACCAGATGGAGAAGGCTTCACCCGATAAAACTTTTATACCTGCACCCCCTGATAACAATTGTGCTTGCAATGAATGTCCTCACATGAAGCGAAACACAATGGAAAAATTGTACCTCTGTTTAAAATACGAACTACCTGAAATACTGTTACCGGATTGGGTCATTAAAGAGGGCCGTGCATCCATAGACCGGATGATGGAAGTGTCCGCAAAAGCGGGCTTATTGGGATAAAAAAAGAGCTGTCAGATTATTTTCTGACAGCTCTTTTTATTTGATTTGAGAAAACTAAACTTTCCCCAATTCTCCCTTCAGAAAATCGATAGCTTTGACTTCAATACTATCTACTTGACGCAAATCAGCCAGGTAGCACGAAATCCAATCCCCTGAATATACAAAATACATCGCTCTTTCTATCAAATTGCGACCTTTTGAGTTTAATTCAATAATGGTATTGGTATATTCCTTAATAATCGTTTT
>JBMOJB010000222.1:0-5444 GCA_049316985.1 Saprospiraceae bacterium | reverse complement strand
GGAGGAAGAAGGCGTTTTTGAAAATAGTAAAAGGCAATTAATAATTAATAATTAACAATTAATACGAGATCATCACGTAATTACAAAAAATCATTTTAATCACATAAATCACAGTTCAGACAAGTGGTAAGAGGTAAATGGTCGTTCGTTTTTGCAGTAAAAAACAATAAATGCACCCGGTACTCCCTTTTAGGGGTCGGGGGCAAATACGCTGGACGCAGTGACTTTTGCAATCTAGCAGAGAGCATGTGAAAAGGAATACTTTTTACTCGATGGCTGTGTTGCAAGCTGCTGATTGTCAGCCCCCGACCCCTAAAGGGGAGGAATTTTCAGGTTGTGGAAGTGTGACTGTAAGATGGCGAAAGGAAATTGACAATTGACAATTGACAAAAAGTTACTCACATAAATCATTTTAATCACATAAATCACAGTTCAGACAAATTTTGTGCGGTTTGCAGCAGGATGATTTTACAGATAAAAGTGATTTACTTATTACAGATAGATTGATTTTTCCAAAATGTTTGTTAAATTTATGCAGGTTTTAAATGGAAGTCAAAATGAAAGCAATGATAGAAGGAAAAGCAGTTTACAAAGCCAGAGCCCTCAGAAATGTATACCTGCCTGATCAATTCTATGAAGAAGGTTGTGAGCCTGCCCAACCAAATTTACAAAGAATGTCGAGCGCAACTACGATTATTACTACCCAGAAGGAAAAAGTGAATATCTATCCAAACCCTTCTTCTGACAAGATTACAATTTCCTGTGAGAGGAGCGATGCCTATACTGTAATACTTCGCGATATAACGGGTAGGATAGTTGGTCAACATTCAATTGATAACGGATTCGGGGAAATTTCTGTATCGAATCTTAACAATGGATTAATTATCTGCGAGTTATGGTCAAATAGCCAATGTGTGGCTAATCAGAAAATCGTTATTATACACTAAAACATAAAATAGGATACTGGTTACGCATGACCAGTATCCTTTTCTATTACTATGAAAAAGATAACTATAATTATCCTGATGATTAATCTTCGCTGCATTAGTTGTCTGGCTCAAAAAGAAGATAATAATTGGATACTAAGCTCTTGGGGTAATGATCTTTTTGAAATTACTAGTTTGACATTCGCAGATAGTATTAATTTTAAACTTCACTCTGAAGCAAAAATTGACATTTCGCAGTCGAATTCTAGTATATCAGACAGTATTGGTAACTTATTATTTTTTTCAAATGGAGTGCATATTTTCAATCGTAACTACAAGTACATGGAAGGCGGTATTTTTGTAAATAAAGATACTATTTTCCAATTAAACAATGCTAATATTGAACAAAATACAGTTATATTGCCGTATCCAAGCTCAGACCACCTGTATGCCTTCTTCTATTTAGGAGTTACACTTACGCCAACTCCAGCGGCATGTGCGCCAAATCTATCTATGGCTATTGTAGACATGTCAAAAAACAATAATTTGGGAAAAGTTTTACAAACGAGGAAAATAATAATTCCCGATACTATAGAAACTAACAAAATGACAGCGACAAGGCATGCTAACGGTCGGGATTGGTGGGTTATCAATCAAGATTTCCTTGGAAACAAATATTTTAAAGTTTTACTCGATCCTTTAGGTGCTCATCTTCATGATGTACAACAAATTGGGGATGATTCCTCAAGTAGTATAGGAGGTGCTGTATTTTCTCCAGATGGAAAATATTATATTAATGCTGACATTGATAGTGATAGCCTAAGCCCTAATGTGATGGTTTTTAATTTTGACCGCTGCAGTGGCCAATTGAGTAATCCTCGTTCTATTACATATGCTTCACACGATTATTGGGCCGGAGGTGCAGCTGTGTCTGCTAACTCAAGGTATTTGTATATTTCAGTTTATACTGAATTATACCAATACGACCTTTGGGCCGATGATTTAGCGGGTTCAGAAAAATTAGTTGGTGTGTATGATGGTTATTTGCAAGATGATCGTGCACCTACAAGATTTCATCAGGCACAGCTTGCACCAAATGGCAAAATCTATATTAGTAGCTCAGGGGCTTGTCCATACTTACATGTGATTAATAATCCCGATCTCAGCGGTGATTCCTGTAATTTTGTACAGCGTGGTCAAAAATTGCCGAAATATAATGCCTGGAGTGTTCCCAATCACCCCAACTACCGGCTTGGGGCACTGAAGGGTAGTCCTTGTGATACGTTACATTCGATAGCAGTAAAAGAAAAAGCGACCAGCCTGCAAGCCTCATTATTTCCCAATCCTACTTCTGATCAGGTGACAATTAAGTGGCAGAATGATGAGGGTGTGGCTTGCGAGGTAATAATAATCGATGCAGTGGGGAGGATCGTACAGCGGCAGGAATCACATGCCAGCTCACTTACTCTTGATACTTCTAGTTGGGCGAATGGCTTGTATTATGTGCAGATAGTGCAGGAGAAAGAAAAGAGAAGAGCGTTTTTGAAATGTGTGAAAAATAATTGAAAAGTGATAGTTGAAAGTTGAAAATGCTTTTTACTTAATCACATAAATCATATTAATCATATAAATCACAGTTAAGACGATTGATAAAGTGTGGTACGGTTTAGTTGTTTTTGCAGTCAAAACCAATAAATGCACTCGGTACTCCCTTTTAGGGGTAGGGGGCTAATACGCTGGACGCAGTGACTTTTGCAATCTAGCACTGAGATGTGAAAAGGAATACGTATTCTGGTTTTTAGCTCGATGGCTGTGTTGCAAGCTGCTGATTGTCAGCCCCCGACCCCTAAAGGGGAGGAATTTTTAGGTTTTGGAAGTGACAGTAAGATGGCGAAAAATAATTGAAAATTGAAAATTGAAAATTGAAAGTTGAAAATGCTTTTTAATCTTATAAATTATTTTAATCGCATAAATCACAGTTCAGAAGAATTTTGTGCGGTTTGATTCAGGATGATTTTACAGATAAAGGTGATTTACTTATTTCAGATAGATTGATTTTTCCAAAATGTTTGTTAAATTTATAATGAATTGAGAATGAAATACATTCTAGTTTGTTAAATGTTTTAAATTTATCAGTAATAAGCCACCATCTAAAATGAAAAATCTTGTCTTCTTATTGGTTTTCTTTTCTTTTAATACTTCGGCACAAAAGTACGACTACGTTTGGACATTTGGCTATGGAAAGATATTTCCAAATGGTGGTACAAATATTAATTTTAACTTTGATCCCTGCCAAACGGAATACATCAAAAGAGACATAAATTTTAGTTTTGACTGCGCATCTATTTGCGATCGTAATGGCAAATTCTTATTTTCTACGAATGGCTGTAAAATTTTTAATGCAAATAACAAGCTTACAAAGAACGGTGATGGACTTAATCCTGGATTAACTTCCACAAATTATTGTGGTGATGGCAATCTTATTCCACAGGGAAGTTTGTTTTTGCCACACCCGTCCGATTCGTCACTTTTTTACTTGTTTCATCTGCGTCCAGAGTTCGTTACGAAGGATCAAATTGGCGGAATTGCGGATAAGGTGTATTATACTTTAATCGATAAAAGTAAAGAGAATGGACTAGGTGAAGTATTAACCAAAAATAATATCATTTACGAAGATACTATGGCCTTTGGTAAATTAACGGCAGTGCGACATGGTAATGGTCGAGATTGGTGGATTGTCGTGCCTAGAATGTTCAAAAATAGATATATCAAATTATTATTTACTGACCAGGGTATTTCTGGTCCATTTTTTCAAGATATCGGACTGCCAAATGATGACGATAATGGGACAGGTCAAGCAGTTTTTTCTCCCGACGGTTCAAAGTACATTCACTTTGATCGGTATAACGATCTAAGCATTTTTGACTTTAATAGATGTGATGGCGCATTATCAAATTTCATTAGAATCACACTTCCGACATACCGAGATTCTATTTTAGTAAATTCAACTTTTTATGCAAAATATTCAGTAGGTGGAGTTGCAGTATCACAAAATTCTCGCTTCCTATATGTAACTACGCAGTCGGATGTATTCCAGTATGACTTGTTGTCTTCAGATATCAAAGAAAGCGTTATGATTGTTGCGAAAACTGATTCATTTTTATTTAATAAAAGAACAATACCTTTCTTTCTACCTCAACTTGCACCAGACAATAAGATTTACATTTGTTGCCAAGGCAGTGCTCCATTTCTACATGTTATTAATAATCCTAATAGTCGAGGGCTTGGTTGTAACGTCACGCAACACAGCTTTGTCTTGCCAACTTACAATGCTTTTAGTATTCCTAAATACCCTAATTACCGGCTTGGAGCCCTTAAAGGAAGCCCTTGTGATACGCTGCATTCGATAGCAGTCAGAGAAAAAGCAAACAGCCTGCAAGCCACATTATTTCCTAATCCAACCTCTGATCAGGTCACTATTAAGTGGCAGAATGATGATGGTGTGGCGTGCGAGGTTGACATAATCGATGCAGTAGGGAGAATAATACAACGTCAAGAATCGCATGCCAGCTCGCTGATTTTTGATACTTCGAGCTGGGCGAATGGCTTGTATTATGTGCAGATTGTAGAGGAGAAAGGGAGGAAGAAGGCGTTTTTGAAAATAGCGAAGAGCAATTGATAATTGGCAATTGACAATTGACAATTGACAATTAACAGGCAGACGGGCACTTGACAATAAGTTAATCACATAAATCATTTTAATCACATAAATCACAGTTCAGACGATAGATAAAGGTGTGGGAAGGTTTATCGCTACTGTAGTAATATAACTTCTACAAGACGCAGTGGAGTCTACTATTACGAAATTATTTCAGAATCAGAAGATAGAATCCAGGCAGGTAAAATAATTATACAGCAATAAAATTTCATTAGCCAGAGCATAAATGCCTTAAGCAAATGCTCTGGCAATTTTTTCATGATGAGAACAGTAAAATCTATCATATTTCTCCTAACAATGTTTTTTTGTGCAGAAGCTCAGACTAACTTTAGCAAGGCATTTAGGAAAGGGCACTTTGCATGCTATATTGAAAATTCAATTTTCAGTCAAAGACACCGGTATCGGTATTCCTACCAATAAATTGGAGTCTATATTTGAAAATTTCCAGCAAGCATCAAGCAGTACTTCGAGATTTTTTGGAGGAACAGGACTTGGCCTGGCGATTGCAAAACAATTGGTTGAATCTCAAGGTGGGAGCATACAAGTAGAAAGTGAACTAGACAAAGGCTCAACCTTTAGTTTTATCTTGAGCTTCAATAAGACCGATGCAACGATTGAAGAATTTGAAGAAATTCAACATCAGGAAGATACGATTAAAGTAATTAATGTACTAATTGTGGAGGATATGGTCATCAACCAATTACTGATGAAAACAATATTGGATGATTTCGGATTCAAACGAGATATTGGATAAACCGGAGCATGCTGACCCCTCTAGACCAGAATATTGAAGTATAGTG
>JBMOJB010000221.1:0-5527 GCA_049316985.1 Saprospiraceae bacterium | reverse complement strand
TTAAAGCAGAAAGCAGCCTAATAAAACAGACTGCTTTCTACTCCGAAACTTTAATAATTGATTAATTCTCCAGTATTAGTTTGATGATTATTGAATACCCGTTCAAAGTTCTTTTTTGCCAAAAGTGTTGGTTTAAGCAGTTCATTTTCCCACAAAATCAGATCATTGATGCAAGAATTTACAGTGCCATCACCTGTAATTGCATCTTGATAAACGACATCCTGATGTTGCTTACTGCTGTCGGGAAGGATATATTTTTGCAAGTCTTTATCGAACACATATCCGTACGCGTAGTTGGGTATCGTTTCTTTTTTTGCTCTTCGGGTATTGAATATTCTGCTGTGCTTCATACCAAGTGGCGTAAAAATTGTTTCTTTCAAGAAATTATTGTAGGAGACACCGGACGCTTTCTCAATTATGACAGACAATAACATATAGCCTGCGTTGCTATATATAAATTTTTCATTAGGCTTAAATAATATTTTTGGACGATGTTTTTTAAATGCTTCGATTACATCGTAGTTCGTTGCAAACTTCGTTCTGTCCCAGACTTTTCTTAAGAGTTCTTCATAATCGGGCAAGCCTGATGTATGCGTCAAAAGATTTCCAATAGTAATTTGATGGTAAGGGAAATCCGGAATAAATTGTTGGATTGAATCAGTTAATTTTAGTTTGCCTTGTTGTTCCAGAATCAGAATTGCTATTGCAGTGAATTGCTTACTGCAGGAAGCTAATTCGAAGAGTGTAGAATCATTGAGAGGATTATTTGTAGAAAAATCAGCGCCGCCAAAATGCTTTTTATAAATGGGCTTGCCTTTATCCAATACCAATACGCTTCCATTAAACGGTTTCAACTTGTTATTCGTGTAATTTTTTGCAATAAGAGAATCAATTGCGGTATTTGAATCGACAAGATCGGTTTGATAACTCGCTTTTCTTTTTTTATAGATTAGTGGTGGATAAGCGTTGCCCATACCTTCAACTTTCCCTTTTTCACTGAACAAGAATTGAAAATAGAAATTATCGGCCGGCTTTTTTTCCAGTCGAAGCTTGGCCACATATTGATATCTGGAAGAATAGGTAATCGTGTCAATACTTAATTTTCCATTGGTCTTATAAAATGGCACAAACTCATCACGCAACTTTTTTTTGGGGATAATCAATTTTCCGAACCAAAACCAAGGCTTCTTCATGGCCTTGAAATCTTGGCGATTGTAAGCGTCAATTATGGTATGAATAGCGTTAATTCTAGGATCGGAAACGGGCGTCTGTGTGTTTGCTATATGAATAGCAGTAAAGAAAGAAACAATGAATAGGATAGTTCTCATATTGCAGAATTATTTTTTTCTGCAAAACTATCATAAGACCATCGTCCATAATTGTAAAAATCGAAAGCAAGCCGTTGATTTAAGAAATATTGTTTTGGTGTCAGCTCAGTTGCTTCTTTGAAGTCGTGAATAAAATGGGCCTGATCGTAGTAATTAAGTTGGTATGCTAGCGTGGTTAATGTTTCATCATCAGTTATTTTATATTCCAGCGCTTTTTTAATTCTCGTTATTTTGACCAGATCTTTAGGGGAAATTCCGACTTTTTCCCTGAATAAATTTCTCAATCCCGTAGATGATATACATAGACTTGAACAAATGTCTTCAATCTTTAAGACTTGTTGCTCTATTATAAGTTTGTGCGCCATTGATATCCTGGGGTCAACTTTTTCATTAGAAAGATGTCTTCTTAGGAAAAAATCAATTGAATTCAAGATTTGCGCATCGGTATTACAGCAAAAAAGGTTTTCAAATAGATTTTCAACTGATGATTTTCTAAATAGATAGTTCAGGTCGGTCGCATTTCTTTCTTCCAGTGCTGACAATCTGTCTTGCAAAAACAACTGAAGATAATGCGGAGTAAATCCAATGTTTACTTCGTGATAGCCCATCGACATTTTATGAAATTGCACCTTTTTAACCAAGCCATAAATTGATACCGGTGCTTGTCTTTGCCAAACTCCGTCAACATTAATGTGCGCCTCTCCATGCAATATGATAGATATTCCAATCTTACCATTAGGGACGCAAGCATATATGAATTCAGTTCCAAGGTTCTTCAACACGTAAATATTCTGGACATATTGTTTTAAAAAAGGTACTGAAGCGTGTTCGATTGTCCGGTATTGCATACTTAGTATAATTGGAATTACTTGAAAAAGATAAAGACAAATTATGGGGCTTGAAGTTGCTTGAACTATAAATGGAGCGGATATTTTAATGACTTTTAGTAGAAAACAAATATACTAGACGGCGAATTATATTTTTTCAATAAAATTCTCCTAAAAACTCTTGCGCAACTAATCAATTGCGCATATATTTGCAACCGAATAGTTGCTTTAAATTATTAAACCTATGAGAAGAGACGTTTTTCAAGCCATTGCCGATCCTACACGAAGAGCCATTTTAGGATTGATTGCACTAAGCGGTGCAATGACTCCCAATGCATTGGCGGAACATTTTGACAGCAGCAGGCAAGCAGTGTCGAAGCATATTAAAATACTGACAGAATGCCAGCTAATCAGGCAGGAGCAGGTCGGCAGGGAGATTTATTATCATTTCAATCCAACAAAAATGAAGGAAATAGACCAATGGTTGGAATCCTTCCGAAGTATGTGGGAAGACCGTTTCGATCAATTGGATCAGGTACTGAAAAATCTAAAATCAGAATAAAATGAACACAAATCCAGTTGTTATGAAACGAACGTTTGATGCGCCACTCGAAAATGTATGGAAGGCATTGACAGATTACGAGCTGATGAAGCAGTGGTACTTTGATATTCCGGGCTTTAAGGCTGAAAAAGGCTACAAATTTCAGTTCATGGGTGGACCGGAGGACGGTATAAAATACCTTCATCTTTGTGAAATAACCGAAGTAGTTCCGGAGAAAAAGTTGACATATAGTTGGCGTTATGAAGGTTATGAAGGCATCTCATACGTTACTTTTGAATTGTCACCTGATGGCGACCAAACTACCTTGGTATTGAGTCATATTGGTCTTGAAAGTTTCCCGGCATCGAATCCAGACTTTGCAGTGGGCAATTTTGTAGAAGGATGGAATCATATCTTCAATATTTCACTAACAAACTTTCTTGAAAATAACTAAATCAAAACAAAATGGTAGCTATCAATCAACTTGAAGTGGTAAAAGACGTGGCCAACAAGCAGTTGCGTTTAAAAAGATCATTCAATGCTCCTCGCGAAGCCGTCTGGCGCGCCTGGACGGAACCCGCATTGTTGGAACAATGGTGGGCACCGAAGCCGTGGAAAGCAGTGTCCAAATCCATGGATTTTCGCGAAGGTGGATCATGGCTGTATTGTATGACCGGTCCAGAAGGTGAAGCACATTGGGCAGTGCAAAATTATATCAGTATCAAGCCCATAGATACTTACACTTTGGTCGACGCTTTTTGCGATGAGGAAGGAAATATCAATCCTGATTTTCCGAGTTCACATATCACGAATGTTTTTGAAAGTACAGATGGTGGCACACGAGTGTCGATGACTGTTAATTTCGAAAAAGAATCCGATATCACCACCATGATCGAAATGGGATTTGAAGCCGGATTCACCATGGCTTTGAAAAATTTGGATGAGTTGCTGGAACGGGGGATTTGAGGTGTTAGGATATTGAAATCATCGCAGAGCATCGAAATAGCGGTAGAAAATCCCCGCAAAGAATTTTATCCGTCCCGCATGGTCGGGACTTGCACAAAATTTCGCGATTTTGGCGAGCAGTCCAACCCACAAAGTGTACCTGCGGCACAGTGTGACGTTGCGATTGGTTTTTCTTCCCCTATTATTATACCGACGGCACAATTTATTTTTCCAAACAAAAAAGGATACAATAATTTGCAAACGCATTTTATCGTACCCTTTTTTGTATTGGGATGTGGATACGCGATAAATCGCGTTTCTACTATCTAAATGATTTTTTTGATGGAAACCATGGTTTTTTACCTGACTTGGAAGCCTCCGTAGGTGAAGCCGGTTTTACAGGTGCACTGCTTGAATTAATCTTTACCGCCTGGATATTTGCTTTTGTCTTATTTCTGGACATTCTCTCCGCGAATTCAAATTTTGGTGCCGAATCGTCTTGAACTTTATTTCTTGGTGGCCTTTGAGGCTTCGGTGGTGCTTTGACTACCGTATGATTCATCAATGGAAAATCATGATCGTCAATTACCGGAATCATTTTATCGATCAATTTCTGGATGTCCTTCAGAAATGCTTTTTCTTCAGCATCGCAGAAAGCGATTGCAATTCCATTTGCTCCTGCTCTTCCGGTTCTTCCAATCCGATGCACGTAAGATTCAGGAATATTGGGTAATTCATAATTAATCACATGGGTTAATTCATCAATATCGATTCCGCGGGCTGCGATATCCGTAGCTACCAAAACACGGGTAATCTTTGACTTGAAATTGTTCAGAGCGGCCTGTCGCGCATTTTGAGACTTATTTCCATGTATGGCTTGTGCGTGAATTCCAGATTTGGTCAGGTCTTTTGCTACTTTATCTGCACCATGTTTCGTACGTGTAAAAACCAATGCTCTCTCAATGCTTTTATCTTGCAGAATATCAGTAAGCAAATATCTTTTGTTGTCTTTATCTACAAAGTAAACCACCTGGTTTACGGTCTCTGCTGTACTTGAAACTGGTGTTACTTCAACTTTAGACGGATTCACTAAAATCGAATCTGCCAAAGACACTATTTCAGATGGCATCGTTGCTGAAAAAAACAAGGACTGACGACGTTTAGGTAATTTCGCAATAATTTTTTTTACGTCGTGCACAAAACCCATGTCTAACATACGATCAGCCTCATCTAATACAAAAAACTGTACAGAATCTAAATGAATGATTTTCTGATTAATCAGGTCTAATAATCTTCCAGGTGTCGCAATCAATACGTCAACTCCATTTCTTATTGCTTCTACTTGTGAATGTTGGCTTACACCACCAAATATTACGGTGAAACGAAGTGGAGTCTGTCTTCCATAATTGGAAAAACTCTCTGCTATCTGAATCGCCAGCTCTCGTGTCGGAGTCAGGATCAGACTTCTGATTTGCCTCTTTCCAGGAGGTAAGTTTTTGTCTTGTGTTAATAATTGGATAATAGGTATTGCGAAAGCCGCAGTTTTTCCGGTTCCCGTCTGAGCGCAGCCGAGGATGTCTTTTCTTTCAAGAATGAGTGGAATGGTTTGGGCTTGGATAGGAGTGGGCGTTGTATAGCCTTCCGTCTTTAATGCACTCAAAATAGGAGTGATTAAATTCAATTGTTCAAATGTCATTTAAATATTTTAAAAGTTGACCGGGTAAATGATGAGAGTTCTTAATCACCGGTCAATGAAAAGGAATGCTTTTGCAGATCATACTTTTGATCAGCAGTTAGTTAAACGCAATTTCTATGGAATAAGTTGCAAAAATACAATAAAAGGGTTTGAAGGAGTTTGTTGTTTGAAATGGTTTGAAAGTTTGAAG
>JBMOJB010000220.1:0-5553 GCA_049316985.1 Saprospiraceae bacterium | reverse complement strand
ATAAAATTGAAAGTTGAACCTGCCTGCCGGCAGGCAGGAGTTGAAAATTCATCTTTAATTCCGATAGGCATTGATACGAACTCCGGAAGGTTGGTATTGATCATTGATCATTTATCATTGAAAATTAAAAATCTATCTTCGTGAATTCCTGGCTTTTTAAATATTAAAAAGCCACGAAAGCAATAACAAATTGTAAAACTATTGTCAATTGTCAATTGTCAATTGTTAATTGTTAACAGTCAATTGTCAATTGTTAATTGTTAATTGTTAATTGTTAATTATTTCCCTATCTTGGTCGCGAAAACCACTACTACCTATTGCTGCTCACTTCAAAACAAGACTTAATTGTGACTACACAAAACGAACAAACCATCAACAATCCCGAAATTTCTTTTATTCCGCTGCAGGACTCAGAACGCATTTTACCGCTGGATATCATGCGCGGATTTGTCCTTTGTGGCATCCTGCTAATGAACATAACGGGATTTGGCCTTGCCAATGCTTACGGAAACCCGACGGTAGCTGGTGGTGCTGCAGGTTGGAATCTGTATGCCTGGATTACGACCAACATGTTTTTCGAAGGGACGATGCGCGCATTGTTTTCGATGCTGTTTGGAGTCGGCACATTCATTATTCTTGACCGCCTCAATAAAAAACATGCAGGCATAAAAGCGGCTGATATTTATTTCAGAAGATTACTTTGGTTGTTGGTTTTTGGACTCATTCATGGTTACCTTTTGTTGTGGACTGGCGAGATTCTCTACGATTATGCATTGATGGGTATGTTTCTGTATTCATTTAGAAATGTAGCGCCTAAAAAATTGGTTATTTATGCGGCACTTCTCATTGCTGCAGGCACTTTGTGGTCGACAGTTAGCTATTACACCGACAAGAAAATGGTTGCAGATGTAGAAATTGCCAAGTCAAAAATAGCTTTGGGACATGAGCTTTCAAAAGAGATGAAAGAGGCAAAGGAGAAATTGGACAAGATCGAAGAACAAAAATCGCCTAAAGAAATCGAAGATATCAATGTGCACATGCGGAAGAGTTATCCGGAAATCGTGTCTTATCTGGCTCCAAAGAATTTGCGTACCGATACATTTGAAACTTACAGATGGGACCTATGGGACGTGCTAAGTATGATGTTGCTGGGCATCGCATTTTTCAAATGGAACCTGCTTTCCGGAGAAAAACCAATGCGCTTTTATGGTTTAATGGTCTTGATTGGGTACGTGATTGGTCTTTGCACCAATTACTATGAAGTCACTACCATCATGTCCAACAATTTCTCTTTCCTTGCTTTTTCTCAGACCAATATTACTTACGATATCGGTCGCGTGGGCATGGCAGTCGGTCATCGGCATGATCATGATTTTTGCCAAACTGCCCATTTTGAACTGGCTAAAACTAAGGATTGCAGCCGTTGGTAAAATGGCATTGACGAATTACATCATGCACTCGCTCATCTGCATGGTTGTATTCACCGGCGTCGGTTTCCAAATGTTTGGCAAATTACAGCGCTACGAATTGTATTTCATAGTATTTGCGGTATGGATATTACAGCTGATCATCAGTCCGATCTGGCTCAAATACTACCATTTCGGTCCATTGGAATGGCTGTGGAGAAGGCTGAGCTATCAATACATACCACCGTTTAAAAAACAATTAACAATTGACAATTAACAATTGACAATTAATCATGTGTCAATAAGGCATTTATCTTACTTAAGGCAGTTAAGCTCTGATTATTTGATTTCCTTTTCGTGAATTCGTGGCTATTTATTAAATCATACCAAATAGCAGCATCTTCATAATTTTATATAATGAATAGATGAACGAATGAAGGTTGGCGTTTACTCTGCAAGTGGGCATTATTCTGACTTAAATTTTAAATAAACAAAAAAGTGATTTCTTCAAAATTACTTCAATTCCTTTGCCTGGGTGCTGTATTACATTAATCGGATTAATGTAGCATCTATTTCATCTCGCAGATTTGGTGGTACTTTTACTTCATCGGCGAAAGTTTTCCAATTGCTTACCGTTTCATTTATTTCGCAAATTACTTCCGCGGCTTTTTTGTTTTTAATAGATTTACCAATTACAAGTAAGTCTTCTTTGGCAATATTGGTTCTTTTACCATTAATACTCAATGCATGCTGACTCACCCATTGGTGTTTAGGCTGATAGGCATGGCAGATGTCATAGGCTGGAGCCAGCTCCCAGTTTTCGTCCTTTTTTAAACGGAAAGCAAAGTTTTTAGTATGGTCATCGCAGTTACGGGCAAGCACATTAAACACCATTCTACGAAACATTTGTTCAGCATCGGCATAGGTCAATTTCAACTCTCTCATTGCTTGAAATAGTTGCTCATAGCTGAAACTAGTAACTTGATTGTAGTCAAAATGCTTCATCGCACATAAGGTTTGTATATGATGTTTGGTAGAACCACCTTCTCGGTCAAAGCGTCTGGTCATAAAGTGGGCCCGACCATTTTCTTCCATTAATCTGGAAGGCATCATATCGATGCCGCAAGCAATTGCCATATTGTAATAGGCCATTTCTACTCGGCCATACCCTCTGCTTGCGCCCAATTGCACATCACTAACTCCATCCAATTTAATCAGCCAATGCTCAAAACTTTTAGGCGCATTTGTTTGTCCTGATCTTACTTCACCGGTTTTTTCATTGTAGGCAATCACAGCTTTAGGTCTGGCGCCTCCTGCGGAAGTTCCAATTCTAATTATATCAAGGATGGCTTTTTCTTCGTCTTCTTGCAAGTTGCTTACAAAAGCTTCTTTTTTAGTCAGCATTTTTCTGGCGATATCTACCAAGCTATCTATTTCTATGGAGAATGTTCTTTTGCTTTCCTTTAATGTAGCTGGTTCAAACTCCAGGGCACCCATTCCTCTAGTACCAATGAAACACAAAGACTCCACCGGATTCATGCTGTCAAAAGGTCTGCCTTGTTGTGCCAGCCACATATTTATGAGTTCATTACCATACCGATCAGGCAATACATCAGCCAATAAGCCGGGCAACCCTTTAAAAGTATCTAAGGTAGGATCAGCTTTTTTTCGCTGTGCCGGGAAGTTAAAACTGCTTTTGTTATTATGGATAGACATTTGCAAAGGAGCTAAATCCCAACCTTTATTTTTAAACTTGGTATCAAATTCAAAGGTAGCAAATCCAGTAGCTGCATCCCATGCTACTGCACCTACTAATTCACCCCAAATTTTTACATAAGCAGCATTCATAATTACCAGTTTGATTCTTCCGAATTGGAAGGATTTGCATTTCTTGCCCTTTTCCGCTTTTCCTTTTCAGCTTTGGCCAATGCCATTGGACTTATACTATTCTGCAATTCAAATGCCTCCATTACCTGCAATTGATCCAATACTCGAAGTACCTGAATTAGCGTTGCCAACGTAACAGTTTCACCTCTTTCTAGCAAACTGAGTGTAGAACGGCTTATACCCGCGGCAGTTGCCACTGTATCTTGTGTTTTATTTTGCTCCAATCGATGGTGTTTGATAAATGCGCCCACTTGCTTAGCCAAAGCATCATCGCTCATGGATAGCCACTTTATGTATGATATATCAGTCACAATATGCTTAATTTAACATTAACGAATGAATTTTCATGCAAAATTAGTAATAATCTGGAATTGTTCAATAATGACCGCGTATTAAATTGCCCGTTGTCAAATAATCCATATTTTTTCTCTGATTTTCTATTATAAAGATGATTCATGCATAGCAATAATTTAAATTCTCCGGTAAGCCCACATAAACGGTTAGCATAAAACATTTAAAAACTTTTTTCGTGAATTCGTGGCTATAAATAAAATTGAAAATTGAAAATTGAACCTGCCTGCCGGCAGGCAGGAGTTGAAAATTTATTTTCGTGAATTCGTGGCTTTTTAAATAAAATTGCCCTGATACACGGAGTTCTTTTCCGTGCATCCGTGGCAATTTATTAAAAACAATTCACACAATGGTAAAAATTTATTTCAATTTCTTTAAAGATTGATTTCCCAACAGAGATTTCATCTGCGTTATGGCTATTTGATTTAGTTGCAACAACCTCTCGCCCTGATAGATACCTTGATGAATCAACACTGAATTTATACTTTCCAAATTACTAAGCACCACTAGCTGTTCAATTGTTGCTTCGTCACGTATATTGCCATTAGCGTTGGAATTGGCTTCACGCCATTGTTTAGCGGTCATTCCAAACAAAGCTAAGTTTAAAACATCTGCTTCATCTGCATATACAAAGTTAATTTTGTCTTTATAAATCATTTTTGGTATAAGGTCTTCTTTTCAATTACCTCGAATTCGGGGTAATTGAAACCTTCGTTACTGATTGATTCCCAAATCGAAAGGTATTCCAACGTATTTTTTGTTATTATCCATTTTCCGATAAGACCGCTACCTTCATTGAAATTACTGGTCATATCTGTAAGACTAATGATGTCTGTATCGTCCTTACTAATGATAGAAACCATAGTTCCTTTTACGCTTATTGTTTTACTTTTTGACATAGCTTAATTTTTAAAATTGGACAAACGGAATGTTTTGATCAACAACGAAAATTTTGCAATTTAATTTTCACAATAGGATGAAAATTAGAAAGTTTATCTTGATTAATAACTGGTTATGCAATTGTCTTAACCTGCTTGACTTTTTAATTAAGGCACAGTCGCCATCATTAAAATTGGGATTATAAATACTCTCTCAAATGCCAAGTAATTAACTGCATTCCTATTTCTTAACTAATTAGAAATAAGTCAATCTTTATGTTTTTACTTTTATCATTTTAATAAGTGATATGAACTCCAGAACACCTTTTAAAAACATCTACCCTCGTGAAATCGTGGCTTTTTAATTTAAATAAATACCATAGGAAGAACAGCCAGCTACTTTAATAAATAGCCACGGATACACAGAGTTCTTTTTCCGTGGCTCCGTGGCTATAAATAAAATTGAAAGTTGAAAATTGAACCTGCCTGCCGGCAGGCAGGACTTGAAAATTCATCTTGGATTCCGATCGGCATTGATACAAACTCCGGAAGGCTGGAATTGATCATTGATCATTGAAAATTAAAAATCTATCTTCGTGAATTCCTGGCTTTTTAAATATAAAAAAGCCACGAAAACAATAACAAATTGTCAATTGTCAATTGTCAATTGTCAATTTAAAAAAAACGCCTCCATAACCGGAGCGGCTATGGAAGCATTTGTGTAATTTCACGGTACAGGTCAATTATATCATTCATTGCTTGGTGGTGTAGCTGCAGGTTCAGCAACTTTTTTCGATTTAGACTTTTTGTAGTAGGTAGATAATTCGTTGACGGATGCCCGATACTTCGCTTCCATTTTGGCAGCACGTTTTAGTGCTGCATACACTTCATTGGCTTGCTGGCGAATGCTCTGGCCGTTTACGGTGCAGGTGTCATCGATACTTTGGGTAATGGAAGTAAATTCCTTCTGAAGTACTTGCATCATATCCTGAAAGGTGATCTGATTGTCGAAAGACTCGACCACAAATTCG
>JBMOJB010000219.1:0-5564 GCA_049316985.1 Saprospiraceae bacterium | reverse complement strand
TTTTTGGTGCAAAGATAAGCTTCTCCCCATAAAATTAATCTGAGCCCTTAAAAGGACTAACGCCAACTGAATTTGAACAAAGCTTAAGGAATACTTGAAATACTAATGAATTTAACTTGACCAAAAACGATGTCACAGTTTTTTCTAATTATTTCAAAGAACTTTTTATTTTTATTATTAAATCGAGTTGAAAGTAAACTCAAATTATGTCAACCTATACCAGGCTATCACAATGAATATAAACTTTAAATTGAAAATTGGAAATGACATCATTTCGATGATAACTGGGGTTTATCGCCATCAGCGCGCAAAAAATGATTTATAAAAAAAGCAGTTTGTTTCGTAACATCAGAAACAAACTGCTTTTTTTATAGATTATGGGTATTTACAGTGAAATGAAATAATTTTCAATTTTCAACTTTCAATTTTCAATTTGCATTTATGCCGAGAAAGAGGTTCCACAGCCACAGGTTTCTTTGGCGTTTGGATTGTTGAAAGAGAATCCTCGGTTGTCGAGTCCGTCGACCCAGTCGATTTCCATGCCGAGTAGGTAGATCGCGTGCGCTTTTTGCATCAGTACTTTCATACCATTGATTTCATAAGTATCGTCGCCTTCTTTGGCTTCATCGAAGCCGAGAACATATGAAAATCCCGAGCAACCGCCTCCTTTGACGCCGATACGGAGCCCATATCCATCAGGAATATTTTGTTCTTGTTTGATGCGATGCAATTCTCTAACGGTAGTATCCGTTAATTGTACAGGTGATATTTGAGTAGCTGTCATTGCCGGTTGTTATTTTTAATAAATCCAAATAAGACTGCAAATTTACAATAAGTTTTTAAAAAATCAACATTGCGATAAAATTATTGCTGAATTGGATCCAACTTTTGCATGTTATTCTTTTAAGAGAAAAATGTAACTTTGCGGTCGATTGTAGAGCTAAACAATTAGCGCAATCAATTGGTTCATTTTTATCTGGTTCACCATTACAAAATCGTCTTTTACCCAAGTAAACAATCACTATGGAGCTTTTTTTCGAAATTATTAAGTACACCTTACCGGCTTTGATAACAGGCTTGACCGCCTTTTATTTGTTTCGCAAT
Source organism: Saprospiraceae bacterium (assembly GCA_049316985.1). Classification (GTDB taxonomy): domain Bacteria; phylum Bacteroidota; class Bacteroidia; order Chitinophagales; family Saprospiraceae; genus CANHEE01. Next base: position 4,460 of record JBMOJB010000219.1, on the reverse strand, counting down.
TTTTTTGAATTTCAAATCCGTGTAAAGGCAATTGAAAACAAAAATCACGACCGAAAAATTACGCTCCCTATGAGGTTGCAATCTTATGAAAGATTGTCGCTATTTTGTGAACGCATTTCTGTTGCCAATCTGATTATGCGGTTGAAATCACCGGAGGCTAGCGCAAGTAGCCTGCAATATGCGATGATGATCGCCATCCAACAGGAGTTTGAGCACAATGTTTCTCAGCAAGTATATGTCTCAGATGCGCTTTGGCAGATTATCCGCCTGACAAAAGACAATATGATGGCTGTCATCAGTGAAGTAGGCGGCAAAATGGACAAAAAAGACACAGCCGATCAATTAACAGATGCCCTTTTCAAATATTTTAGTGAAAATCCAAGTGCCACGGATACCGCACTCGCCGCAATCAGACAAGAATGCGGTGATTTGTTTTGAATCACCCCGGGAACTTAAATTATATTCCTTCAAAACGATATTCATTACATTGCAAAACTGCTAACTTTGAAGACAAAGGGGTCAGCATGCTCCGGTTTATCCATGCGGAAAAAACCGGAGCACTCATTGGTATTGGGTTCTGAATTATCACTAGTTTTGTGCTGCTATGCTTCGTCGGAGACTATCTAACCGCAAGTTTTATATAGAAAATTAGCCTAGCTCGGTGGTATTTTTTGCGGGGAAGAACTGGCGCCAGCTGGGATTGTTTTCTCGAACCTGCATGACTTTTTGAACTTTCAATATTTTCGTGCAGATCATTCGCTGGCCCCTAAATAATCAATATATCCTTAACGCTACCACGCTTAACTAACAGGTAATTATTAAAAATATCGCATTAAAGCTGTTAAACAAACAAAAAAATCTACCTTTGCTGCAATTTAATGGATAAAATTGTAAACAATAAGGATGTGAGAAATTACCTCAAAATATTACTTAAAATTGTTCTTTTATTGGGTATTTTACTACGCTTAACAATTTATGCCCAACAACGCAGTATTGTTATTGACGAAGCAAGTCTTATCATGAATTGCGTTGATCGAGGCTTTACGCAACTCTGGGGCCAATTGGATTACGGCCAATATTGTCCACCTTTTTTTTCAACAATCGTTAAAAGTCTGATTATTGTTGGTGGCGATAATGAGCTGATGGTTCGCTTGTTTCCATTTTTTGCAGGTATTATTGCTTTACTTTTATTTTATCGACTGACCTTACGTTTTTTATCTCCAACTTCGGCAGTTTTTGCTCTAGGAATAGCTGCATTTTCGTCAATTTTTATAGAGTATAGTGTTTTATGTAAGCAATATTCAACAGATAGCATGATTGCTTTACTGTTAATCACAATGCAACTTCAGCAAAAAGATACGAAACTTGATTTAGAAGGTGTAATGGTCTGGATTTTAGTAGGCGTAGTGGCTATTTGGATATCAATGCCCTCTGTTTTTACTTTAGCGGCAATTGGGATTGTCAATTTGTATCAACACTATCGAAAATATAATACATACTGGAGGCATTTTTTTCTGAATTGGGTCTTCATTGGAGGAATATGGTGCATCAATTTTGCTATGTTCTATTATTTGATGCTAAAGGAAGGAATTGGCAATGCACAGATGATAGCTTTTCATAAAAGCTATTACCTAAATCTTCTTCCAACTAATTTAGCGGAATTTTCAGATTTAGGTAATCAATTATTGGCCGTAAATGGTGCTGTTTGGGGTTGGTCGACCATTGGTTTAGTTCTCCCGATAATTGGATTAGTAAGTTTGATTATTTTTCGAAAAAAAGTCGAAAATGAAATACTGTTATTGTTAGGCGTTCCAATAGTACTGTGTCTTCTCGCCTCTTCCATCGGATTGTATTCCTTAATTCCGAGAATGACTCTATTCTTCCAGTTCAATCTTTTGTTGCTCGTTTTTATTGGTTGTAATTTTTTATTTTCACTACAACATAAACATAAAGCAGTCGTAGTTTTGAAATCCGCTTTCATGATTTTATTAACTGTAGTTATTTTGAAAGAAGCACGGTTGAAAAATTTTTACCAGCCATTCAAAGGTGAATGGTCATTGATTCGTGGAGCAATGAACTTTGCTGAAAGCCACCAGAACGAATACGATGCTATATGGGTCAAGATAAGTTGTCTAAACGCATTTTACTACTATACCCGAAAGCACGAAATGGTAAATCAATATAACATTCCTGTAATTCCTGAGTTGTGGCGTTGTTGTAGTGAAGATAACAGTTATCAAAATATACTATTAACTAAGGCAAATTTCCGCAAAATACTCGTTATTGAAGACGGGCTTAGTGAAAAAAAGCTTAGTTCTTTTATCGCGCAGAATGCGGGTAAATGCGCGGTCATTTATCAGGGTAGTGGGGTACAAATACATACTATTCACTGGGAGTAATCAGATATTCAGAAAAAGTACTAAAATTGTTATTGTTGTCTTAAAGACAAAATAGAGACCCAAAATTAAGATTTCCGCTTTTGTTTGGTTTCTTCTAATTGTAAAGTTCTAATTATTTATTTGATATTCAACGACTTATTTTTTATGAAATTTCCATAAGGTAGTTGCATAAAAAAACAACGTCAAACCGAAATAATTGCGCTTACGTCCTGTTTTATCATTGTTTCTATCATAAACCAGATTCTAGCTTTAAAGCGAATCTCCGTGAAACTGCCCTATGAAAATGACATTCCGCCTGCTGATAGAACATTTATATTTAGGCTTTCCTTGAAAGAATGTGAAAAACGAGGCTGTCTCATAATGTCGGAATATTTTTTTTAGGTATTCTAATCACATATTTTGTATAATGCATTGATATATTAATATTTGTGTACTAATATATGAAATTATGAAGCAGACTCGACCGACATTTAAGGCTTATGTTCAGAATCAAATTATGTTTTTGCCACCTTCACTGGATGAATTGATAGCGGATGAGCATCCGGTGCGTGTTGTTAACGATGTTATAAGTAGAATTAACATACAGCCTCTTTTGGATTCGTATGAAATCAAGGGAGCCGCGAGTTACCATCCTCAAATATTGCTTAAAGTGCTTGTTTATGGATATGTTAGCAATATTTATAGCAGTAGAAAGTTGGAAACTGCCTGTCGAGAGAACATCAATTTCATGTGGCTGAGCGGAATGAGTAAGCCTGATCACAACACTATTAACAGATTTAGAGGAGCCAGATTGAAGTTTGTACTTCGAAAAGTGTTTGATCAAGTTGTGTTATTATTGGCTGCAGAGGGTTTACTAAGTATTGAAGACGTTTACACGGATGGCACAAAAATGGAAGCCAATGCCAATAGATACACATTCGTATGGAAAAAAGGAATTGAGAACAATAAGGAAAAGATGATGACGCAGCTGAACGAAATCTGGAAATATGCGCAGAGTATAACTACGGATGAAGATAAAATGCCAGACCCACCGGATTTCACAACTTTTGATTCTGAGAAAGTAAAAGCCACAGTTGAAAAGTTGAATGAGGTGCTAAAAGACAAAAAAGATGTTAATAAGAAAATGAAAGGCAAGCTTGCGAACATCAACAAAAACTACCCTAAAAATATAGAAAAGTATGAAAAGCAAGAGCAGATACTAGGTGACCGTAATAGTTTTAGTAAGACAGATCTGGATGCGAATGGAATTGTATAAAATCTGGGATTTAATAAAAATGGGATTATATTAAATCTGGGATATTGTTAAATCTGGGACGGTATTAAAAATAGGATGTATTATTTGAATCCACCAATTTAATAATTCAACCCACTAAAAAATATACAGGCGTGTGATTGGAATGTGGAGTCGCGATAAATCGCATCACTACTGCATCGTCGAAGACAGTGGGGTTGCGAAAAATCGAATCTCTACTGAAACTGCATTGCTGTAATGATTTTTGGGTACAGAAAACAATAATCACTTCCAAATATAATATTCGCAACGTAAAAAAACATGATTTTATTGAAGAAAAACATAGGCCTGAGTCGAATAAGTTTCGCAAATTTATATGTACAAAAAAGTCCCTTTGCAAATTCTCATTGCAAAGGGACCGTTTTAAGTGAGTGAGCGTGATTTTTATTTAACTTTACGTATTGCAACAGGTGCACAGACTCTGATAGGTGTTCTATTCGGCGTATATAAACCTAGGTCAATAGAATTATGGTCTTTGCTGTTTATATCCTGTGGATTCACCTGTATTACATCAGTAAGGAATGTACTCGGATCGAAGTCAGAATCTAAATCATTAACTGCGTTGTTTTTAATCGTAACTTTCTTGTTCGATGGAATAGAACTATCCACCACCTTAACCACATAATCCCCGGCAAGTAATTGATCAAAAATGTAAAATCCGTTTGCGTCACTTGAAGTTGTGTCAACTAGCGTAGCCAGGTCCGTAGCCAAATATAGGGCTCAGATTAATTTTATGGGGAGAAGCTTATCTTTGCACCAAAAAAGATAAG
>JBMOJB010000218.1:0-5654 GCA_049316985.1 Saprospiraceae bacterium | reverse complement strand
GTAGCGGGAACAGGACTCGAACCTGTGACCTTTGGGTTATGAGCCCAACGAGCTGCCAACTGCTCCATCCCGCGATATCGGCTGCAAAGGTACAACGCTTATTTTTATAAATCAAATAAAACTACTACTTTTATAATAAATTTTTAAATATGGTCTCTGCAAACGAATACTACGAAATTATTAGGAAGGCTTACTCCGGAAGCGAAAATTCTGAAATTGCTTCGCAGCAATCGAGATACATGAAGTATCATTTTGAATACTTCGGGCTCAAAGCACCCATTTGGCAAGGAATTATTCGGGAAATATTCGCTAAAGAAGGAATCTTAAATGGCGAGCCGCTGAAGGAATTCATCACAACTTGCTTCCAAGACGACCGCAGGGAAATGCAATATGCTGCTATCGCAATGAGCCAGAAAGCACTAAAAAAACAGGACCAGGATTTTATTAAAATCATCGAATTCATGATTACCAACAAAAGCTGGTGGGATTCTGTCGACTGGATTTCTGCTCATATCGCAGGTGCCTTTTTTCTTCGCTTTCCGGAACTGCTCGTACCCATTACTGAAAAGTGGATGGCCTCCGGAAACATCTGGCTTCAAAGAGCATCAATTCTTTTTCAGCTAAAATACAAAAGCAAAACAAACTTAGTACTACTCAGCAAGTATATTGTACAAACAGGCCAATCGAAAGAAATCTTCCTTAGAAAAGCTGCCGGATGGGCGCTGAGAACGGTTTCCTATTTTGATCCAAATTTTGTAATAAGTTTTGTTGAAAACAACCCAGGGCTTTCCCCTCTAACAAAAAAGGAAGCAATGCGCATAATTCTAAAAAATAAAAAGGATTAATATCGCTTGATACTTTCTATGATGTACAAAGGTCGTTGTTTGATTTCATTGTAGACGTTGGCCAAATAGATAGAAATAATGTACAAATTCAGACAAGTAATGGCAAAAAATATCGACATTAATACGATCGTAAATGTCCACCCACTGATGACCTCCTGGTAGTTGCCCAATAAATCATAGCTCGTAAATTTTACTTTGAATGCATTCGATACCACCAATATCATAAACAATAAGGAAAATAAAAATATCCACAACATCAAACTCCTCAAAAAAGTGGTAAATGAGGTAATTGCAACCAGGGATGTTCTGAACTGCTCGGAAAATGTCTCTCCATCTGTTCCCGAAATCGGTTGTTCTACTTCAATTCCAGCTGTTTTGTAACCCACAATAGAATAGATGGCTTTCATATACCTCAAATTTTCCCTCAGCCTCAATAGTGAGTTCAAAGCTCTCCTGGAAATTATTCTGGTATTATGTGCCTTTTCATCAATATCCAGATCTGAATATTTCTTTAGGATATAGTAGAAAATGCTGTGAAAAATACTGCTACTGCCCGAAATTCGGCCTTTCGCACGGCAATATACAATATCAAAATGCTCGATTGTCTTAAGATACAAATCTTCAATCAATTGTGCCTGGCAATAAAACTCAAGTTCGAATATTACTGTGTAATCCCCATTTGACCGATCAAGTCCAGCGAAAATAGCATGATTCCTGTTGACTGCATTGGACAGGTTCAACAAAAAAATATTTTTCCGTATTGGCTCTTGTAGCTGTTTGATCTGTGCTGAAATCTCAGGTTCATAGGGTGAGTTATTTACCAGAATAATCTCGAAATCCGCAAACTTCTCGGAAAGAATGCAATATATATTAGTGAGATAGTCCGTCAGCAATGCTACTTCCTTTCGCTGATTGATTGTACATACTACACTAATAAAAGCATTGTGCATAATTATAGAAATTTTAGTGGTAAATGTAACCTGTTTTTTTATTTAAGAAAACTTTATTACGTAAAACTAAAAACTCAGATACGTTCAATCTGATTTTTTCTATACTTTTGCGTTCCATTTTTCGTTATTGCATCAATTTTATCCATTTTTTCTTTTAATCTCAAGTTAATTTTAAATAAATATTTAATTATGAAAAAAAATATTCTGGGTTTTTTCATGCTTTGCATCGCTCTTAGCCTGAGCGCACAAAACAACGATCCTGTCCTGTTCACGGTCGCCGGAAAACCGGTTAATGTTTCTGAATTTAACTATATTTATTCAAAAACGAATGGCGAAAAAGCTGATTTTTCTCGTAAATCAATGGAAGAGTATCTCGATTTATACATTAAGTTTAAGCGCAAAGTTGCTCGCGCGAGAGAAATGAAATTGGATACAATCGAATCTTTGCAGACCGAATTGGCCGGGTATCGCCAACAATTGGCCAACAGCTATCTTGTAGATAAAGAGGTTACAGATCAACTTATTAGAGAAACCTTTTATAGGATGCAAAAGGATGTCGAAATAGCGCACATTCTGGTAAATCTTGACAAAAATGCACTGGGCAAAGACACACTGGAAGCCTACAGAAAAGCTATTGAAATCAAAAAACGTCTTGACAATGGCGAATTTTTTGAAAATGTAGCTCGTGAACTTTCTGAAGACAAATCAGCAAAAGATAATGGTGGAAAATTGGGTTATGTAACTGCAATGCTTCCTGCCGGTTTTTATGAGTTAGAGAATGCCATTTACAATACCCCGGTTACTAAAGTATCCATGCCGGTGCGCTCCGACTTGGGATATCATCTTATCAAAGTACTTAACAAAAGAGATGCACGGGGCGAAATTGAAGTCGCTCATATCTTGGTTCGAACTGCAAAACCTGAAGATGAAGCTGTTGCAAAACATAAAATTGATAGCCTTTATACTGAACTTCAAAAAGGAGCAGACTTTTCTGTTTTAGTACGTAATTCCAGTGAAGACCGGGCGACAACAGAACGCGACGGATACATTGGTTTTTTTGGCATTGGTCAGTATGAATCTTCATTTGAAGATGCCGCATTCGGAATTGCTTCAGATGGGGCATTTTCTAAACCGTTTAAAACATCAGTGGGTTGGCATATCATCAAGCGAATCAGCAAAAAAAGCATGGGTACATTTGATGCTGAAAAAAGAAGATTGAAGGGTAAGGTGCAGCGAGATGCGCGCTATGAAGTAGCCAACAAGGCCCTTGTTAACAAAATTAAACTTGAAGCAGGTTATGTTGAAAACAGCGTGAATCTCGACAAATTTATTGCTGCTCAGGGTGACACATTCGTTACTTACAAGTGGAGAATGCCGGCGGAAAAATCACCGGATGTCCTTTTTTCATTCAAAAATGGACAAAAATTTACGGTAGGCGATTTCAATGAGTATTTGAATAATAATTCGAGAAAACGCCTCAGTTTTCAAGAAAATCCCAATATTCAAGAGGCGATTAAGTCATTGTACGCCGACTACGTAAAAGAATCTTGCATTAAACATGAAGAATTGCAATTGGAATCAAAACATCCTGAGTTCAAATCACTTATGCGTGAATACGAAGAAGGCATTTTGTTGTTTGAAGCAATGAAGAGAGAAGTTTGGGACAAAGCCTCGCAGGATTCAGTTGGTTTATTTGAATTTCACAAAACACAGATTGACAAATACAAATGGGATGAAAGAGCAGAGGTTAGTTTGTATAGCTTGCAAAATGAGGCGGCGGAAAAAATTGATGATTTAAGAAAGATGGCGGCGGAAAAACCGTATGCAAAAGTGCTAAAGAAATTCAACAAAAAAGCAATTATCGTTAGCGTCCAGGCTTTTAAATACGAAAAAGGAAAAAACAAAGAACTTGATGCTATCGCCCCTTGGGCCATTGGTAAATTAACGGAAACCGAGGAGGACGTTAGAGCAAATACAAGAAATTTCATCAAAATTGAAAAGATTTTGCCTCCTTCAGTTAAGACTCTTTCCGAAGCCCGTGGTTATGTTGTAGCTGATTATCAAGAATTTTTAGAAAAAAAATGGCTGTCTGATCTGGAAAAAAATTATGAGGTGGTAGTCAATAAAGAAGTTCTAAATTCACTCATTAAATAATTCAAAACCCTGACTTTGTGTATATGTCAACTGATGTTTTAATTTTAGGTTCAGGAATTGCCGGATTGTCTACCGCAATAAAAATTGCAAGTCAACGCCCGGATCTTAAAATAACTGTTCTTACTAAAACGTCCGAAGGCGAAAACAACACCAGATATGCACAAGGGGGCGTTGCAGCAGTCTGGGATTTCGAAAAAGATTCCTACGAAAAACACATTGCAGATACACTAGACGCCGGTGATGGTGTCTGCAATGTGAAAGCTGTTGAAATAGTAGTAAAAGAAGGCCCGGAAAGGGTTAGCGAGCTTATCCAATGGGGGGCTAGATTCGATAAAGAATTGCAATCGAAAGCATATAACCTTGCAAAAGAAGGTGGACATTCCGAAAACAGAATCCTGCACTACAAAGACCTGACAGGTTGGGAGATGCAGCGCACCTTAATGGAAGAAGCTGCTACTCTCAAAAATATTAGTGTTCAAGAACATTATTTTGCTGTTGACCTAATAACGCAACACCACTTGGGCTACAATATTACCCGTGTAACACCAGGAATTGAATGCTATGGAGTCTACGCCTTGAACAAACAAACCAACAAAATTGAGACTGTTCTTGCCAAAATGACCGTAGTGTGCTCCGGTGGAGTAGGACAAGTCTACAAAGCTACTACCAATCCAATCGTTGCCACAGGAGATGGAATTGCAATGGTGTACCGGGCCAAAGGTCGCGTAGAAAGTATGGAGTTTGTCCAATTCCACCCTACTTCACTTTACAATCCATCAGGAGAAAACCCGTCTTTTCTTATTTCAGAAGCAGTACGAGGATTTGGTGCCATTTTAAAAACTAAAAATGGTGAAGAATTTATGCAAAAATATGATAAGCGCAAATCACTTGCGCCTCGTGATATAGTTGCGCGTGCTATCGATAATGAAATGAAATTGCGTGGAGAAGAATTTGTTTACCTAGATTGCACACACCTTGAAAAAGATGCCTTCATTTCTCATTTTCCTACCATTTATGAAAAATGTAAAAGTTTAGGAATTGACCCTCTTAAGAACATGATTCCAGTTGTACCTGCCTGTCACTATATGTGTGGTGGTATCAGAGTCGACGTCATGGGACGGACATCAATTAATCAGTTGTACGCTTGTGGAGAATGCGCTTGCACCGGTCTACATGGTGCTAACCGACTGGCATCAAACTCACTCTTAGAGGCCATGGTTTTTGCACATCGCATCGCTGAGGATATTGTTCAAACAATAGATTCTTTACAAATTAAAGCGAATATTCCACCTTGGGACGCTGAAGGAACACAGGAACCAAAAGAAATGGTACTTATTACACAAAGCTTAAAAGAATTGAAGGAAATCATGAGTAGCTATGTCGGAATTGTCCGTTCGAACGTTCGTTTAAAAAGGGCCTTAGACCGACTTTTCCTACTTTATGAAGAGACTGAGTCATTGTATGAAACAACAACACTTTCTCCGCAACTTTGTGAATCACGCAATTTGATTACCATTGCCTATCTGATTTCAAGATCTGCCACTATGCGCAGAGAAAGCAGGGGATTGCACTACACCACCGATTTTCCAAACGAGCTGCCATTTATTGATTATTCAATTCTGTAGGCTTCCAAAAGATTACATAGAAAGGAAAATTCGTAATTCGTAATTCGTAATTCGTAATTCGTAATTCGTAATTCGTAATT
>JBMOJB010000217.1:0-5674 GCA_049316985.1 Saprospiraceae bacterium | reverse complement strand
TTCGCCGTTTGTTGCGCTGCGCGCGTTTGTTGGCTTCGCCGTTTGTTGCGCTGCGCGCGTTTGTTGGCTTCGCCGTTTGTTGCGCTGCGTGCGTTTTTTGGCTTCGTCGTTTGTTGCGCTACGCGTTCACTTTGCGCTTTCTGCTTTCATAGTTGCTGCTAAATCGTGTCCAAGGTATTTTTCAATTACAAAATGTACCACATATATTACCGGAGTCATAAGAATGGCGACTACAAATTTATACAGGTAAGCGACCAAGCCAAGTGCTAAAACTCGCTCAATAGTCCATCCCGCACCGATGTAAAAAGCAATAAAAAGTACAATAAAGCTATCGAAAAACTGAGAAATCAGGGTTGATCCCGTGGATCTTAACCATATTGCGTTCTCACCCGTAATTTTCTTTATTTTGTGGAAGATTACAACATCCACCAATTGACCAAAAAGGAAAGCAGTAATTGAGCCAAGTATTATCCAGCTGCTTTGGCTGTAGACTATCTTAAATGCTGTATTGTAATCACCAACTTGCTGTCTTATTGATTCCTGTTCGCTTAATGGAAGTGCAGGATTGATATGGGAATTCGGCCAAAAATCAGCAGGCTGTAAGTGAATGGCCATGTTGACCATCAAAAACGAATAGGCAATTAATGCAGCTGCAATATAGGATAAGAATCGCACACCCTTTTGTCCGTAATACTCATTAATGATATCTGTCATAACAAAAACAAACGGCCACTGGATAACACCCGCTGTCATGTTGAAAGATAGATCGTTTACGCCAAAAAGACTGATATGAAAAGGTGGTATACCTAGTGTGTGTTCAACAGAGAATATTTTCACTCCTATGAATTCTGCGACCAGCGCGTTCGCTATAAAAAAACCGCCGAGCACGATGAAAAGTTTTTTGCTTTTATCGTCAAAAAAACCATTGGCATTTGATTTCATATTACTGCAAATCTTTAATGTGTGCATTGAAAGACCTGAGGTCCCGATTAACTGCAATTGCGGCATTCAACTCAAATCCTAACAACATAATAAATACATTAAGCTGTAGCCATAGTAAGAAAACGATTAAGGTGCCAATTGACCCATACAATTTGTTGTAAGATCCAAAATTATCCACATAATAGGAGAACATAATGGAAATTATTATCGACAAAATTGTTGCCAGTGTGGCGCCGGGATTAACGAGCGGTAGCTTCTTTCGTAGTGGAACACCCAGCCTGTAAATTACTGAAATTCCGCCATAAAGCAAAAGAATCATTACAAACCATCGTATTGCTGCCAGACCAATTTTATCAAATTTTTTTAATTTAATAAAATCTGCTATAAATTCGACAATGCTATTACCAAGAATTCCGAGTATTACGGAGGCGAGTAAGAGGGCTCCGAGTAAAAAAGTTAGTTTTATGGCAATCCACCGTTTTTGTAAAGCACCATGGTCATGAAAAGTAGTATGATTTGATTTCTCAAAACCGCTCATCATAGCCAGCATTCCATTGCTGGAAAAATATATTGCCAGTATGAAACCCACCGAAAGCAATTGGCTTCTTTTTATGGTTGTAATATCTTTTATTGTTTTTATTACAACCTGCTCTGCACTACCAGGCATCAAGTCATGGACGGTAACTTTGATCAAATCATTGAAATTAGAATAAAAAGGGGTGTAAGCAATCAAAGTAAACAATACGATAACTGAAGGAAATATCGAGATAAAAAAGCTAAAACTTATTGCATTTGCCCTTGAATTCAAAGTGTCGGTTTGCCATTCCAACCAAATAAATGATAAGATGTCATAAAACGAAATACCACCTGAGCCCGGGAATTTGGTTCTTTTTGACCAATTTACCAAAGCAACATATGGGTATGATCTTTTTACAATACCTAATACCTTCGATAAGATTTTTAAGATATTGATTTTACTTAAAAAACGGAACAAGTTTTTCATATAAGAAAATTGGCATCTGTATTCTTTGATTACTTTCGATATCAATAAAGCATAATCTTACATAACCGCTGTTTAGTAGCTTATCTTCTTCGTTGTAAATATCAGAATAAAATGTAATGGAAGAACTTTCAAGTTCTCTTACTGCAGTTACTACACGAAGGTTGTCATCATATAATGCAGGACGGATGAATCTTTGTTGCATATATACAACGGGCATCATTACCATGTACTTTTCTTCCAGCTCTCTGTAACTTAAACCAAGTGAGCGCATTAATTCAACTCTTCCTACTTCAAAATACTGTGCATAGTTGCCATAATAAAGATACTTCATCTGGTCAGTCTCAGCATATCTTACTCGTACATGAGTTTCAAAACTATACATTAATGCGATTACTTTTTAACAAATTTTAACGTCGACAAGTTGTCTTTTGTTTGGATATTTACTAAATAGATACCCGGTGCAAATTGAGGTTGTTCTATCCTGATTTTTTGTGCAACTCCGATAAAATTAACTTTCTTTGACCAACATATCTTTCCACTTATGTCGGTTATTGTTATTTGGGCATCAGAAGTCTCTGAGTTATTCACTACTATTTCGAAGTTGCCATCATTTGGATTCGGTAAAATTTCATAGAGGTTATCAGTTCCCAATTCAGTTGTCGCAGTATTGGTCAGATTCACTTTACGCGTTAATTTTGCAGCTCCACATTCATTTTCGGCATTTAATACAATTGTATATGAGCCTTCTTTGTCATACAAATTAATGGGTTCTGCCAAATTAGAGATTTTGCCATCACCAAATTCCCATGTATAGTTTTTAGCGAATTGACTTTGGTTTTTGCACTCAACAGACAGGCCATTTAGCACTACTGAAAATTTAGCGGTTGGTAGCTGTTGTATCTGTAAGCTTGTGAATTGTGTGGTGGATGATCCGATAAGACTTGCTTGTTTAAGTGTTACAGTGGTATTCACACCAGGATTTGCGTAAAAAACATCTATTGGACCAGGACCAACAGCGCGAGCGGGACTACCACCGGCGAATGTCCATTCGTAACTAAAACTTGGATCTATATTTTTGGCTGAGTAAGTATTAAGGCCGTTAGGACATACCAATGAATTGGCAGCAATGATGTCGGCTACAGCAGCTTTTGGAACGAATTGCTGGAATCTTACATTATCAAGATACAGAACTGTAATTCTTTTCGAGGTTGCCTTGAATCCAAAACTAACCGTCTTTCCCTTATAAGCACTTATATCAATTGGCACTGTTTTCCAGCTTGTAGCAGAGTTTGGTTGAAATACATTGCTTTCATTGTCGGTAGAAAGTGTTTTTTCTGAAAGAGATATCAATCTTTTGCCACCGGTTTTTCCACAGTTTTCGTAGACAAAAACTTCTAATATATCGGTCGCTACAGGTGATGTTCCGGCTCCATAGGCAATATCAAAGAGCAGAAAAGGTTTTTCGACTGTGGAATCTATCAGTATTGGTGTAGTAAGTAGTTCGTCTGATCTATTTAGTAATGCCTGATTCAAATTAATACTCATCGTACCGGATCTTTGCCCATCAATACCTGGCACCACGGTTTTTTCCCAGGTATAGTTGTCCGCAGGAACCTGTTTAACTGCCCAACCTTCAGGATAAGTATTTTTTAGGTTGTTGAAGGATTCGGCATATGAAAATGGCCTGACTGCATTATTTGAATTTACTAAATTGTGGTTGATTGATTTAACAATAGTGTCATTGAATAAGAATAGATCACCGCCTTGCAGGCTTACCCACGCTTTGAGGCTTGTTTTTCCGATCCCAGTAATGGATAATTTTGTGGCAAACTTATGTGTGAAATTCTCTTTTTTACCTAACTGCAGGAATATAGAGTCTGTGACGATGGAATTGTCACCAAACTGATAAGATACAAACGCGCCTGAGTTGATTGCTTCCCCCTCATTAATAATGTTAATTTCCACTGAATCTGTGACCGTTTCTATACACTGAGATGAATAATTGTCTTCAGTACTCAGAAAATTCTTCTCCAGGCTGAGATCTTTGCCAAGTGGACAATTAAGCAGAGAAGCGGGCACCGAAATGGCATTTTTCCTTTTGCTCAGCATCCCAGTGCTGTCAAATTGCGTTCGAATCGAGAACCAATTATCCGCGTTTTTGAAGAAATCAGAAGGGGTTGCCAATTTGATTGATGTGCTTCTTGTCTTTCCTATGCTTTCCATGTGTTTTTTTCCCAGATACATTAGTTCATATGAAACTGGAGCAGCGACCGCATCCCACGATAGGCTGACGGAATCAGGGCATACTTTTGTTACGTTTAATGTTTTAGGTTGCTCGCAAATTGAAAACCACGCAGTTTCGAATTGTTTGTTTTTAAAAGTAAACCTGAACTTTGCCCTGTCTGTATTAATTCTTGGAAGGTTAAAAAATGTGTGAGTGAGATTTACATTTCTGTTTCCTACATTGGTCCAACTTTGGCCATTGTTGGCGGTAAAGGCGATATTCACTATTCCCGTATCGACACCAGTAGTTATCCATCGTGCAGCAATTCTCTCCGCTGGCAGAAAACTCTCTTTTTTTAGTTCTATTGGTTTTATACTTTCTTCAAAAAAGTCATATGTCAGGTAATATTCCTGTATACCTTTCGGAATATTGTAACCAGACACCTCAATGGTATATTCTGCACCCGGGATAGGATTCTCTATCGCTACTTGTTCGACATTATTCAATGAATCTCTGCCTTTTTTTGCTGGTGCATCAAGACTAATAATATTTGGAGTTGGATCTAGAACAAAGGGTAAGATGGTTTTTTGATCAGGCCCGATGATTTTCAGATCGAGGTCATTAACCAGAGCTTTTTTTACATTTGGTGTCGCCTGATAATCATTCCAAAGTAACATGACTTTAGCCAGTTTAATATTGTCCGGCATTTTTAGTTTAATAGTTTTAACTTCGGATTGATCTATTGCCCCTAAGCTGAATTGTTGATTCTGGATGGCTTCAACTGCGCGCTGTGTATTCGCAACGCCCCAACCGAATTTATAATCCGGGCCATAGTTTCCAATTTCCGTCGCTGTGTTTAAAAGCACAGCTTTCATCAAAGCACCATCGGGGTCATTACCGTTGTTTTCCATTCGATAAGTTTGGTACATTACCGCCAGCACCCCGGCTGTAATGGGTGCTGAAAATGAAGTGCCTGAATTGACCGTGTACGTATTATTAGGCAAAGTCATATTTACGTTTGTTCCATGGGCTGAAACATCAGGCTTTAATCTACCGTCATGCGCCGGGCCACGACTGCTTGATGTATTAATTTCAATATTGTCATCTATGTTGGCGACATCAATACAATTTTTCCCTTGTTTGTGACCACCAGTAACGTTACCCCATTGGTTTCCAGCCCCATACCCGCAATTAGCACCATTGTTATTTCCAGCTGAAAAGACATGTATGAGTTTTTTATTCTGCAAATGTTGTACATCGATAGTCTGACTAACATTAGTATACCGGTTGCAACCATCCGAATAACTTGTATTTGTAACCATCACGTGCTTATATTTGTGAAGCCCTATCGTTGTATCTGTAAAACTTTGATCGTACTCTGTAATAAAAAAATGTGCCCCTGTAGCTATTCCTTTCATCAACGGATTTAAATTACCCGCTCCTCCTGAACTTCCGGCAACCATATCTCCATGGTTAATGTTTCCATTGTATCTTGATAATTCGGT
>JBMOJB010000216.1:0-5675 GCA_049316985.1 Saprospiraceae bacterium | reverse complement strand
CGCAACAAACGCGCGAAGCGCAACAAACGCGCGAAGCGCAACAAACGCGCGAAGCACAACAAACGCGCGAAGCGCAACAAACGCGCGAAGCGCAACAAACTTTTTTAAAAAAATCCCTTGGAAGATACCTTGTTTTCAGTACTTGTTGTATATTTACTGCCATAAATCGGACATTGTTCCGTTGATAAGAAAAAACCGAAGAGAAAATTTGGCAATAAGACGCATTTTCTTAAAAAAAAGAATGAAAAGTGTCATTAGGTAATTTTACATAAATTATTTAACAATACTTCAGTAAAAATTCATTCATCCCAATCCGATATGTATTATAATTCTTCTGATCGTAACCTTGCAATCAGGTTCATGCCGTTATCCGCGGGAGGGGCTTCCAACAATGACAGTGAATTATATCTTGTCTTAAATCTAAAGCTATTTTAAAATACCAGCTTGAGCAATCCCCATGGTTATGCTCAGGCTTTTTTTGTTTAAAAAAAATTTATAACTAACCACAATATATTTTTATAATAAGTTGTAATTCAATTTTTTATGAATCGACACTTTTACAAACTCGTCTACGCTGCGCTGTTCTTCGTTTGCACAGTCAATCTTTCTGCTCAAAACGATACTGTCTATCTTTCCTTTGTAACCACAAAAATTCAGTGTGGTGAGACAAAGGCTATTAAAATGCAAGTAAAAAACTTTAATAGCATCGTTACGCTGAATTTTACAATGGCTTACGATCAAAGCAAGTTGCGGCTCGTTAATTTTAACGGTGCCAATGTCGGAGCCCAGGTCATTGCGAGTCAAATTACAGCCAGAGATATTTCCGGCGGTCAAACGTTCTCCTGGTTTAGACCGAATTCTCCCATCACTGTTCCGGATGGAGATTTCTTCAATTTCAATTTCGAGCCGGTAAGCGGAAGTGGTGGCACAAGTGGACAAATTGAGTTCACTAGTATGCCTACGGCCATTAAAGTAGAAGCTTTTGTAAGCGGAGGAGGAAAAAAAAAACTGCCAGTTAAAGTCCAAAAGGCTCTTTATACAATCGAAGACACTTATAAACCGACTATAACTTGCCCGGCAAGCCGCTACATTGTTGTACCTTCCAACACCAATGCAGTCGATGTCAATGGTCTTAATCCTTCATTTAAGGATTCACTTTGCGGTAAAGCGTCACTAAGCTATCAACTTACCGGTGCAACCACAGGATCCGGAATCGATCAGGATGCCACGGGATTGTCATTTAAATTAGGCACAACTAATGTTCTATACACTGTACGAGACAATGCCAATAATACTGCAGAATGTTTGTTCCAAATTATTGTTTCTCAGAACAATACAGTAACTTTATACAATAGTGCACCAAAAGTACTTTGCAGTGATAGTCTGATTACTGTGGAAACCAGAGTCGCCAATTTTAAAGAAATTACCGCCCTGGATTTTGATTTGATTTTTGATAAAAATGTACTACAGTTTCAATCCAAAAATCAGCTGAATCCCAATATAAAAGATGGGCCCACTTTTGTAAGCGAAACTCAAGCCAATCTGGGCTTGATAAAAGTGTCTTTCACAGATGTTTTGGGAGTGACTTTGCCGGATAATTCACTGTTGTTTAGCCTAACCTTCAAGAAAATTGGCAATTCTCAAAACACTTTGATGAATTATAATAATGTTGAGATCACAACAGTGTCGAGCAATGGAAACATTGTTCCCTTTAATGTAATTTCAGTGCCAATTAATCTGATAGATACAGAAGCACCGAAATTAACATGTCCGAAGGACACCGTTGTTTATACTACTCAATTGATGCAGAACAATGTCCAGATGTTTAATATTCAAGCTAGTGCTACCGACAATTGTGGCATTCAACCCATCAACTATGGATTAAGTGGGGCTACTGTTTTAAACAATACTTTCAATATCAATGGTAAGTTTTTTAATGTTGGAATTACCAACGTAAGCGTGAATGTTCAGGATTATGCTTTGAACACCAGAACCTGTAATTACAAAGTTACCGTTCTTCAACCTCAAGTTATCAATACGCGTCGCACATTAGATTGTCAGGCAAGTGAAGTGACGATGGATCTTTTCGTTAAAGATTTCAGAGACATTAGAAAAATGAACACCTTGTTGACCTGGAACCCTGATAGTCTTGAACTTTTATCTGTATCCTACAACTCGCCGTGGATTTCGGGACAGAATGTACTTTCAGTCACAGGCACCTCCTCTTTGAGTATAAATTTCAGCTCCGCACAAGGCATAACGATATTTGACAATCAGATAGTCGCAAAAGTTACTTATAAAATCAAAGTCAATAAAATAAATGATGTTTATAGAATAGATACTAATGTGAGTAATATCGAGGTGGGTACCAACAACAGCCCAGTTTATGGAGTTGGATACGA
Organism: Saprospiraceae bacterium; assembly: GCA_049316985.1. Lineage (GTDB taxonomy): Bacteria > Bacteroidota > Bacteroidia > Chitinophagales > Saprospiraceae > CANHEE01. The sequence continues at coordinate 3,273 of JBMOJB010000216.1, read as the reverse complement.
TGGATTTGTTAGAATTTTTGATACCGAGGGACCTACGGTAATTAATTGTCCGGGAAATCAAATAAAACGTCAGGATAAATGCAATGCCGAAGTAACATGGACCATACCAACAGCAACTGACTTATGTTCCAAAACCGTAACCATAGAAACCAATGCACCGGCAAATGCTACCGCCAATATTTTCGCAAACTTTAAGCCTACTGTTTTCTACTATAACTTTAGAGATGATGCTGGCAACAGCACCCGATGCGAGTTTGAAGTTAGTGTTTTGGATACAATTAAACCAATCATCAGTAACTGTGTCACTTCAGACCTTATACTCACTACAAGCAGTAATTCAATAGATTGTGGAGCAGCATTGCCTGCTAATCTTCTCTTTCCGGATGTAAATGAGAATTGCACTTTTACCAGATTTACCAATTTCAAAACTGGAGATATCGTGCCGGTTGGAACCTCTAAATACATTATTACGATCAGAGACAATAGCAATAACGAAGTTACTTGCGAGCGGAATATTAACGTCCTTGATCTTACTGCACCGAAAATCAACCTCAATTTAATAACTAATACACCTCCGATAAAATTAGTAGATGCCGAACTTGGCAAGTGCGGTGCGGCAGTCTTCTGGAATCCCGCTACTGCTTCGGACAACTGTGACGTTGTGTCCACAGTAACTTCAGATATTCCAAGTGGGGCATTTTTCAATCTGGGAAGGACAAAAGTCACATTTACTGCAAAGGATAATGCAGGAAATATATCTGTGGATTCACTAATTGTATTGGTCATCGATAAAGAAATTCCAAAATTTACCAACTGTCCGAATTCAACGAAAGATACTGTTTTATATCTTGCTCCAAATAAATGTGAAGCACAGTTTGACACTCCGGTCATTCTTTATACCGACAATTGTAAGTTAGGCACGCTAATCGCCTCAGTCAGTGGCGTACCCAATGCCACCTTATACCCTGTTGGCAGAACAGTTTTACAATTTACAGCACAAGACCCGACAGCAATTTGCTTTTATGGAGTTACTGTAGTCGACACTATTAAGCCAATTATAGCTTGTCCAGCTGACCGCACTTTGAATACGGGCATTGCCAGTTGTTCTGCGATTCTACAAAATTTGCCGCCACCTGTACTTCTTTCTGACAACTGTCCGCTCAATCTGACTACTGAGGCCAATACCAAGCAGACCATATTTACCAGAGACACCACAATTGTAACTTATACCGCAATAGATGGTTCACAAAATCGGGCTACCTGCAGTTTCAAAATATTTGTAGTTGACAAAACACCACCTACGTTGAATTGTCCCAATGCTGATATTACGCTTTTGGCTGAATTGGATAAAAGCACTGCTATCGCGGCTTGGACTACACCTACTGCCACCGATTTTTGTGACCTCAGTGTAGATATTAAATCAACACATGAAAATGGAGTATCACGATTCCCTATTGGCACCAGCACGGTAGTTTATACGGCAACAGACAAAAGTAAAAATACTTCGACCTGTAGCTTTAAGGTAACAGTGATTGACAATCAAAATCCTAAATTCAATAATTGTCCTACCAACAACCTTAGTATTGCGACTGCCAGCAACGATTGTCTGGCTCGATTTAGTGTTTTGAATACGATATCGGCCACTGACAACCACAAAATTACGTTTAGAGATTCAGTTGGTGCTATCGCTTCCGGAATTTATCCGAAAGGAGTATACAATATCAATTACACCGTACGAGATAGTAGCGGGCTATCAGCAACATGCTCATTTACGATCGAAGTGAAAGACAGAACTGCTCCTAAGCGCACGTTTTGTCCGGATCCGCTTAGTGTAACAGCAGTCAGTGGTTCTTGTGAAGTACAATTGAACATTAATCAACTGAGTTTCCCAACATTCACGGATAATTGCGATCAGCTTTTGCTTTTGGACACACTTCGCTTTGAAAATAATAGCTGGAAAAAAGGACTCCCTGCTAACCTGACCTTCCGCGCCGGCGAGAATAGGCTTGCGGTTGCCGCAAGAGACCTTTCAGGCAACACAGACACTTGCTTTTTCTTAATCAAAGTAACAGGCAATGTCGTTCCGATACTTCCTGTTAATTGCGGTAAAAAAGATACAACACTAGTGGCAATTGGTTGCAGCACGCCCTATTTCTACGATGATCCGATTGCCATTTATTCGATTTGTGCCGGAAAGGAAAGCGAATCCTATAATATTCCCTCAGGATTCGGCTTCCCAATTGGAACGAGAACAGTAGTTTATACAGCGAAAGATAAAAATGGAAATACTGCTAGTTGTGCATTCAATGTGACTGTCACTGATAAAATAGCACCTACAATTACTTTCATAAAAGATACAGTGGTAGCCATTTCTTCAAGTTGTGCAGCCAAAGTTATCTGGGATACTCCTATCGTCAAAGATCTGCCTTGTGATACTTTTAAACTTGCTCCGACCCCGGATATCATTTGGCAATCCGGCGGAATTTTCCCTGTAGGAATAACAACGGTGAAATATCAGGCGACGGATATTTATGGAAATTCCAGCATTAAAACGATGTATGTGCGGGTCAAGGATAACAAAGCGCCAGAATTCACTAAGTGCCCCAAAAATGTAGAAGTCAATGCAGATGGCACAGTAATTAGTGATCCCGACAATGTGTTGAATAGCGGAATAATTCCGAACATAAAATGTGATAGCATCAGTTTGTCTTTTAAAAGTTCAGCATTTTCTGCCACAGATAATTGCGACAATGTAGGTCCCGCATTAAAATTCAATATTCCTCCAACATTGATTCGGAGGTACGGAGTCGGCGAACAAGTAATTAATGTAAGCGCCACTGATTTGTCCGGAAATTCCGCGACATGTTCTTTTACAATTAAAGTGTTGCCATTCGCACCTAAACCTAACCCAACAGTTAGCGACAATACACCATGTACTGGCGATGCAGTTACCTTGAAAGTGGATTCTATTGCTGGTGTAAATGCAGTATGGTACTCAACAAATAATTTTACATCTAAGCAATCCACTACTATTGTCAAAAACCTAAGCGCCAACAGTACGGGAAAGTATTTTGTTTATTACCAGAAAGGAACCTGTACATCAAAAGTAGACAGTGTTAGCTTCAATGTACTTAACCCGCCAATAGTACGCGGCGATACCATCAAGCTAAAAACAGGCAACACCAAAACAGACAATATAACATTGAATGATGGCCTGACTCAAGGTTTAGGATACACCATTAGCTGGCAAAATGCAAATTCACAGCTAGGCAC
>JBMOJB010000215.1:0-5713 GCA_049316985.1 Saprospiraceae bacterium | reverse complement strand
CCAAGTAGTTTAATGCGCTTTTAAAGTTTTGCTTACGTATTTCGATAACTGCAAATTCAGTCAATGCATCTATATTTCTACTATCAAAAAGCAAAACCTCCTTTAAATCTCTTTCAGATCCGTCTACATTATCTCGTAACATTCGGACACCGGCCCTTAGCTTGTAAGCTTGCGTAAAATTTGAATTTAATTTTATTGCAGTTGACAAATTCTCTTCCATCTTTTCAAGCTTCAACTTATCCGCTGACGATCTAAATTTTGAAAACGAATTTACTCCAACATCAATGTAATTAGAGTCTATTAGTAGTTGATGATAAGATACTAGAGCTTCGTAATAAAATTTTTCCGCTGATGGTTCTCTTTTGGAAACAATACTATTCTCTTGATTTTCAGCTTCGTTATATCCTTGCGTAATTGCATTAATTCTTTTCCCTTTTGCAGGATGTGTATTACTGTCGTTAATGTCGCCTAATATACTGATTCCTTTAGTAGCTTGCTCAATAGAAGCCCCAAGCTTTTGAAGTAAAAAACCAGAAAATTTATCAGCCTGTAGCTCATTAGTCCTTTGTTCTTCATTAGAAGTTGAATTATACAATGTATGACCACTCAAATGATGACCAATTTCATGAGCAAATATTGATAGTTTAATCCAATCTTTATTATCGTAGCTACTTAGAGCTTGCAAGAATACATTATCATAAACAATAAATCGTAGTCCATTTTTAGTGATTGCCGCACAATTTTCAATTCCATCAATCTTTACCGGAATAAAATTGGAAGGTAATCCGATTGGTTTTACTAGTCTATCAATAATTCGAATTGCTTCACTATTTTCCTGGCTACTTGGATCAGAATTTATCTTATCATAAACTGTAACTGCTTTATTGTAGGAACAAGCATTGATAGTTTGGGCATCAGTTGCAAACCAACAAAACAAACATAGGATAATTGCAGATATTAGATTTTTCATATTAATTAAAGGTTATTCTTTGTAAGTGAAACTCGAAAAATTACATTAAATCAAAGAAAAAAAATGTTCTTCATTGAGTTGAATACTAAATCCAAATTTTTAACATTTTCGTTTAATTCTTCAACAGTTCATAATCTTACTTTGTTATCATGGCAATTATTTTGGCAAATTTTTTTTGATTTTTATTCTTAAAGCTATTTATCTCTATAGAAATCGTACATCTCCTGTTTATATCCAGAAAGGTCAAATGCGGCCTGAGTAGCATCTTTGAATAAGTTTAGAATATTTTTTTCAAATTGAAGTCCTCTTTGAATTGCCCTTGTTTCATTATCTTCCAGTAACGATAAGATATTTTTTTTGTAGATTTCTAGGTCAACCCAGTAAGGGTATTTTTTGTTATTAGCTTTTCTAAATCCCCTAAGTAATGCCCGGTATTTCCTAAATCGCATAGGATATTCATCAATGTCAATGAGAGCATCTCCATTTTCTCTAATAATAGAATAAATTGAAAAGATACTGTCAAGGTTTTTTGGTGAAATTTCCCTTTTTGCAAATTTGGAAAATTCGTCATTTACATGATACTGACAAAAAGCCAGAACTTTATAAAAATTTATCCTTCTCATTTCTGCTTTTATTTCTTTTAGATAATATTCGATTGTCGCAATCTGTTTCAACAAATTTTTTGACAATAACTCTTGAATTCTATCATCCGACGGGGAATTATATTTATCAAGAATATATTCTAAAGTAATTGTGTAATAGTTGACGGGGTTCTGCATTAAGGCTCTGAAATCAAATTTTATGGGTTGCCCAAAATCTATTGGGGCGTAACCAACCATATCACTTTGCGCAACTAAGCCATGCCCACCTTTCCAATCTTTTATCTTACTTCTGCAAAAGGAAATATAGATAATTATGGCAATAGTTTTAAGGTATTCCTCTGTTTCTCCTTGGTGATAAGCTTTATTTCTTATTTCATGTGCAAAATTAAGGAGCGATGCTTCTTGGTCATTTATCCACTCGTTTTCCTTTGCAAATCGAATTAACCCTTCAATATTTGAAAGAATTTTTTTTCTCGCCTTAGCACCAAATTGTCTATCACTTCTATAGGGCCCAATATCATCCGATAACAAAATGTTGTTTGCCTTGTTTCGCAATTGTACTTCAATTAAATTATCAAAAATAATTACCGCTAACAGTCTTTTTTGAGGCAACGCTGAATTAGCCAAATTAACAGCTTCGTTGACTTGTATAAGTATTCTATTTAGCTCCAACATTATTTTTTATTCAACCGAGTTTAACAATTTCAGATTACATACCCACTGGACCAGTAATGGCAATATCGAGTCTTCTAAATTTTAGAAAAGAACGCAACCAATGATTTTATTATGCATTAATTACCTTAGTCATTCTTTCCAAAAATCGTAATCAAATTCCCAAAAGCATAATTTTCCAGTAATTTATTCCCTGTGACATATTTTATTGTGAAATTGATTATTTGCATTGCTAAATCTATACCTAGGTGCTCACTTTAAGTTTTTATCTTTTGCATTTCGTTGCACTTGGCAAGTAGAATCAAGCTAGAAAAACCGAATTTATAAAACTCAGTTGAAGCACCCTAAAATGCTACTTGCTTATCTCATTGTCAGTATTTATTAACAACAAATTAATTGGCAGTCCATCTTGCACCGAGGTATTATCACCTGCAACATCAGGAGGTATATTGTTATCAAAATTCAGGAACTGATTTATTACTGGATCACCTTTTTGTGGTGCTAAAAATCCTTGTATAAAAGACAAAATATGAGGAAAGGGTGTCAACTCAGCTCCAATTTCTAAATCCAAAATAGCGTTCGTAAAAGTATCAATGTCAAAACATGATATCCTTTCTGAACACACATAACAATCGCAAATACAAGTGCCAGAACTAATAATATTTGGTATCGATAAATTTACTGGAAGCGAACGGTATGTCTTTGGACCGGGAGAGGATAAGGATAAATAACTCGCCGAAGAATATGCCATGTCAATTTGACCACTACTATCAATAAAAAAAACACCATAAGATCCTATAGAAGTGCAGCAACTAAATGATAATATATCAGTTGGGAATGTAAATTTTTTTCCAACATTTTTTATTAGTGGTCTTTCAGACAAAAGTTCGTACTGAAAAAATTCTCCCTTAAAACTTGGTGTTGCGGTACCTAGAATTCCACGATGGTATTTTGCCTGTAAAAAAGTCATTCGAGCTCTAGATTTCAATGGAGAAAATGCTATAATCCATAAATCCGAAATTTCCCGTATTGCTGCTCCTTTAATTGCAATTGAATGATATGAAACACTTTGTTTATGTGTTTCTGCAATAAATGTAACATTATAGGTTCGAGAAAGAATATTACTCATTTTCCTGAATAACTTTATTTCTCCATCAGACGGCGAAAAGACAGTATTTAATTCAACTTTCATTGTCTATATGTTTATTAAATGACGTCAAATAAATTTAGCAGTAAAGAGCGCATTCGGAATTTTCTCTTTTCTTGGTGATTTATTCAGATTTATGAAATGAGAATTTAATTACCAGTACAACTAAACAAAAATATTCACAAGCCAAATTTGAAAATCGAGAATTATCATCCAAATTTTTGCACCAATCAGTTATTTGTCCAATACATAAACACAAGTTTACGTTCTACGTGACATAATGTTACAAAACAAGTTTTCGCAATTTTAACCACATAGTGAATAACTCAAAACGACAAATTGCAACGATAATAGCATGAGAACAAAGATACTTTAGCGACCAATATCAACTGCATATTCAACCCCAGCGACACCCCAAAGAATTTGGACTTGTAGTCGGTAATGATGGTTTTCTTTAGGTTCATTCCGTTCCAGCCTTCGAGGGTGGCAGCTATTGATTTCCAAAGGTAATACTCAAAACCGATATGGGGCTTGATCATGACAGAACTTTGTGAATTGTCCAGGATGATGAAATTAGTTCAGCTAGCCACGACTTTCGGATATTCGAATTGTGAGATTCCTCCTAGTATCGCTAGCCCAAGATATTCCTGTTCTTTAAAATATCTAAAAAACCATTACGGCAGGATAAATTTGTGTTGTATTTTTCATGTTGATATTTGTAAAACAGCGAAGTAGCACAAAAAAACGAAAATTACCTGCCTGCCTGTACGTTTTAAAGTTGAAAATTTTGATATAGTAAAGCATCGATACTGTCAGCAAAAAAGCAGTGCTGCTACACAACATTAGAAACGCCCTGAGAGAAAAAGGCAAATAATAAATTAACCTTGTGCGGGCGGAATAGACGTTAGCTAGAAATCAGGCAGAAGGAATGTTATCAAATATCCAAAACGATTCGAATATTAGTCTTAAGTGTCGAAATCTGCTTTGTTTTTAAACTGCCGAGCTTTCTAAGTAATCTATTATTATCAATTGCCCGAATCTGATCAACCAAAATATCGCTCGCTTTGTCTAGTTGATCTTCATCCAAATGAACACGCAATAGAACAATTTCAGGCCTTACTTTTGAAGTGATTGGACAGATAAGGGTAGATAAATTAGTATCATTCAGCATGTCCGTTTGGATGATCACAACCGGCCTTGTCTTTCCTGGTTCTGTGCCTCGAGTCGGATTGAGATCCGCTAACCAAATATCATATTGCCTGATCTCCACCTGTCAATTGTTCAAATTCGCGCAATACCTCCATTGAATCCTCTCTGTTAAGTAAGGATTCGTTCATTAATTGCTTTTTCAGCAACCGTTTGTTGTTGAAGAGGTTGTAGAGATTGACTGCTTCATTAATATATCGATTTCTCGTCAATTTCAACTTTGCAGTTATTTCTTCAGTATCATCAAAAATTTTGTCATCTAGTTTAAGTGATAGAGTCTTCATTGTAATTAATTTTATACAAAAGTATATCTTTTTGGTATATACTGCAAATATTTTTGACTAATTTGGAACGTTACCGCCTGTTTTGATCCAATACTCTCCGGCTACGGTCAAAATCAACAACTTGCTTCAATGCATGTCCGATCAACATCGAAGATGCTTCCTGTACATAATAGGCTCCGGCGTGAAACAGTGGATCGAGGGTGAAGGATGGCCGTTCGGGCAGATAGCGGCCGTTCGGTTCCCAGGGAATTGAAGTTGTATTTTCAAATGGTTTGCTTGGCTTGCATGGATTTTGGCGGATACTTATGGGTGGCGTGTCAGCTAACGCTGAAGTGAATGCTTCGAATGCATCGCCGAGCTGGGTTTGCATTCGGGAGGAGAATTGGGTAGGGAGTGTTTGAGTGTTCATATTTACGCCAGCAAAAGTACAAAATAGTTGCAAAGAATTAAGTCCTGACAACATGGCTATTTGAATTACGAGAATTCAACTATTAAATGCAATAGCTAATGTTTAATATGAAGTATGAAATAATGTTTTTGCTACTTACTCAGTCAAAGACCAATAGATAATCGTACGAAGTTATAAACTTGGCCTAACGGGTACTTCAACCGCACGATTGCTCAACACAAAAAGGAACAGCATTTCGAAGGGGGTCTAAAGATGGGAAAAATACAATACTTGAAAGAACAAAAAATATTTTGGCCCTTTTTGGCGGTAATAATTCCTTGGCGTCTTTCAGGACGCCAAGGAATAGAATCAAAGTATCAATTATTTTAGTCTTTAATGCACCGAACAGAGAACCCGTTCACCCGGAAGTTGCTCATGGTTAAG